>DATNAU010000183.1:0-2411 GCA_035572415.1 Acidobacteriaceae bacterium
TCCCACGAACACAAAAGCAGCCAGCTTTTCGTCTCTACGGATCGGCCTGCCCGCCGACTAGCTGCTTTGGTGTGCACTCTTGGCATCCATGCCGCAGAGAGTGCCGCTGCTCCGGTACTGCGTTAGGGGCCGGAACTCCCCAGGAGATGCGCGCAGTTCGCGGGGGTTGGGTTAATCTTCGTCTTCGCAATCTGCGGCAATTTCCTTGCACTTCCGAATCAGGCTTTTGCGGGCTCTCTCTTCCTCTTCGGAAAGATCATCCGTGAACAGATGTTCCATGCAGTCAGAAAGGTCGGCGCTGGTGTTTTGAAATCGGCAATAAGACATGTTTGACATCTCGAATCCCTTGCCGGAATCCCGGCGTTATTGAAGGTGGTTAAGCGGTGGCTTGTGGCTGTGCTTCGCGCGCGACATGCGCATCTTCATCCGCCGCGCAGCTTCATGCGCCGCTTCACGTCGGCTTCCAGCTCGACGATGTGCCGGTCGATCAGTGCGTCCACGGCGTCGCGCACGTCGTCATCGTCCGCCGTGACGTAGCGATAGCTGGGCGGTTCGGAGTCCTCGGGAGCGAGGCCGTAGGTGCCGGGCGACTCGAACTCGACTTCGAACGGTAGGCGCAGCAGGCTTTGCCAGTCAGACCGGAGCGCGTCCAGCTGACGGCGCAAGCTGGCGGCTTCGGATTCCTGCGGCGGCGAAAATGCACGCAGGGCCTGGGCGAGCGGAAGGGGGAGGGCGCTCATTTCGCGACTCCGCAGCGGGCGAGGGCGGCAGCGAGGCGACAACCGGGGCACACGACCAAATCCATGACCGGATCGCCAGTCAGCGGGCCGGTGGCGTAGCAGTCGTGTGGCGCGGAGTGATCGCCGTTCGCCATCTTCGCCGCCTCGATCAGTTCGGCCACGGCGGCCACGGCCTCGGAGTGCGGACCCATGTTGGCGCGCAGCACGGCAAGCACATCCACCGGCCCGCTCATGACCGCACCTCGCGGGCGCGGATCATGGCGTCGGCCAGCTGGTAGGCATCTACAGCAACGCCCATTGCCCAATCCGGATCACATCCGTACTCTCCGCTGCGCAGACCGGCGTGGTAATCCTGAAGCGTTGCGGGGAGAGCCTTCGCCGCGAAGTAATCGCGCAGGTCAAGGTCAGCCATTGCGGGACGCCCGGTTTTCTCGCTGTTTTGCGTTGTAGTGGTCACGGTTATTCCTCTGCCAATTTGTATGTGCGGTGGAAGAGCACGCCTTGCACCAGCTTTTGAGCTTGATTGG
This sequence comes from Acidobacteriaceae bacterium, assembly GCA_035572415.1. Lineage (GTDB taxonomy): Bacteria > Acidobacteriota > Terriglobia > Terriglobales > Acidobacteriaceae > Edaphobacter. The sequence goes on from DATNAU010000183.1 coordinate 1,268, forward strand.
GCCGGTCCGACCGTTGTCCCTTGCGAAGCCTGAAAATGGCTTGATCTGCTCGCACTGCGGGCACCGCTTATGCAAGGCAGGCATGCTGCAAAACGTGTCACCTGGCATTGATGCGTGCCGCGAATTGCACGAAAGGCAAATGAAAGCCATGGATCCGCTGCGGTAGTGCTGAAGAGTCAGGACGGTGTCTGTGCCATCTTCCGCAAGCCAGTTCATCTGGCGGTGACACTCACCGCAAACCAAGTCCGGCACCCAAGACAGAAGGTTTTCCATTTGCTCTGCCGCCGGGACCACTTTGCCGTCACGTTTGGCGCGAACGCGCATTTGCCCGAACCGGTAGTGTTTCGCGCAAAGGTATTGACGGCCTTGCTTGCGAACCGATGGCGCGTCGCATCCAGCTCTTCCGCACGCCGGCCCGCCATCCTTGATCTGCGCGCTCATGACTGCTCTCCGGTGGCTTCGGCGATGAACTCGCGCGCCATGTGATCGAATACGGCGGAATCAAAATCCGGGTTGTCCACCGCATACCGTGCGAGCACCAGCGCTTTAGGCGCGGCGGCGACCAGGCGGGCGCGTTCCACACTCCCGCAGCGCATCGGTTGTGCAACACCGGGCACGAAAACCAGATCCTTGCGATCCGGGGCCACAAACCATGGCATATGCCCGCTCATTTCAGCCACCCACAGAAAAGCGCGATCCACGCCCAAGCACCAGCGCCGAAGAAAACGGCCACCGTCACTTTCATATGGATCGGAGCGGCGGTGACTTCGGCGGCGATCTGTTTCCAGACGCGCTTACCGGCCGCGATTTCTGCGCGGATGCGATGGCGCAACGAGAGCGGCGCGGGTGGCGGCACGTCGGCGGCCCGGCGGTGCATCGGCGCGACATAGCGAATCGCGCGCTGATTTTCCCGGTAGCGACGCAGGCCATTGCGCTGCGAGTAAGTGATGCCAGTGTGCGGAGTGTTCATGCCTGGTCCTCCTGCTCCATGCGCTCGGCATATGCGATGCGCGGAGCGTGATGAAATGCGATGGCGAGTGACAGCAACGCTTGCAGCTCCGCGTCGGTCAGCGAGTACGGGTCGGCGAGGTAGTCGCGGGGCGTGCTCATGCCGCAGCCTCCACGGGATCGGGCGAGAAGAAGG
>DATNAU010000184.1:0-5044 GCA_035572415.1 Acidobacteriaceae bacterium
CTCACCACCGTGAGTGCGTTGTGCGGAATGTCCACGTCGACCGACTTGAGATTGTGCGTGCGCGCGCCGCGGATCGTGATGCGGTCGTTCTCGGCCGCAGCCGCAGCGCTGCCGTTGGCGCGTGGCTTTGCCGCGCCGGGAGGGGTATCTCCGTCGCTTGTGCGCGGAGCCAGGAAAGCGTTCGCTGCTGGGATTGAGTCAGGCATCGCCATCTTCCATTGTCCGATAGGAGACAGTGGATTGGCGAGTAGAGGTTTTGCCTGAAATCCGGCTCAGGCGCTGGCACTGCCTGGATCGGCGGTCTGCTGCGCGTCCAGCGGCTGCGGCGCCATATGCAGGATGCGCTCGATACGAAGCTCGCTGAACAGGACCGCGTAGTAAATCTTCCATGCCGCGAAGGGCGCCGGCAGCGCCAGCCGCTTCAGGTCGCGGCGGCGCACGGAATGCATGTCGCACGGCGTGCCCAGCGTGGGAGAGCCTTCCAGAGAGCGGGTCATGCGCGCGACCATATCGACGAAGCGCGTCGCAACCGGCTCGCCTTCGCTTTGCTGCAAACAGGCCGCGCCATCGGTGAGGTCATGAGAGGCCTGCCGGGTGTAGCGGACGGGAAAGCTCATGCCTGGACGTCCTGGTCGCTGGTGGATTGAGCGGAGGCGCGCGCCCGAATCTCGGCGCGAACGGAGTCAAAGATCGCTGCGGGCGTGCGCGAATCGATACCGGACTCGACGCCTTCCTGGATCAGGCGCTCGAACTCGGCGCGGGCTTCGGCAGCTTTGCCCTGGGCGCGCAACTCATCGACGGTATGGCCGGGGAGGGTCGGGCTGTGCGGGTCGGAGGCGTCCGTTGGCCCGGCCTCCGGAGAATCCGGAGATGCCATGCAGTAAGCATGCGCCGCGACCGGAAGGAAGGCAAGAATTTATGCGATGGAGGAAGGCGTCATGCAACCGCCGCAAAGTTTTGCGCGCGGGCGCAGAAGTTTGCTACGCGATGGGATGGTTGTGTGGGTCGGGACGGAAGATTTCCAGCAGGAGCAGGCAGGCGCCGATGACAATGCAGCTGTCGGCAACGTTGAAGTCTGGCCAGTGGTAGCGGTAGATGATGACCTGCAGAAAGTCCACGACATGGTGGTAGCGGATGCGGTCGTACAGGTTGCCGAGCGCCCCGCCGAAGATCAGCGCCAGCGCGACGGACGTCATCGTAAGCTGCTTGCCGCCGCGCCAAAGCAGGACGAGCAGCACGAGAGCTGCGGCGACGGAGAAGGCAATGAGGCCGATGCGTACACGGTCCGGCGGCCAGTTCTCCATCAGCGAGAAGGCCGCACCGGTGTTGAGCACATGCGAGAGATAAAAGATGTGCGGGATGATTGGGATGGTGTAGCCCGGCCGAATGCGGTGCACGATGGCGATCTTTGTCATGCGGTCCGCAAAGATGACCAGTGCGGAGATGACAAAAAGGAAAATGCGGCGATCTTTCTGTGCCGTGGGTACGCTGGTCGTGTCGGCTTGGGTTTGCTCAGTTTCGGACATAGTCAGTTGCATTGATTCGCTAGACACTCGGGTTAGACGGTCGCTGGATACGGAGGGAAATCGATGGCATCGAGCGCCTGCGCGCAGCGCCCGCACACGGAAGGATAGCGGCCGTCGGAACCTACATCGGGAACGTGCCGCCAGCAACGGTCGCATTTGTTTTGCTTTGAACGTTCCGCCGCGAGATTCGGAAGATAGTCGGGATCGTTGTGCGTGACCTCAAGAAGATCAACCTCGGAGACGTTGAACAGCTCAGGAAATGATCCGAGATATTTCTCGGTGAGATTTTTTTCTGACTCTCCCGAGACGTGGAGTGTCACTATAGATTCAAGTGCCTTGCCGATCACTTTGTCAGCGCGAAGCGCTTCGAGCTTTGCAAGCACTTCGGTTCGGCGTTGCAGCAGCTTCTCCCAATCGCTGTAGAGATCCGAGATTTCGTGAAGTGGTGCAAGATCAGTCGATTCCGGAAATAGCTGCAGATGCACGCTGCCCTGCTTGCCGGGGATGTGCTGCCAGACCTCATCCGCGGTGAAGCTGAGGATCGGCGCCGTCAACCGGGCGAGCGCATCGGTGATCTTGTAGATTGCCGTTTGCGCTGAGCGGCGCGCGATGTACAGCTCGCGCTGATATTCATTGCCCGCCTTGAACTTCACTGGATAGGTGTAGAGCCGGTCCTTCAGCACGTCCAGATAGAACGCGCTCAGTTCTGAGTTCAGGAACTCATTCAGCAGATGGTAGACGCGATGGAACTCCATCGCCTCATACGCCGCGCGGATTTTCTTCGTCAGCTCGGCCGCCCGCGCGAGGATGTACTGGTCGATGGGCTGCATCTGCTCGAAGGGAACGGCATCGCCACCATCCGCCATCGGACGCGGATCGAACGCTCGCTCCTCACCCGTCGTCGGGTCGACTTCACGCAGCGCGCCGAGCAGGAAGCGAAACGTATTGCGCTGCTTGCGGTAGATCTCCTCCGCCAGCCGCTTCAGCAGCGGCATGGACGCGACCACATCCTCGCGGAAGTCCACGCTTGCAACCCATAGGCGCACAATGTCGCCGCCCAGAGTATCCATCACCTGGTTGGGGTCGATGAAGTTGCCAAGCGACTTCGAAAGCGCGCGGCCCTGCTCGTCCAGTGTCCAGCCATACGTCGCAACCATCTTGTATGGCGCGCGGTTATGCATGCCGATGCCACACAGCAGCGACGACATGAACCAGCCGCGATGCTGGTCGCCGCCTTCGGCGTAGAGATCGGCGCGCGGATCTACATTCTTTGGGTCTGGGTCGCCGGGAACCTGATGCGTGTCTGGGTCGACATCCAGCACGGCATGCGAGCTCGCGCCCGACTCAAACCACACGTCGAGGATGTCCATCTCCTTGCGGAATTCCTCATGGCCGCAGGTACACTTCGTTCCCGCCGGAAGAATCTCCTCCGGAGCGCGGATGTACCACGCGTCGGCGGAGTCGCGCATGAACAACTCGACAACGCGCTTGTTGATGGCGGTGTCTTTCAGCGGCTCGCCGCACTTGCGGCATAAAAAGACTGCAATCGGCACGCCCCAGATGCGCTGCCGCGAGATGCACCAGTCCGGCCGCGTTGCCACCATGTTGGTGATGCGCTCCTGCCCCCACATCGGGTCCCACTTCACGCGCGTGATCTCCGCCAGGGCGCGGTCGCGAAAGGTGGTCGCAGTTCCATCCGGTGCAGTCATCGGCGTATCCATCGCGATGAACCACTGCTCGGTCGCGCGCACGATCACGGGATTGTGGCAGCGCCAGCAGTGCGGGTACGAGTGCTCGAACTCGGATGCGGCCAGCAGCGCACCCTTTTCCCGCAGCAGATTGATGATCACCGGGTTTGACTTCCAGACGTTCAGGCCCTCGTAAGCCTGCGCGACATCCCCGCCGAAGCGCTCGGTGTGCATCTGGCGTCCCGAATCGTCCACATACTGCACCTCAGGCAGCGAGTAGCGTTTTCCTGTGGCGAAGTCGTCTACGCCGTGTGCAGGCGCTGTATGCACGGCACCGGTACCCTGATCGGCGGTGACGTATGTTGCGTTTGTACCGGCGACGACGCGGTCGAGAAAGGGATGAGCGAAGGTTGTCCCGTCGAGCTTGGAGCCTGGGAATGTTGCAAGCGGGATCTCGTCGGAATCTTCCAACTGACACGCAAGCTCGACCTTTTCACGTAGCTCCTTTGCGACGATGTATACCGCCGGTTCAAGCTGTTCTAAATCACCAGCACCGGCTCGGTCATTGATCGCGACGTACTCCATCTCCGGATGAAAGGCGACGGCCAGCGAAGCGGGCAGCGTCCACGGCGTTGTCGTCCAGATGATGGTGTAAACATCTTTGCCGGCGAGTGCTGGATCGATCGCCGCCGGATCGCTGGTCAGCCTGTAACGCACATACACGCTGGGCGAAGTGTGCTGCTCATACTCAACTTCCGCCTCTGCCAGCGCCGTGCGGTCGTGGATGCACCAGCTCACCGGCTTCAGCCCTTTGTAGACGAAGCCGTTCTCAAAGAAATGGAAAAACGTCTCCGCGATACGCGCCTCGTACTCGGCATCCATCGTCGAGTAAGGCTTCGCCCAGCGCCCGAAGACACCCATCCGAATAAACTGCTCGCGCTGCAGGTCAAGATACTTCTGCGCGTACTCGCGGCAGGCCTTGCGCACCTGCACCGGATCCATCTCCAGCTTTTTGCGGCCCAGTTGCTCGTCCACCTTGATCTCGATGGGCAGGCCATGGCAGTCCCATCCCGGGACATAGGGCGCGTCGTAGCCAGCCATGGTCCGCGTCTTGACGACGAAGTCCTTGAGCGTCTTGTTAAGCGCGTGACCCAGGTGGATAGCCCCATTCGCATACGGGGGCCCGTCATGCAGGATGTAGCGCGGCCGGCCCGCGCTCGAGCGGCGGATCTGCCCGTAAAGGTCTTCTTTTTCCCATGCGGCAAGGCGCAGCGGCTCATTCGTGGGCAGGTTCGCCTTCATGGGGAAGGCGGTCTGCGGCAGGTTCAGGGTGCTCTTCAGCGGTTTGGGCTCGGGCATGATTCCGGTCTGGGACGCAACTGCGGCCTTCGCGTGGGGTGAATCGGGCATTCGTTCCTCAGGTTGGCAGTTCTTCAGGGCGGCCCAAAGAACGCGGCCACGAAAGCAGGCGCTATGACAAAAGGCTGGCAATACCGCGCCGAAGCTCTATTGTAGCTGGGATCGTGGCGTCCAAATAGCCGTCACACTTGACTTTGCATCTTGCTCTCCAATCGCCCGGTTCGAGACTTCCGCCCCCCCACTTGCGTCAAAGAAAGTAGATTTGCGTGACATGAACGAGACAGTGCCTCACAAGAATCTTTTGTAGAATGTGGAGCGAGGCCAGAGGCCGCGCGGTCGTCACTTAATAAATAAGAACCGGCACCCGAACCGGAGCGTATTAAGAAGCAGACGGCGGAGGTCGCGCGAGATCTCACAGGGAAGGCGCAGCGGTGCGCAGGACGCTCCGGCGTAGAGGGCGAGACAAACTTG
>DATNAU010000185.1:0-74039 GCA_035572415.1 Acidobacteriaceae bacterium
CAGGGATTCAGCGCGGTCATCCGGCACGGGTAAGCTGAAGCTCGCGTGCGGTCCGCTGCGCCCGCAGACCATCGGGAAGGTCCAGCCTCGCGGCGAGCCGGGCTTTGGCGAAAGGTGGCGCTTCGGCGCTGAGGTCGGAGTCGGGGTTGACCCCGGCGACGGCAAGAAGCCGCGCGGTGTCGTCGAAGCTGAGCCGGACGCCGAGCGAGCGGGCGGCTGCACGGACCACACGGCTGCGCAGGGCCGGATCGAGCGACCGTAGGCGATCCAGTTCGAGTGAGACGCATACCGCTTGATCCGGAGCGGTTGCGACCGCCCGGCCGCCGCCGCGCACCGGCTTTCCGGGCAGCAGAAGCTGCGGCAGAATGCGTACGAGGTCGGCCTGCCAGCGCGCCTCATCCTCGCAGGCGAGCGTGGCCAGGTTGGCGAGCGCCGTATCGATGGCCGGGTTGTACTCGCGCAGGATGGGCATGAGATGGTGCCGGATACGGTTGCGGGTGAAGGCCTCATCCGCGTTGGAGGAGTCCGTGCGCCAGGGCTGGCCGCGGACGCGAAGATAGTCTTCGAGCTCTTTGCGACGAGCTGAGAGCACCGGGCGGAGAATGTTGCCGGCGCGACTCTGTTCCCTGTTCCCTGTTCCGTGCGGTGATCGGGTGCCCCACATCTCGCTTTTGAGATGTGGGAGATCGGCCAAGGGAACGACCGGAGCAATCCCCGACAACCCTTCCGTCCACGCGCCACGCAACAGCTTCATCAGCACAGTCTCGGCCTGGTCGTCGAGCGTGTGGGCGGTCAGGACAGAGTCCGCATGACCTTCCGCCAGAAGGCGGGCGAAGACCTCATAACGCAAGGCGCGCGCGGCTTCTTCTGTGGTTTCAGGACCGCCCGCGGCGCGGGACTGGGCAATACGCTCCGGCACGCTGACCTGCTCAATATGCAGCGGCACCTCAAGCCGAAGACACAGCGCCTCGACGAAGGCGAGATCGGCGTCAGCTTCTTCTCCGCGCAGGCCGTGATGCACATGGACGGCGGAGAGCCCGACGCCCAGCGCATTGCGCGGCAGAGCATTCGTCTCATGCAGCAGAAGCAGCATCGCGACCGAGTCCGCGCCGCCGGAGACGGCCGCGCAGATGCGGTCGCCGGGACGGATCTGGGCGCGGCTGAGGGTGGGAGGCATGGAAACTCCATGGTATCGCCGTCCACCATCCGGGAAGCGGGCCGTGGCCACGGAGGAAGACGGCGGCGCAGTTGCCGGATGACTCGCGGCTCCTACTCTTTACCTGCGGCCTCCAGCTTAGCGATGTCGAGCTTCTTCATGGCCATCATGGCCTGCATGGCCTTCGGCTTGGAGAGCAGCTCGCCGATGTTGGCGGGGACGATCTGCCATCGCAGCCCGAACTTGTCCTTGAGCCAACTGCAGGCGATCTCCTCGCCGCCATTCGCGGTGAGCTTCTCCCAGTAGCTGTCGATCTCGGCCTGGGTCTCGCAGCTCACGACAAAGGACACCGCCTCATTGAACTGGCCCGCATGCGCCGGGCCGCCATTGAGCGCAGTGAAGCGGAGGCCGTCGAGCTCGAAGCTGACGGTGAGCGGCTTGCCCTCCGGCGGCATGTTCGGGTTGTCGAGGTCGGTCTTCAGTGCGCCGACTCGACGCGAGTTGGGGAAGACGGAGACATAGAAATCGGCGGCATCCTCAGCGTTCTGGTCGAACCAGAGGAAGGGCGTGATGCGGGACGAGGCGGCGAGGTTCATGGGAGGCTCCTGTTCCTGGGGGGGTACCCCCCCCCCCACTTTTCGGTAAAATTTTGATTCTATTGCGGTTCTAAGATATGATCTTGATTTCAAAGGAGTTCGCTCAACTCATTTGAAATCAAGAGATTATGATCGGTCCGGAGGACACGATCCCATCACACCGCTCAGTTTTTGTTTTTCCACCCTGGTGCTCTTTCGAGCGCCCACCCTATTTCTATTGTAGCGGGTTGGTGGAGTAGTTTGAGTTTCCATTCGATTCATAAGAGAAGCCTTACGAAGTTTTTCTTGACAGGATTAGCGCAGCGGCCCGAGGCTGAAGCCGAGCGGAATCTGATTCCCTTTCCGCGGGCTGAAGAGGCTGCTGAAAAAGTCCGCTGCAACGCCAAACAAATGACCTCAGCGGCTAAAGCCGCATTGATTGTGCAGCCATTTACGGCACGGCTGAAGCCGTGCCCTTAAGCAAAACCGAGTTTTTCAGCAGCCTCTGAAGCCCGCTGCTATTCCGTTTCCCACTCATCGCGCATAAGGCGCGCGATGAATGGGCACACAAGACATGATTGTGACTTCTACTCCACCAGCGCGGCGAGCTGTTCGGTGGCGATGGGCCAGCCCTGGTGGAAGCCCATGGCCTCGTGCGCCTTCAGGTCTTCCATCGTCCAGTGGCGGACGCGCGCGGTGTACCGGGTGCGTCCTGCTTCGTCTTCAAAGGTGAGGATGAAGGTGACGAGAAAAGCGGGTCCGTGCTCGGGCCGCTCCATCGGTTCCCATGCAGAGGTGTACGCGTTGGTGAAGACGAGCTTCGCGTTGGGAACGACTTCAAGGAAGACGCCGCGATTGGGAATCTCCTGACCCTCGGGACCCTGCATCACGATGAGCGACGAGCCGCCGGGACGCAGCGTCATCTGCGCGGAGGTGGTCTTCCAGGGCGGAGGCGTAAACCACTTGACGATCATCGCGGGATCGGTCCACGCGCGGTAGACGCGCTCGCGCGGGGCGTTGATATGGCGGGTGAGGACGAGGTCACGGCCTTCGACGGAGGTGACGGACTGTGTGGCGGGTGCGGCGGTGGTCATGGGTGGCTCCCTGATGTCGATGCTTGGCGCGGGCCTACAGCCCGCAATCCGTTGCTCTGCTGGACACCTGGGGCTTTGCCCCAGGCTACGGTAGCGCGCGCCGTTGGCGCGCAATGCGGATCGCTCTGTCTTTTCAGGCAGAGGGTAATGTGGCCGTGTTGTATCTGTTCGTCTGGAATTGGCAATCCGCGCAGGCGGCGAGAGGCACCAGCGCGCGGAGGCGGAGGTTGCGCAGCCAGAGTCCGCCCCAGAGGATGATGGCGAAGAGGATTGGGAAGGCCAGGTTAAAGAGCGGCTGGCCCGTGCGGACGTTGGCCTCCGCTGCGCCACCAAGGAATGCGGTGATGAGAATCGCGCCGAAGATCGACGTGCGCGGGATGATGTAGAGGATCGTGAACGCGAGCAGCACGATGCCGATGACGCGCAGTGTGTCGATGGAACTGTAGCCGAGCGGCGCGCTGGCGGTGACGACGAACGGTGGGCATACGATCTTCATGCCGGCGTCCATGAGCATGAAGAGGGTGGCGAGGGTGGAGAGGACGTATCCGGTGATGCGGGCGGGTTTGGATGGGGCATTGGCGGTTTGCATCGGTGACTCCTTGGATTTCGGTTCAAAGAACAAATGCGGGGATCCTTCGCCCGTTCGACTCGGCTACGCCTCGCTCAGGGCTCAGAATGACAAGCTCGTAAATTTGGTGCGGATTGCCTCAGCGGCGTTTGTGTGGTGCAGCAGTGTGAGGGAAGAGCATGGCGAGGTAGCGGTGGAGATGGTCGATGGCCTCGCGGGCGACATCGGGAGTCTGCTTCGCCTTGGCAAAGATGAAGGCGCCCTGCAGCACGGACTGCATAAAGGTGCCGACGCTTTCGGCGGTCCAGCGTGCGCGCGGTGCGTAGATTTTTTTCGCGGCTTCTATGTCGGCGGCGAGTGCGGCGACGTGTGAGCTGAGCGCGGCTTCGCAGGCCTGACGGATGTGCGGATGCGTGCCGTAGGTCTCCTGCACGAGCGTGCCGAGCAGGCAGGTGTAGTCGGGAATCTCGCCGGTGAGAATGGCGGCGCGGAAGTCGACGTAGCCGAGCAGACGCTCGAGCGGATCGGCGTGGCGATGATAGGGAGCGGCGGCGAAGAAGCCTTCGGTCATGGCGCGCCAGTGGGCTACTGCGGCGAGAGCGAGGTCATCCTTGGACTTGAAGTGGTGGAAGAAGCTCCCCTTGGTGACGCCGGCGGCGGCGCAGATGTCATCGACGGTGGTGGCGGCGTAGCCTTGCGCGCGGATGACATGGAGGGCTGCGTCGAGCAGCTTCTGGCGGGAGGAGGGGGGATTTCCGTCCCCACTCATCTCGCGACTGGCGTCGCTCGATGAATGGGCCACCCGGGCTTTTGTGACGGGACCGGATTTTATTTGCTGAGCGCTCATTTTTCGCTTGTCACCATACCAACTAGACGGTACAGTACCAACCAGTCGGTATGGTGTCAAGAGTTTTTGCAGGAAAATTTGCACAGGCGCTCGACGCTCTCCGGCGATGATTCTTGAAACGACAAAACGAACCCTGGAGGAAGCACCATGAAGATGAACACCTATATCAACTTCGGCGGCAACTGCGCCGAGGCCTTTCGCTTTTACGAGCAGCACCTGGGCGGCAAGGTGCAGTTCACGATGCAGTGGAACCAGATGCCGGACGCGGACAAGCACACGCCGCCAGGCTGGGCGGACAAGGTGCTGCACACCAGCATGACCCTCGGCGGCGGCATCCTGATGGGCGCGGACGTTCCGGGCTATCAGCCGATGCGCAGCGCGTACATCTCGCTGCATGTGGACTCGATTGAAGAGGCGGAGCGGATTTACAAGGTGCTGTCCGAGGGCGGCGAAATCTACATGAAGATCGGCGAGACGTTCTTCGCGCACCGCTTCGCGCAGTTCTCCGACAAGTTCGGCACGAAGTGGATGCTCATTAACGAAAAGCCCGACCCGCGCCAGGCGTAGACCCGTCGTGTGCTCGTAGAGGCTGGTGGCAACAAACCCACCCAAGCGGAGCTTGGGTGGGGCACCCGCCCCGGAGATTTCACACCCCACCCGGCGAAGGAACGAAACAGGAAGATACTGCATCCTTTGCGTTGGGAGGCTGCGTCTAGGGAAACAGAAGATATGAAAGGCATGCATGACCCGCCCTGCTCTTCCCAGACCATCTCGTGTCGCGCGCTTACTGCTGTTCGCCTTCCTCTTCGCCGCTGTGTCGGCAAGCGGGCAATCAGAAGCGCATGACGGACCGGCGAAAGCAATGGAGCGCGCCTCTGGCCTGCGGTCCTACGATGTCATCACGATCAAGCCCAACAAGACGGGCGGCAACGGCGCGATGACGAAGGTCTCCCACGATACCTTCACCGGCACCAACGTTACTCTCGCCAGCCTCATCCAGTGTGCGTACGACGTAAATCCGGACGAGCTCTCCGGCATCTCCGGCCCACTTACCTCGGCGCGCTTCGACATCGAAGCCAAGCTGCTTCCCAGCGAAGCCGCCGCGTCAAGGCCCACCTCTGTGCAGATGGAGGCCATGCTCATTCCGCTACTCACGGACCGTTTTCATCTCAAGCTGCATCTTGAGCCAAAGACTCTTCCCGTCTATGAGCTTGTCATTGCCAAGGGCGGTTCAAAGGTGCAACTCAAACCGCTTGAGCCCATCGAGCAGCGCAAGACCTCTCTCACTGCTAAAGGTTCGAACGCCGGCGTCACTGTAAACGCCCACAATGCGACCATGGAGTCCTTCGCCGACCTGCTCTCCGATGAGGCCGAACGCAAAGTCATCGACAAGACCGGGCTCCAGGGCGAAGCCGACTTCACGTTCAAGTTCACACCCGGGGTCGAAGCTTCTTCCGACTCCGACAACAATGTTCCCAACCTATTCACCGCCATCGAAGAGCAACTCGGCCTCAAACTCCAACCCGCCAAAGGCCCTGTCGAAACCATCGTCGTCGACCGCGCTGAAATGCCATCGCAGAACTGAACCACTGCGCAGCGCCCGATGATCCGCGTGTAGAATCGACGCTGAATGGCACAGGACAAACTACGACTCATCCCGCTCGGCGGTCTCGGCGAGTTCGGGATGAACTGCATTGCGCTGCGCTGGCAGGACGACATTGTCGTCATCGATGCCGGGCTGATGTTTCCTGAAGAAGAGCTGCTGGGCGTCGACATCGTGGTCCCCGACATCAGCTACCTGACGGAGAACCGCGACAAGGTGCGCGCGATCGTGCTGACGCACGGGCATGAGGACCATATTGGCGGGCTGCCGTGGATACTTTCCGAGCTCAACGTGCCCGTCTACGGCACGGAGTTCACGCTGGCGCTCGCAGAGGGAAAACTGGACGAGCATCGCCTGCTGGACGACGCCGAGCTGATTGAGATCACGCCCGGCGCGCGGTTTACTGTCGGGCCGTTTACGATCCTGCCCATCCGCGTGACGCATTCGCTGGTGGATTGCGTCGCGCTGGCGATCCAGACGCCGGTGGGCATGGTGGTGCATACGGGCGACTTCAAGATCGATCTCTCGTCGCCGGACGGGCGGCCATTCGACCTGCATGCCTTCGCGGAGCTGGGCAAGCAGGGCGTGCTGTGCCTGCTGCAGGACTCCACCAACGTAGACCGGCGCGGCTATACGCCGAGCGAGCGCGCCGTGCGGCCGCGGCTGGATGAGATCTTCAGCCAGGCGAAGAAGAAGCTGTTCTTCAGCTGTTTTTCGTCCTCGATCCATCGCATACGCATTGCGATGGAGCTGGCGCACGACCATGGGCGCAAGATTGCGGTGGTGGGACGCTCGCTGGATAACTCGACGGAGATTGCGCAGGACCTGGGGTATCTGGAGCTGCCGGCGGGGCTGATCATCCATCCGGGGCAGATTCGCGAGATGCCGGACCACAAGGTGATGGTGATGATCTCCGGCACGCAGGGCGAGCCGATGTCGGCGCTGTCCCGCGCGGCGGTGAACAACCACAAGCACGCGCGCATCGATGCCGGCGATACGGTGGTGCTGAGTTCGCGGGTGATTCCGGGGAACGAGAAGGCGATCTATCGCATGATCGACCACCTGGAGCGGCGTGACGCGCGAGTGATCCATGACGACGGCACGCAGGGGCTGATCCACGTGAGCGGACACGGCTCGCAGGAGGAACTGCGGCTGATGATCAACCTGCTGCGGCCGAAGTTCTTCGTGCCGGTGCATGGCGACTACCGTCACCTCAAGCGTCACGCGGAGCTCGCGGCCGGGATGGAGCTGGTGGAGAAGGTGATGCTGCTGGAAGACGGCGACGTTCTGGAGCTGACGAAGGAGTCGGCGGAGAAGAACGGCAAGGTGACGGTGGGGCGCGTGTGCATCGACTCCGGCGGCACGATTGATGTGGTGGAGGACATTGTGGTGCGCGACCGGCAGCACTTGTCCGAGGGTGGGATTGTGCTGCCGATCATCACCATCAACCGGCGCACGGGCACGGTGGAGAATGCGCCGGAGATTGTGATGCGCGGATTTGCGGTGGACGACGAGGAGATGGTGGCGGAGTCGCGCGCGGTAGTGCAGCGGACGCTGGAAGGTTCGAGCGACGAGGAGAAGCGCGACTACGGCGTGATCAAGGAGAAGATCCGCACGGACCTGAAGCGATATATCCAGAAGTCGACGAGCCGCAGGCCCCTGATTATGCCGGTGATTCTGGAGATTTGAGGCGGTCTCCTCCGGGTCTTGCGTTTATATCTGTACTGATATAGTCTGTTCTGCACAATGAAAGAGATCGAGTTCCTGGGCTCTTCCCTCAGGGACCTGCAGAGCTTTCCGAAGGATGTGCGGCGAAAGGCCGGGTTCGAGTTGCAGCAGGTGCAGCGCGGCTTCGAGCCTTCCGACTTCAAGCCGATGGCGTCGGTCGGTGCAGGGGTTCAAGAACTGCGGATATGGGACCTGACGGGTACGTTTCGCGTGATTTATCTGGCGCGGCTTGAGGATGCTGTTTACGTCCTGCACGCCTTTCAGAAGAAGACTCAAGCCACGGCTCAAAGGGAACTGGAAATTGCCCGCAGACGACTCAAAGCGCAGTTGCAGAAGATGAGGAGAATGCCATGAAGCGTCAACGGTTCGCGAGTGTTTGGGACGCCCTGTGCGACACGCCGGAAGAGGCGGCGAACTTGACGGCCCGCTCTGACGTAATGATCCAGATCATGCAGATTGTAAAGAAGAGCCGCTGGACGCAGGCGGAGGCAGCGCGGCAGTGCGGCGTCAGCCAGCCGCGCATCAACGATCTGTTGCGTGGGCGGATCGACCGCTTCTCACTGGACGCGCTGGTCAATATCGCGACCGCGTTGGGACGCAAAGTGCGGATCACGCTGCGCGCGGCGTAATCCCCGCGACGCTCCTCGCGGTTAGCTGCTCTCAATGGGAACAAAATTTTGCCGCGGGGTTCGTGCGCCGGGCGACTCTGTGCATCCAAGCGATGCAGGAGAACGCGCGCATGTTCACGTCTGGTCTCGTCGGCATCATCATCACTCTGGTCGTCGTCGGCCTGCTGCTCTACCTGGTTGAGCTCATCCCGATGGATGGCGCCATCAAGCAGATCATCCGGATCATTGTCATCATCGCGGTCGTAATCTGGCTGCTGAATGCCTTCGGATTGATGGGTTACGTGACCAACCTGTTCCATTCAGGACCGCCGCCGCATCCAGTGCCGGCGCATCGGGCTCATTGATGCCATGGCGCAAAGCTATCGCGGCAGAATCTGCTCGAGCCGGGGCGGCGCAGCGCCGGTTTTGACGTAGCGGCGGCCTCTGAGGGCATACTCCTCGCTGAGGACGCGGGCGATTGCCTCAGGATAGGCGATGTGTTCCTGCTCAAGAATGCGGCCGGAGAGAGATTCCGCGGTGTCGTCGTCAAGGACCGCGACCTGGCGCTGCACAATGATGGCGCCGTGGTCGACTGCCTCATCCACAAAGTGCACCGTGCAGCCGGCGACCTTTGCGCCGTAGTCAAGGGCCTGCTGCTGCGCGTCGAGGCCGGGAAATGACGGCAGCAGCGACGGGTGCACATTGAGAATGCGGTTGGGAAAGGCGCGCACGAACTCCGCCGTGAGGATGCGCATGTAACCGGCCAGGCACACGAGATCGACGCGGTGCTGGTGCAGGCGGGCGATCATCTCGGCATCGTGTTCCGCGCGTTTGCGGCCCGCCGAGGGAATGGCGACCGCAGCGAGGCCCATCTCTGCGGCAATCGCAAGGCCGGGCGCGTCGGGGATGTTCGACAGGACGATGGCAATCTCCGCGCCGGGCAGCGTGTGGGTGCGGATGGCCTCCGCAATAGCAACGAAATTGGACCCGCGGCCGGAGAGCAGGATGCCGATGCGCTTCACTCTGCCGGACCTCCGCGCGGTTAGTGGGTGGGTTTCTTCGTGGAGGCTGGCTTCTTTGCGCTGGCCGGCTTCGGTGCGGCTGCGCCGGCCTTGGCCTCCAGCTCGTCGATCGTCTGGTAGAGATCGTTCGTGTCGGTCACCTGGACCCACTCATGCTGCGTGCAGACGATGATCATCGGCGTGTGCTGCAGGCCAATCTTCTCCCCAAGCGCGCGGTCCGCCATCACTTCTTTGGTCAGTTCGCCGGTGGGATCGGGCACGAAGGGCATCTTCAGGCCGTGGGTCTGAAAGAAGCGCCGTGTGAAGTTCTCCATATCGTCCTTGCTGGAGATGCCGCTCTGCGCGGCGAACACGGCGCCGCGATACTGATCGGCAATGGCTGGCGACACTTTGTCCTGCAGGTAACGCGCCCAGACCGCGGCTTCCTTATCGCCGAGCACGGCGTGTTCGCCGCCCAGGAGGAAGTCGTGCTGGATCAGCGGGATGTTGTAATGCGCGACCGCCTGGTGAACGATGGGAAAGGCGTGTGCGCAAGCGGGACAGGTGAGGTCCTGGAACTCGATAATGGCCACTTTTGCGCCTGCGGGGGGATGGAAGGAGGAGGCGTCCTTGATCATGTCCCCGGTGCCTGGAGGCGCTGAGCGCTGGGCCAGCGCAGGGAGAGAGAAGAGCGCAACGAGGGCGAGGGCGGCAAACGAGCGGGTCTGTTTCAAACGCATACAGTTCACATTCGTATGCTATCGCAAACCGAGCGCTCTCCAGAGAGCGCTTTGATGAACCGCGGTGTCGGGCCCTGCCGCACTCAGGGCCATGCTCCGCCGGTATTCGATCAGCTACGCGCCTTTTTCCTCACGTGGATCGGCTTCGCTTCCCCGGCGCTTGCCTTTGCCTGCAGTTCCTCGATGGTCGGGTAGAGCTGGCTCAAGTCCGTTACATGGACCCACTCCGTAGGTGTGCAGACGATGATGCACGCAGTTTGCTGAACTCCGAGCTTCTCGCCCAATGCGTTATCGGCCATCACTTCTTTGGTCAGCTGACCGGTGGGGTCGGGTACAAAGGGCATCGCCATGTGATGGCTCTGGAAGAAGCGGCGGGTAAAGTTCGCCATGTCCTGCTTGCTGGAGATGCCGCCTTGCGCGGCGAACACGGCTCCGCGATATTGATCGGCGATGGCGGGTGAGACCTTGTCCTCAAGATAACGGGCCCAGATCGCAGCTTCCTTGTCTCCCAACACAGCGTGTTCACCGCCCAGCAGGAAGTCATGCTGGACCAGGGGAATTTTGTACTTCGCTGCCGCGGCGTGGACGATCGGAAATGCGTGAGCGCAGTTGGGACAGGTGAGGTCCTGCCACTCGATGATGGCAATTTTTGCGCCGGCAGGTGGCTTCAGCATGGAGGTGTTTTTGAATTGTTCGCCGGTGCCGGCAGGTGCAGAACGCTGCGCCACCGCAGGTAGAGACAGGGGAGCGAGAAGCACGAGGGTGCCGAGCAACGGAGAGATCTTCATGCTATTGAGACGAACAGGGTTCATACTCGTGTGCCCGCGCGGCAGTATTCTGATTTGGAATAAGCAGCGCGAGCCTGCCCCTGCGTAAGTCGCCGGGGATCAATCGGATGCGGGATGATAAATTTTGATCTAAGGGCCGGCAACGTCCCCTTCCGTTGCATCTTATGTGAAATAGGCGACGGAGGAGTTTCGCAATAGACTGGCGGCGGTTTGCCGCCATGACTGCCTGGTTGAGCACGAAGCCCGAATGACATTGCAACAGGAAAGAGGAACGATGATGACACGAACACGAATGGTTCAGTTGGCGGCCAGTTTGGCGCTGGCGATGCTGACGGTTGCCGGGTGCGAGTCGGCCCAGGACAAGGCGATTGACCAGGCGAAGAAACAGGCCGCGGCAACGGGGCAGGCGCAGCAGGTGGTTTCCGTAGCCAAGGACGGGACAACAACCACCACGACGGTGCAGCCGCCTGCTCCAGGCCAGACACAGGAAGCGGTTTCCACGACGACCACTCCAGCCGCAGCCGTGCCTCCGGGAACCCCGCCCCCCGCGCAGGGCGTGTACTATGCGCCGACGGGAACCGCTGCGAATGGGGCGCCAGGGCAGCCAGCCCCGGGTGGTCCACCGGTCGTCAAGCCGGCCGACGTAAACATTCCGGCCGGAACAACGCTGGCGATTCGCATCAACCAGCGGATCAGCGTGAAGACGACACCCGCGGGATCGCGCTTTGACGGCACGCTGGCCGAGGCTTATACAGACGACAACGGTCACGTGATCCTGCCCAGAGGCACGCCGGTAGAGGGCGTGGTGGACGCTTCTCACAAGCGTGGGCATTTCAAAGGCGCTTCGATCCTGGAACTGCGGCTGACTGCGCTGGACTTGAATGGGCAACGCTATCCGCTGCGCACGCATGACCTGACCGAGACGAAGAAAGGCAAAGGCAAGCGGTCGGCTGCGATGATCGGCGGCGGCACAGGGCTGGGGATGCTGATTGGCGGCGTGGCCAGCGGCGGGACTGGATTGCTGATCGGCGGCCTGGCCGGCGGTGGCGCAGGCACGGCAGCGGCCGGCATGACGGGCAATCGCGACTTGGATATTCCGGCGGAGTCGGTTGTCCACTTCAGGCTGGCTGAGGACCTGACGCTGCAGGGATAACGCCAGGTTCGAGGTTCATGATTCGAGGTACAAGGAGAGGCTCATCCGCGAGGGTGGGCCTTTTTTCCTTCAGCCGAAGAGGCGATTCACTACATCCTGCTTTGAGATCGACAGGTATTGGGCAACGTCCCCCAGTATTCCGTTCACTGTCCCGATTTTGATCGGATCGTGATTTGGAATTGTTATCGAATGTTCTGTACCGGTGTAGGTAGTGCGAAGGCGGATATGACTACCGGTTTGCCGCACAACTGAATAGCCAAACTTTGTGAGAGTGCGAATGAGTTCCGTCCGTTGAGATCGCGCGGAACCTTCATGCGGAAATCACCAGATCGCGTACGACATGCAGGCGAATGACGGCTGGCACATCTCCTTCGTCGAAGTGGCAGCGGACTGCGTCCCGGACGGCTCCTTCCAGCTCAACAAGCGTCTCGGCTTCAGTAAAAATCGATGCAGTAAGCGCCCGGGCTTCATAGCCGCCCTCGGGGCTTTCCACAACCTCGAAGATGATCTCGCTGGATGGCATCGCTGTCCTCAAAGGCCCTTTCATTGACTTCATGCTATCCGACCGCCATACGTGGCACGAAATATTTTTGAAGAGCGCAGTTCATTGCCTTACATGCCTCTTGCCCGCTCGATGGCGCGCACGACCGCGCGGGCCTTGCTCTCACACTCCGAAAATTCGGTTTCGGGCACCGAATCCGCGACGATGCCGGCGCCGGCCTGGATGTGTCCCTGCTCGCCGTGCATGTAGAGCGTGCGGATGGCGATGCAGGAGTCGAGGTTGCCGGAGAAGTCCGCGTAGAGAATGGAGCCGCCGTAGACACCGCGCCGCGCCGGCTCCAGCTCTTCGATGATCTCCATGGCGCGGATCTTGGGCGCGCCGGAGAGCGTGCCGGCGGGAAAGCAAGCCTTGAAGGCATCGATGGCGGAGAGTTCCGCACGCAGCCTGCCCTCCAACGCGCTGACCAGATGCATGACGTGCGAGTAGCGCTCCACGATCATCAGGTCCTTCACCTTCACCGAGCCGTACTCGCTGACGCGGCCAACGTCGTTGCGGCCGAGGTCGACCAGCATCACATGCTCTGCGACCTCCTTCTCGTCCTTGCGGAGGCTTGTCTCGAACGCTGCGTCTTCGGCTTCGTCGGCTCCGCGCGGACGCGTGCCGGCGATAGGGCGGTATTCGATTTTGCGACCCGAGACGCGAACCAGCAGCTCCGGCGAAGAGCCGACGATGTGGCTCGCAGTCGCCTTCAGGCGCTTCTTCGCCTTCTTGCCGTGCTTCTTCGCCGGCGCGTCGCCCGCCTCAATGCCGAAGCGGAGGAAATACATGTATGGCGATGGATTGACGATGCGCAGCGAGCGGTAGATGTCGAACGGGTCGACGCCGGGCAAACAATCGAACCGCTGCGAGAGCACGCACTGGAAGACATCTCCCGCGGCGATGTACTCCTTGGTGCGTTCGATCCCCTTCAGGAAGTCGGCCTTCGCGGTGCGCGACTTCAGTTGCAGCTTCCCGGTCGCATGCTGCTTCTTCGATTTCGGCAGCGCCTTCGCGAGCCGCTTCTCCAGCTTGTCCAGCCGCTTCACCGCGCGCTGATATGCGGCGGTTACCGGATTAACCGGTTTGTCATTCCGCAGCGTAGCGGAGGAATCCGCTTTTATTCCTGTGGCGCTCGCAGCCGCCTTCGTCTCTGCTGCTCTTGCAGCTTGCTTCGCTGACTTTGCTTCTTCTTTTGCTGCCGAGCGCGTCAGGTCCGCGGTGACGATGAGGTGGATCTCCTTCTTCACGTGATCGAAGGCCAGCACCTGGTCGAAGAACATGAGGCAGGCGTCGGGCACGCCGAGCTCGTCCTTCGCGGTCGATGGAAGGCGCTCGATCTGGCGGACCACATCGTAGGCGAAAAATCCGACCGCGCCCGCGGTGAACGGCGGGAGCCCCGGAAGCCGCGCAGGAGTATGCCCGCTGAGCGCTGCCTTCAACTCGGCGAAGACATCGCCCTCGAAGCTCTGCCGCGCGCCGCACTCGTCCACGGTGATGGATCTGCCGTGCGCGACGATCTTTTTGTATGGCTCGATGCCGATGAAGGTGTAACGGCCCACATGCTCCCCGCCCTCGACGGACTCCAGCAGAAACGCCTCGGGCTCCTTCGCCGCTATGTGGAGGAACGCCGAGACCGGCGTCTCCAGGTCCGCCGTGACCGTGCGGTACACGGGGACGAGCGTATGCTCGCGCGCCAGGCGCGCGAATTCGCTCTGGCTGGGAACCTGTGGGCTGGCTCGCATAAGATTCAAGTCTACAGCGGAGAATGACGCCCCATGCCCGAATCTGATTCCTTAGTTCCGCCCCACGAACGCCGCAACGCCGAACGCCGACAAGCAACATCGACGGATGCGCCTGCCGATAGGCATTCCGCGCCGCAGATTCACCCCGACGACGAGATGAATCCATGGCTCACTCAGGAAGCCCGCTTCGACTTCGCCGCGCACAAGCTGAACCTGGACGAAGGGATGATGAAGATCCTCCGCCAGCCCACGCGCGAGCTGATCGTCCACATTCCTGTGCAGATGGATGACGGGCGCATTGAGGTCTTCACCGGCTATCGCGTGCAGCACTCCATCGCTCGCGGCCCCGGGAAGGGCGGCGTGCGCTATGCTCCGGATGTCTCGCTCGACGAGGTGCGGGCGCTGGCCAGCTGGATGACCTGGAAGTGCGCGGTGGTGAACATACCGTTCGGCGGCGCGAAGGGCGGCGTGATCTGCGATCCGCACAAGATGTCCGCGGCCGAGCTGGAGCGCATGACGCGCCGCTACACCGCGGAGCTGATCGAATTCATCGGGCCGGAGAAAGATGTGCCCGCGCCCGATGTCGGCACCAACGAACAGATTATGGCGTGGATGATGGACACCTATTCCATGCACCAGCGGCAGACCGTCACCGCTGTCGTCACGGGCAAGCCGGTCAACATCGGCGGCTCACGCGGAAGGCTGGAGGCTACCGGACGCGGCATCGCCGTCGTGTGCGATCAGGCGGTGGGGAAGCTGGGTCTCGCGAAGAACGAATGCCGCGTGATCCTGCAGGGCTTCGGCAATGTCGGATCCGGCGCGGCGCACCATCTGCATGCGCGCGGCTACCGGGTGGCGGGTATTGCGGAGTTCGACGGCGGATTGTGGCGGGAGGAAGGCATCGACATTCCCGCGCTGCTGGAGTTCAAGAAGGTGAACAAGACCATTCACGGCTTCACAGGCGCGGAGGCTGCGGACTCGGCGGAGCTGCTCACACGCGAGTGCGAAGTGCTCGTCCCGGCCGCGACGGAAAACGTCATCACCAGCAGGAACGCCGCTTCGCTCCGCTGCCGCATTCTTCTGGAGGGCGCCAACGGCCCTACGACGCTACCCGCCGACGACATCCTGGCCGCCAAAGGCATCCTCGTCGTGCCGGACATCCTCGCCAACGCCGGCGGCGTGACAGCCAGCTATTTCGAGTGGGCGCAGGACCGCATGGGCCTCTTCTGGACAGAAGAAGAGGTGAACACGCGGCTTGACCGCATTATGACCGACAGCTTCCGCGACGTCATCGCATATGCCGACGCCCACTCGGTCAACAACCGCATCGCCGCCTATATGCTGGCGATCGACCGCGTGGCCTACACGACCCATCAGCGCGGCATGTATGCGTGAAAGGCAGGTTCGAGGTGCGCGGTTCAAGGCTGACCCGCCTCGCTCCTTGCACCCGCCTTCAACCCACGAACCTTGAACATCGCTCCATGGATACATTTTCATCTGATCAAAACGCCGTTCACTTAATGTGGTCGGGCCTCTAAGCCACGGGTTATTTTGGATGCGCGCGCCGCTGCGCACTACAAAAGCACCATGGAGGCCCCGGCCCATGTTTTCCCGCATCTCTGCGATTGCCCTTGCATCTTCTCTCTTCCTCAGCATTCCCGCGGCCCGCGGCCAGGACCCGAGAAACGTACAGGAGCCGGTATTTCCTCCGGTATGCACTACGCTGACCGCTCAACTCACCAGCGGCACCGCGCCCGGCACTCTTTCCAGCGAGACCCAGCTCGATACTTCGCGCATCCAGGCTGCAATGGATAGCTGCCCTTCCGGGCAGGCGGTTGAGCTTGCTCCCGCGCCGGGCTACGATGCCTTCCTGGTTGGACCAATGACCATGCGTAGCGGCGTCACGCTGCTGGTCGACACTGGCGTGACGGTGTATGCCTCGCGCAATCCGCGCGACTACGACTCAAGCTCCGCGCACACCTGCGGCACGGTCGACTCAAGCGGCAACGGCTGCAAGCCGGTCATCACCGCCGACAATACCTCCGGCGCGGGCATTATGGGCTACGGCACCATCGACGGCCGCGGCTACATGCCGATCCTCGGGCGCGCCGACGGCGAGACCTGGTGGGACAACGCGAATGACGCCGACGTGAACGGCGGCAGCCAGAATAATCCGCGCCTGATCAACATGAACAAGGCCGACCGATTCACGCTGTACAAGATCCGTCTGATGAACTCGCCCATGTTCCACGTCTTCATCGATCAGTCTTCGAACCTGACGGCATGGGACGTCAAGATCGTCACGCCATACGACGCGCGCAACTCCGACGGCATCGACCCCAACTACTCCACCAACGTCACCATCACGCAATCGCACATCAGCACGGGCGATGACCAGGTCGCCATCGGCGGCAACAAAATTCCCGGCGCGCACTACTACACCGTCAAGGACAACTGGTTCGGCAATGGGCACGGCCTCTCCATCGGCAGCTACACGCTGGGCGGAGTGGACCATCTGCTGGCTGAAAACCTGACCTTCTCCGGCCTTGCCGCCGACCACAACGCCACCGCAGTGCATATCAAGTCCGACGTCTCGCGCGGCGGCGTCGTGCAGGACCTCACCTATCGCAACATCTGCACCCGGAACGTCTATTACCCCATCTGGCTCGATCCGTTCTACTCCGGCCCCACCAAGACCGGCTCGCTGCTGCCGTGGTACAAGAACATCTCCATCTCGAACCTGCATTCCGTCACCGAGAACAAGGTCATTATCCAGGGCTATAACGCGACCGTGCCCACCGAGGTCTCGCTCAGCAACGTCATCGTCGACGGCATCCAGGCCGGCGATTTCGTGAACAAGTACCACATCACCACCCCGACCTACGCGCAGTTCACTCTCGGCCCGGAGCCGGTGAACTTCGTCAACTTCCTCACCGGCCCCGGCGTCACGGTGACCGACAACATCGTCAATGACAATCCGCCCTATAGCTGCCCCGCCAATGTCTTCGCGCCCATCATGGGCGAGCTGATTTCCGGCGCGGCGCAGATCGATCCTGGGACGAAGCCGACGATTGAGGCGCAGATCCTCACCACGCAAGCCGTGCCATATCAAACCTACAAAGCAAACCTGGCCGGCAATCCCGACGCATCGCTCGCGCTCACGCCGCCCACCGGCACGGTTACCATCTACGACGGCCAGACCGCCCTCGGCTCCGCGCCGCTTACCGTCAACAGCAACAACGGGCTGGAGACCGTATCCATCCCCCTCAACCCACTCTCCGCCGGCGTGCACACTCTCACCGCCGCATACTCCGGCGACTCCAACTATCCTGCGTTCAGCTTCGGCAGCTACAACGTTGCCGTGGGCCATGGCGACACAACGTCCACCGCGCTCAGCATCTCCACCGTCGCCGCCACGGCCGGTGAAAGCGTGACTTTCTCAGCCTCCGTTACCGCCCACGGCAACAGCACACCTGCGGGAACGGTTCAGTTCACGGCTGGGTCTCTCAACCTCGGAACGGCGACGCTGGACAGCAACGGCAACGCGAGCATCACCACGTCGACGCTCACTCCCGGGACCTACAACGTGGTCGCGTCGTTCACTGGGCAGCAGTCTTCTCCCGCTTCGCAGTCCTCGCCGCAGACACTGACCATCGCCAAAGTTCCGGACACGCTGAACCTCAGCGCAAATCCCGCAACCGCGACCAGCGGCAGCGCCGTTACGATCACCGCGACCGTGCAGTACGCCGCCGGCAACACTCTCTATCCCACCGGCACGGTCACCATCAACGATGGCTCTACGAAGCTCGCAACGCTCCCACTCACGGATGGTTCCGCCAGCCTCACCACAACCACGCTCGGGGTCGGCACTCACAATCTGAGCGCAAGCTACTCCGGCGACGGCAATTTCGCCTCCGGAACGGCGACCGCAAGCGTGTCGGTAACACCATAGAACCGGATCGAGTTGCCAGGGACTTGGCGTTAGCCGCCGAGCATTTTAGTCGCCGGTCCCTGGTAACGAGTCCCCAGTCCCGTAGTCCCGTAGTCCCATAATTCTTAGATGGTCACGTTGATCTTCACCGCCTGCGATGCGGTGGCTCCGCCCTGCGCCGCGGTCCCGGTCACTTCAATGGAGTAGGTCGCCGGGCGTGTGCCCAGGTCGGTGCAGTTGCCGCAGCCGCTCAATTGCATTGCAGTCGCAATAGCAACCAGCGTCATCAGCAGCTTGAGCCATCGCCGACGGCGCAGTGGAATGCAAAGCCCGATCAATCCGGCCAGCGCCACTGTGCCCGCGCCGCGCAGCAATCCCGAGCCGCCGTTCGCACCGAGGAAGTACGGCGCCGTAGCGCCGCAGCTATGCGGCGCGGCTGTCTGCACGACCATGGACGCCGAACCACTGCCTCCTGCGATGGTCGGATTCACGAAGATGCACGACGCCTCCGGCGGGAGGTTGTGGCAGGTAAGCGTTACGGGCTGGGAGAAGCCGTTCTGCGGCGTTACTGTAACGGACAGCAGTGCGCCGTAGCCTACGCCGACATTGACCGGGTCCGGCGTCACGCTGAGCGTAAAACTTCCCGCCAGCGTCGGCGTGATGGTTTCAGTGAAGCTTGCACTGGCTCCGGCAAAGTCGGGGGTGCCGTTGTATGTTGCCGTAATCACATCCTGCCCAACAGGCAGTGTCGATGTGGTGATGGCCGCCGCCGAGTTGAAGCCGCTACCCGCCGCCAGGTTTCCCGTGCCGATCACGGCGCCGCCGTAGGTGAACGTCACCGGACCGGTGGGTGGGGCGTTGCTGCCCGTCATGGTCGCCGTAAACGTCACCGGCGTGCCCGCGGTCGCCGGATTGGGCGCACCGGTCAGCGCGGCGGTCGTCGTGTCCTGCAATACGGTGATGACGACCGTAGAACTCGACGGCGCATGCACCGAATCGCCGGTGTAGGATGCGGTAATCACGTTCGTCCCAAGCGATGTCCCTTCTGTCGTGCCGACGCCGGATGGGCACGTCCCGCCGGTCTGCGCCGGCAACGTGCAGATTACCTGCGCGGGGCCACCGTTCCAGGACCAGGAAATCTCGATATTGCCCGGAATGCCAAGGCCATCCTGCGCGACAACCAGGATAGTGCCGTTCCAGTCCTGTCCATACGACATGCTGAACGCCGGGGTGTAACCGGGATCCACAGATCCAGAGGATGGACAGGTTGGTGTCGGACCGGCGCACAGGTTGAGCGTCGTAGTAGTGGGGCTGGTGCCCGTGGCACGCGGCTCGCCCGTCGCTGTGTGACTGCCGCCCGGCGCTACGACCGCTACCGTGAGCGCTGCCGCTGGAACCGCCGAAACTGCCAGCGCCACCGCCACGATTGCTGCCCAACGACGGAGCCGGCGGTACGGATTCATTGCTGGGACACCCAAAGACAATCTGTAATCTACCACGCTGGTTGCGGCCTTTCTGCTTGCCTGGGCCACTGTTCTCGCGCCGGACCACTTTGGGACCGCGAGCCGCCACCCAAGCCTGTGGCAAAATGCTAGTGTCTGCCTCGTTGGATGCCTGCGTCGCGCGCGCGGTGACGCGGAGTTGCATATCTCGTTGAGATTTGCGCGCGAACGGCGGCGAACCGCAGCCGCTGGGAAGCCGAATGAATCTGCCCAACTCCATCACCGTCAGCCGCATCGCCACCATCCCGATCCTCATCTGGATGCTGTCGCCGGTCTTTCCAGCGAACCCGGCCCATGTTGGCCTTGCAGGCGGACGGCAGGAGCTGCTGGCCTCCGGGCTCTTCATCCTGGCGATGATTACCGACGGCCTGGACGGCTATCTCGCCCGGCGGCGCAACCAGATCACTACCCTCGGCATGCTGCTCGATCCGCTGGCGGACAAGCTGATGATCACGGCGGCGTACATCCTGCTGGTTGCCTATACCCCGGGAGTGGTGAAGCCATGGATCGCCGTCATCATCATCGGACGCGAGTTCCTGGTCTCCGGCCTGCGGTCCATTGCGGCGAGCGAGGGCTTCACCATTGAGGCCTCCGAGATCGGCAAGCTCAAAACCGTCATCCAGATCGTCTCCGTGGTCGCTGCCATCCTGGCGCATCGCTGGAACTACTGGAACTGGGGCGGCTTTATCATCGCCGTCCATATGATCGCCGTATGGGCCATCGCCTGGATGACCATTGTCTCCATCATCTCCGCGGCGGACTACTTCATCGCCTTCTGGAAGAAGATCGACCACGCCGCGGAACGCGCCCGTACCCGTCGCAGTTCAGTGCTCAGCCGGCGCAAGGCCGCGCGAGCGGCAGCCGCAACGACCGCAGCCTCACCCTCGGACCACCCCTCGCGCATCTCCTAGCTGTTCGTAAAGCGCGTCTCCTGCCGCTCGCGATGACGCTCGAGCGCGAGCTCGATCAGCCTGTCGATGAGCTTTGCATACGAGAGTCCGCTGGCCTGCCACAGCTTCGGATACATCGAGATGCTGGTAAAGCCTGGCATGGTGTTGATCTCGTTGAGGAAGATCCGCGGCTTGCGCTTTTTTCCTTTCTTCGCGCCCTCCGGCTCCATCAGGAAGTCCACGCGTGCAAGGCCCGCGCAGTCGCACGCGCGGAAGGCGGCGATGGCCATCGCGCGGATCTGCTTCTCCTGCGCTTTGGTGAGTTTCGCGGGAATGATCGGCACGGACGGCTCTTCCGCCGCCTCGTACTTCGAGGCATAGTCGTAGAACTCGCGATTGGGCACGATCTCTCCAACCACGGACGCGATGGGATCGTCGTTGCCCAACACCGAGACCTCCAGCTCACGCGCCTTCGCGCGCAGCCTCTCAGAACCTTGCCCGCCCACGCCCTGTTCGATCACGATCTTGCGATCGAAGCTCGCAGCGAGGTCCATTGCGGCTGCAAGTTTGTCGCGCCCATGCACCTTGCTGATGCCGACCGACGAGCCAAGGTTCGCGGGCTTCACAAAGAGCGGATACTTCAGCGCCGTCTCAATCTGCTTGCGCACCTGCTTCGGCTCCGCGCGCCACTGGCCGCGCAGGACTGCGATGTACGGCGTCTGCGGCAGCCCGGCGGAGGCGAACATGCGCTTCATCGCGTCCTTGTCCATCGCGGCCGAGGAGCCAAGCACGCCCGACCCGACATAGGCGATGTCCGCCAGCTCAAAGAGCCCCTGCACCGTGCCGTCTTCACCAAAGGTGCCGTGCAGAACAGGAAAGATGACGTCGAGCGAAGCCGCAAGCGGACTGCCCGGATGCGCGAGTTCCGCGGCGGCGGCGTGCTGGAGCGAATCGGTGGCGCGACGCATGGGCGGCGGCGCAGGAATGCGCAGCTCGCCGAGGCCCTCACCGCTGCGCAGGACGGCAGCAGCGGCGGCGAATTCGGCATCGGTATCGCTGGGATTCACGTCTTGTGCATGCGCAGATTGTTGCTGCGCCTGCGATGTCGAAATCGCCTTCGCCGTGATCTCGCCCACGGCCCGCGCCTTCTCCGCGCCGGCCAGCGTAGGCGTTGCGCCCGCGAGCAGCCGCCCTGCCTCCGCCCCCGCAAGCCAGCGGCCCTGCTTGTCAATACCGATGGGCACGACGTCATACTTCGCCACATCGATCGCGCTCAGCACCGACGCCGCCGAGAGCAGCGACACCTCATGCTCTCCAGATCGGCCGCCGAACAAGACCCCCACGCGCAGCTTTCTGCCGCGGTGCGCCTTCACTACAGCGCCTGAATTCTTCTTTGTGTTTTGCTTCTTCATCCCACGCCAGAGTACGGCATTCTCGCCACGCGGAGTGTTACCTACGCTGCGTCCTCTTACCGTCCGCGTCCGCTGAACGAATGGATCAGCCGCCGGTCCCGCTTGGAAGGCCGCTTCGGCGGAGCGATCGGAGCAGGCTCATAAAGCCGCCGCAGGCGGTTCTCCTCTGCAACCGCCCGCCGCGTCTCGACGCTGGCGTCGCTCTCGCGGTAGAGCGTCTGAGCGACGGCAGCCGAACCACGCTGCTTCGCGATCCCGAGAACTTCCACCTCGAAGATTCCGCCCGGTGTCTCAATGCGAAGCTGGTGCCCGGCGTGGACCTCGCGCGCCGGCTTGGCGCGGCTGCCGCCGAGCTCCACCTTGCCCTGGTCGCAGGCCTTCGCCGCCAGCTCCCGCGTCTTGAAGAACCGCGCCGCCCACAGCCACTTATCGATCCGGATTGACAGCTTGCCTTCCATTCGCTCGCTGTCAATTGTTGCGCGGCAGCCGCCCACTCGACAAACGGAACGAATCTTCCCCAGCGGTATCAACCGGCGATGATTCGCTACCCTATTCAGTCCGTACCACTACGTCACCACTGACGGGCAAGAGATCTGGCCCCGCATGGTCCTGCATCACTTCTGCAAGGAACGACCTGGCCTCCCGCAACGGCATGCGCCAATGCAGGCTTAGCAAATGGACACAGTCGCTACCGAACCCAAGGCGGATCGCCTGAGCAAGCAGCCGGCGCTGTTCCAAATTCGGTTTCCCGCGAATGTTATGTCCCCAAATCCCATTCAAATCCAACTCAGAACGTACCTCGGACGCAACGGAAACCGACGGACACTCCCTCGCAAGTTGCTGGAGAAACGTCCGCAGATCAGGACGAATCCACTTCCACTCGATTGTGAGAGGCCCAACCTCGTTGCCGACTGATACCTGCCTGCGCGGGTCAATCGGCTTTATGCCACACAGGTTCGGCCCTGTAGCGGATTGCAATGGACTGACCCGATCGGAAACCTCCTCAGCAACTGCTTCTGCCGGCTCGATCACCAACCACTCAACGAACTTCGGCTTCGGTCCATATATGTAGACCTCGACCGTCCGGACAAACATCGAAGCAATCTCCGACGCTTCGAGCATCAGCACATCCGGCTCGCCGGGATCGTCCTTCTTCTTTCCCCGCCACCAAAACAGCCGCACGAATACCTTATCGCCACAGCCCGCCACGGCCCAATGTGCGTGATGGGAATGCCACCAAAGTGCGTGCAGGTTCATGCCGATGAAAACCGGCACACCGAACCAGAACGCGGCCCATATCGAAATAAAGCTGCCGAAAACACCGAAAAACAGGGCCGTCAGGCTCGCATGAATAAGAGCTCCCGCGATCCAGCGCCAGCAGGCCAGCACGGCTGACGAGGTAACACTGCGCGTCATCTCCGGCGAGTCAAATCGAAGGAGCTTCATTGCCTTTCGCACCTCTCTGCTATGTACGACTGCAAGAACATCCCGGCCCCGATTCTCTCAGAGGCCCGTCTCGATCCCTAGGAACTCTGCTGACGCTCCCGAAACTCGTTCGCCAGCCGGAACTCTTCCTTCAGCTCCGGCGTGCGTAGATTCTCGCGCAAATGCGCCAGCTTCTGTTCGAGCGCATGCAGCGTTGCGGCGATGGGTTCCGGGTTGGTGAGCGCGATGTCGCGCCACATGCTGTACGGGCTGGCGCCCAGGCGTGTGGTTTCGCGCAGCGCGCGCCCGCCGATGGCGGCGATCTGGTCGCGAGCGCCAGCGTCGGCAAATGTCTCTTCGAGCAGCGCGGCGAGCGCCGTCGACAACATCTGCGGCAGATGGCTGACCCATGCCACCAGTTCGTCATGCCGCGCCGGATCGAGGTCCATCGTCCGCGCGCCGAACTTCATCACCCACGCGCGCCATTCAGTTTCGATCTCCGACGCCTCAACTCCCGCCTGCGGCGTGAACAGCCACATCGCCCCGCGAAAGAGCGATGCCTCCGCCAGCGCCGCGCCGCCGGACTCCTTGCCGGCCATGGGATGTCCGGCAAGAAACCGCGCGCGCCCGGGCTGGTTGTAGAGCTTCGCGCCCAGCGCCGCGATCTGCGCCTTGGTGCTGCCCACGTCCGTCACCAGCGTGCGCTCACTGAGCACTGGCGCGAGCCGCTGCATCCAGTCTTCAATCGCCAGTACTGGACCAGCCAGCAGAACGAGATCGGCTCGCGCTGCTTCGCCTTGCGCATCCGCACGCGGAACCCAATGATCGATGGCGCCCATCTGCCGCGCCGTCTCCAGTGTCGCCTCGGTCGGCCCGGTGCCCACGATCTCGAAGCCATCACCGCGGAAGCCCGCCTCGCGCAACGCAAGGCCGACCGACGCTCCAATCAGTCCTGTGCCGGCGATAAAGACGCGCTCGATCATTGCGGTCAGTCTACGCGAACCTCGAACCACCACGAATCCGTGCCCCATTCATCCCGTGGCTTCACCGCGGGATGAGTGGGATCGAGCCACTACTCTCCGCATCCGTCATTCTGGCCCCTGAGCGAAGTCGAATGGGTCCAGCGCCCCCGTATCTGCCTTTGGCCTTTACTACGCGATGCTCCTGCCAACCACCGGCGCGAGCCTGCGCAACTGCGCGACCAGCTCCGTGAGCTGCTGCGGGTAGAGGCTCTGCGCGCCGTCGCTCATCGCCTTATCCGGGTTGGGATGCATCTCCATCAGCAGGCCATCCGCCCCAGCGGCCACCGCAGCCAGCGCCATCGCGGGCACCATGTCCCGGATGCCGATGCCATGCGACGGGTCGGCCATCACCGGCAGATGCGTCAGCTTCTTCAGCACCGGGATCGCGGAGATGTCCATGGTGTTGCGCGTGTAGGTCTCGTAGGTGCGGATGCCGCGCTCGCACAGCATCAGGTCATAGTTGCCGCCGGAAAGGATGTACTCCGCGCTCAGCAGCACCTCTTCGATGGTGGCGGAGATGCCGCGCTTCATCAGCACCGGCGTGCGCACGTGGCCCAGCTCGCGCAGCAGGTTGAAGTTCTGCATGTTGCGCGCGCCCACCTGGAAGCAGTCGATGTAGGGAATCATCGGCTCGATCTGCGAGATCTCCATCACCTCAGTGATGACGAGCAAGCCGGTCGCGTCGCCCACCTCCCGCAGCAGCTTCAGGCCTTCCACGCCCATGCCCTGGAAGCTGTACGGCGAGCTGCGCGGCTTGTACGCGCCGCCGCGCAGGAACTTCGCGCCCGCCGCGGCAGACAGTTTTGCGCTCTCCAGAATCTGCTCGCGGGATTCCACCGAGCACGGTCCGGCCATCACGACTAGGGCCTCGCCACCCACCACCACACCGTTCTTGAAGGTGATCTTTGTGCCTTCCGGACGAAAGCTGCGGCCGGCGAGCTTGTAGGGCGATGAGATGCGGTAGGCGTCATGCACGCCGGCCAGCACCTTGAACTCGACCACATCGAAGTGCGCGGGTGTGCCCACGCCGGCAAGGATCGTTTGTTGTGCGCCGGTGGTCCGGTGCACGTTGAAGCCCAGCTCCACCATCCGCTCGATCACGGCCTGGATGTGCTGCTCGGTTGCGGTCTCCTGCATTGCGACAATCATTGTTCTTCTCTTTCTTCCTGTAACGCTTCCGGTTGCAAATCTTATGTGTTTCGCCGCTGCAGCGTGCGCATCACGTCGATGATGCGTTCATACACATGCTGCAGCTCGGCATCGGCCAGCGGTCCGGGGTTCACTCGCTTCACATGGTTGAAGACCGCCTGCTCGCGGTTCGGCTCATACACAGGCAATTCAGCCTGCTTCTTGAGCTCGCCGATCGCCTGCGCGGCCTCCGCCCTGCGGCTGATGAGCGCCACAATCTGCTCGTCGATTTCGTCGATCTTCCTTCGCCAGTCGGAGATGTCCATGCCGTCCGCCTTATGTGTGCTGTGTTGATGATTGTCCGCACCATCATAAATTGCGTGGGTTGGTTGATTGCGGCTCTCATTTGCGCAGCTCCGCGATGAACTTGCCGACCGCCGCAGGCGCTTCGGCAGCGGGCGTCTTCTCGATCAGGGCCACCAGCGCGCTGCCGACGACCGCCGCGTCGGCGAATTGAGCGACGCCGCGGACATGTTCAGCGTTGGAGATGCCGAAGCCGACGGCAATGGGCAGCTGCGTAATTTTTTTCAGGCGCGAGACCAGGTCGGGCGCGTCGCTGGCGATGGCATCGCGCGTGCCGGTAATGCCCACGCGCGAAATGGCGTAGACGAAGCCTTTGGTGGACTCCGCAATCTTCTGGAGGCGCGCATCGGGTGAAGTGGGTGCAGCAAGGAACACCGGCGCAAGATCGTTGGCCTTCATCTCCGCGAGGTACTCGTCGGCCTCTTCGACGATCATGTCGGTCAGCAGCACGCCGTCCGCTCCTGCCTCCTTCGCCGCCGCGCAGAAGGCCTTCATGCACATGCGCACGACGGGATTGAGGTAGCTGAAGATCACGATGCCGCAGTGGGGGCGCGCTTCGCGCAGCTCACGCGCCACGCCGAGCACATCCGTCAGCCGCACGCCGCGCGCAACCGCGCGCTCGCTGGCCCTCTGGATCACGGGCCCATCGGCCAGCGGATCGCTGAAGGGCACGCCCAGCTCGATCACGTCCGCGCCATTGTCGATGGCGGCCAACGCAATCTCACGCGTGGTTGCGAGGTCAGGGTCGCCGGCTGTGAGGTAGATGACGAGGCCAGGTTTCTTCTGGAACGAGATCGGCATTATCGAGCGCTCTCTTTCTGCGCAGCCGCACCTTGCAGGTCCATCTCGCGAGCCAAAATGCCCATGTCCTTGTCGCCGCGGCCGGAGAGGTTCACCATCAGCACATCGCCCTTCGCCATCTTCGGCGCGAGCTTCAGTGCCTCGGCGACCGCATGAGCGCTCTCCAGCGCAGGCAGAATGCCCTCGGTCCGCGCCAGCGTGCGCGTCGCTGCGAGCGCCTCCGCATCTGTCGCCGACGTGTACTCGGCCCTGCCGGAGTCATGCAGCATGGCGTGCTCGGGGCCTACGCTGGCGTAGTCCAGACCCGCGCTGACGGAGTGCGTCGTCGCCACCTGCCCCGCATCGTTCTGCAGCACGTAGCTGTATGTCCCCTGTAGCACGCCAGGCGTGCCGCCGCCGGACTTCTGAAACCGCGCCGCATGTTCGCCCAGCGCCGTGCCGCGGCCGCCGGCCTCCACGCCGATCAGGCGGACATCCTTGTCGCCGAGAAATTCGTAGAACGCGCCGATGGCGTTCGATCCGCCGCCCACGCAGGCGACGATCGCCGCGGGCAGTTTGCCCTCCTGCTCCAGCACCTGCGCGCGCGCCTCGCGGCTGATGACGCGATGGAAGTTCCGCACCATCGTGGGGTACGGATGCGCACCGAGCGCGCTGCCGAGGATGTAATACGTGTCGCGGACATTCGTGACCCAGTCGCGCATCGCCTCGTTGATCGCGTCCTTCAGTGTGGCCGAACCGGACCCGACGCCGCGCACCTCCGCGCCCAGCAGCCTCATGCGGAAGACGTTCAGCTCCTGCCGCCGCATGTCCTCCTCGCCCATGTAGATCACGCATTCCAGGCCAAACAGCGCGCACACCGTGGCCGTGGCGACGCCGTGCTGGCCCGCGCCGGTCTCCGCGATGATGCGCTGCTTGCCCATGCGCCGTGCGAGCAGGCCCTGTCCCAGCGCGTTGTTGATCTTGTGCGCGCCGGTGTGCAGCAGGTCTTCGCGCTTGAGGTAGATCTTCGCCCCGCCCAGCGACTCGCTCAGCCGCTTGGCGAAGTAGAGCGGCGTCGGCCGCCCGCAGTAGTGGTGCAGCAGGTTGTCGAGCTCGGCATGGAAGGCCGCGTCGGCGTCGGCCGCGGCGTAGGCCTGCTCCAGCTCTTCCAGCGCGGCCATCAGCGTCTCGGGAACATAGCGTCCGCCGTAGGCGCCGAAACGGCCCGGGCGTGAGGCAGCGGCAAATCCTGCGGGTGAGATGAGTCCTGTGGTAGTGCCCATCGTCTTTACCTCTCCTATGCGCAAATCACGCGTGCGCAATTCGCGCGCAAAACGAAAGCCGCGACAGTTGTAGTCGCGGCTCGTGGGATTCCTGAATCAGTCTGAAAGCTTCAGATGACGCTGGTCCGCGAGTCCGCCCCTCCCCTGCGCCAGGAGCGCCAGGAGCGGAAGGTAAACGCGAAGGTGCCAAAGGTGGCTGTCATCCTGTGGACTACGATACAGCCGACCGGGCGCGCGGCGCAACCCGGATTTTTCGGCAGGCAGGTTGCGACGTGTGGCGAAGCGCATTCCCGGGCATGCGCATGGTGAAGCTTTGGAGCTACCAGGGGCCCAATTTTTACGAATCCGGCCTGCCTCCTCGCGCGTCCTATGGCTGTATCGCTGAGAGGAACAGCCAATGAAGTCGCATTTTCAGGCCGTCTTTGCTGCATTCGCACTGGTTTTGGCGCTTGCCCCGGTGTCCGCATATGCGGAGCACAGCACCGGGTCGCACTCGCACACCGCGAGCGTTCACGACCGCACGCCGGTCGCGCATACGCACGGCTCCCATAGCGGACATCATCGCGCGTAAGCGGCAGGTTGCAGTGTTTAGCTCGTGAAGCCCTTGTAAACAGCTCAGGTCTATCGAACTCCGGTATCCGGCGAGGCAGCGGCGCGCGCGTTTTCGATGAACTGAGCGACGCGGGCGCGGTCCTTGCGGCCCACCGAGGCTTCGACGCCGCTGGAGACATCGACGCCGAAAGGTGCGAGTTCCGCGATGGCGGCGGCGACGTTGTCCGGCTTGAGGCCTCCGGCGGCGATGATGCGCAGGCCGGCGGGCGCGGAGTTGAAGAGAGTGCGTGCCGCGGCCCAGTCGAACGTGATGCCGGTGCCCCCTGAGGGCGAGGCGCCAACTTTGGAGTCGATGAGGACGCGGTCGGTGCCAAGCGCTGTAACCCGCTCCATTCGTTGCTCGATGTCCACAACCATCGCTACTGCATCTTGTGCCGAATCCCCAACGGCCCAATGCAGCGTCTGGATGAGGCGAATGCCGCTTCCGGCAAGCTTTGCGGGAAGCTGCTGCAGCAGCGCTTCGTCGAAGCCGCCGTGAAGCTGAACGGCGTTGAGCCCCGCCTCTTTCGCGAGGAAGGCGATCTCCTCGGCGTCGTGCGAGTCGAAGACGCCGATACGCTCCACGTTCTCAGGCAGCTCGCGGGCGATGGCGCCGACCTGTGCGGCGGTCATCTTGCGCTTGCTGGCGGCGAAGATGAAGCCGACGGCGTCCGCGCCGAGTTCCGCGGCCAGCTTCGCGTCTTCGAGATTGGTGTTGCCGCAGATTTTGATCCACATAGGGTCGTTCTTCGATCGTGACGCAGCTGCTGCGTGAAAGCAATCGCAGGCGATTAGGGCGGGCTTTCAGCCCTTGGACGCGGTATTGGACTGGCACCTGGCCCTTCGGGCCAGGCTAGTATATTGTCGCGCCTTTGGCGCTTATGGTGGTGGCGCCTCATCCGCTATTCATGCGCGCAATTTGCCTGCCGCCAGATTTGATGTGGCGTGTGCACAAGCGATTCGCCGTTCAAGCCTTGGCGGTGACTTCGCGGGCGAGCAGGGCGGCCAGAGTGGCGGCGGCATCGGGTTCGCGCATGAGGGATTCGCCGATGAGGAAGGCATCGTAGCCGGCGGCGGACATGCGGGCCATATCGGCTTGGGTCTGGATGCCGCTCTCGGCGACGCGTACGGCGGTCTTCGGCAGTTTGCGTGCGAGTTCGATCTGGCCTTCGGGGTCCACCTGCATGGTATGCAGGTTGCGGCTGTTGACGCCGAGGACGGTGAAGCCCAGCGCGACCGCGCGGTCCAGTTCGTCCGTGTCGTGAACTTCGCAGAGGACATCGAGCTCCAGCCGCTTTGCTTCGGCGTAGAGGCTGCGCAGTTCGGAGTCGGTGAGGGCGGCGACGATGAGCAGGATGGCGTCCGCACCGGCGGCGCGGGCTTCGACGATCTGGAAGGGGTCGAAGATGAAGTCTTTGCGCAGGCAGGGAATTTTGACCGCGGCGGAGGCGCGGGTGAGGTTCTCAAGCGAGCCCTGGAAGAACTCGCGGTCGGTGAGGACGGAGAGCGCGGTCGCGCCAGCGGCTTCGAGCGATGTCGCCAGAGCGGCGGGATTGAAGTCCGCGCGGATGAGGCCGCGCGATGGCGAGGCTTTTTTGAGCTCGGCGATGACGGCTGGGCCGTGCTTTGCTGCTGTACGCAAAGCAGCCTCGAATCCGCGAGGTCGGTGCGCGGCTGCCTGCCGTTCCAGCGCGGCAAAGTCCGCCGCAGCGCGCCGCGCCGCTACTTCCTGCCGCGTATGCGCGAGGATTCTCTCAAGCTGGGTGGACATTGGATTGTCTGCTTTGGACTGGCGCTGAAAAATGCTGGTGCCGAAGAAGGGACTCGAACCCCCACACCCTTGCGAGTACATGGACCTGAACCATGCGCGTCTGCCAATTCCGCCACTTCGGCGCTGCGCACTGGCGTTGAGCCACGCGCTGCATGTGACCTTGTCAGTCTTTCAAACCGCGCCGCGACTGTCAATTGAGCGTCGTATCGCTTACACTGGCAGGGTTTGAGGGACGCGAATTTTCTTGTGGGAGACGGCACCGTCCCGCTATGGCAGAACAGACCCCGGCAACGGAAAACGCAGCCACAGAGATTCCCGAAGAGCTTGCGCTCGAGATTCGCAAGCTCGCCCACGAGCTCTCCAACGCGCTGGAAGTGATTGTGCAGACCAGCTACCTGCTGGGCACACTGGAATTGAAGGAGCCGGGCAGCGACTGGGTGCGCATGCTGGACTCTGGCGTGCGCAAGGCGCTGGATTTAAACCTGGCGCTGCGGAACTACATCAAGACACACTCGCCGCAATAGCGAATGCGCTCAGGCGCGCTTCGCGATCGGACGCGCACCTTTGGCCTGACGTGCGGGAATAACCTTCTTCGACGCGGATTTCTTCGGCTTGGCACTGGCGACAAGCGCGAGCTTGCCGTCCGTTCGGGCTGCGCGCGGCGCTCTGGCTGCCCCGTTCCCGTTCGCGGCTGCGCCGTTGCTCGCTTTGCCGAGCTTCGCCAGGTGCGAGGCCAGCAGCTTTTCGATCTGCTGCAGCAGCACGCGCGTCTGCATCGGCTTCACCAGCATCTTGTCGGCGCCCATCTCCTGCCAGTCCTCTTCGGCCAGAGGGAAAGCGGTGAGCAGCGCGACGGCCGGATGGTAGCTGGCCTCACGCGCGGCCTGGATCACCTCGGCGCCGGAGGCATCGCTCTCCATGCGCATGTCGGTGATGATCATGTCGAACTCCTGCGTGCGCAGGCGGTG
Organism: Acidobacteriaceae bacterium; assembly: GCA_035572415.1. Taxonomy (GTDB): domain Bacteria; phylum Acidobacteriota; class Terriglobia; order Terriglobales; family Acidobacteriaceae; genus Edaphobacter. The sequence continues at coordinate 31,211 of DATNAU010000185.1, forward strand.
GTTGCCCTCGCGCGCGGAGGCGGCCGTTTCGACATCGTAGCCCGAGATCTCGAGCACGGCCTTCAGGGTCAGCAGGACGGCGACCTCATCGTCCACCAGCAGAATTCTGCGCTTCATGGAATCTCCTTGGCTGCGGAGTGCGGGTCCACGGCGTGCGGGGCGCAAACGCAACCTCCATCATGCAGCACGGAACCGAGATGCGCAAATGGGGGAAGACCGGAAAAGAGGCCTTCCGTTTAGCCTTGCGTCAGAAATGCCCGCGCCGGTTTCCACCTTGGTGACCGCCTTAAGAAAGTCTTAAGCATCGGGCAGGTAGGGTGAGGGAAACGAAACCTCGCCACCTTGCGATCGTTCGGGTTGCCGAGGCGCACGCCTTGTTCACTGCACATCGATAGGATCGCCGGCTGGAAAGCGCCACCCGCACAGCCCCATTTTTGAAAGACATGCCTGCCTCACCCACAGAATGCCGCCTGATGCCAGGCGTAAGCGAAGCACTTTTCATAGACAAGCGGTATAAAGATCTTTCCGCTCGAAGAGGACCATATGCGGAATGCAGTTGCCAGTGAATACTCTGCACGGAATCGCCAGCCAGCAAAAGGAGAGTCGCAGCGAGGTGGCAATCCGGCGAGCGACGCGGCAGTCTCGATCGGCTCAGCCGCACGAAGCTCAGGATCTCACCGTCTCGCCGCCTCAATTGCAGTCTTTCTAACGGCGCTCTTCGCAAGGGCAATCTGGGCACATCACGCCACCCGTTTCACGCCCCAAGGGGTGGCAAGTGATTGGGGGGAAGTGGGAAACATCGCGATCAACCTCTTTCATGGCCGTGGATTCAGCGATCCTTTCGGAATTGGTTCAACTCCCACCGCCTGGGAGTGCCCCGCCATTCCATTCGTTTTTGCGGCAATCATGAAGATCGCTGGTGGAGTGAACGTCCAGGCCGCACAGATCATTTTGTATCTTCAGTGCGTGGTTGGAGCGGCAGGGGTGACCACTTTCTGGCTTGTCATTCGCAAGCTTATCGACGCAAATCCGAGCTCGTTTGCGCGCTGGCTCTCTCCCGCTGTAGCCGTGACAGTGTGCTTCTGGCCGGGCTCCGTGCTCAGCGCCGCCTGTCTTTGGGATTACGTCTGGCAGGAAGCGGCGCTCGCGCTGTTTCTCTATCTCGCTTTGGTCTGGTCGGAGAATGCCACTCTTGCGCGGTCCGTCCTGGTCGGGCTGAGCGGCTCTCTCCTGGCGCTGATCAACATCACGCCTGGTCCAATCGTCCTTGCTGCATTTCTGCTGATGGCACTGGGATCCGGACTCCGTCCCAAGGCGCGAAAAATGCCGGCTGTCGCTGCTCTCTGTTTTCTCGTGGGCATTGCTCCCTGGCTGATGAGAAACATGGTCGTATTTCACACCTATGTTCCATTGCGATCGAACGCGGGTTTCGAAATATTTCAGGGCAACAATCCGGTCGAATGCATTCTTAACCCGTACCACGCGCCGCACCCGGACAACGATCCGAACGAACTGCGGAAGTATCTGGATATGGGAGAAGTCAGGTACTGCAGGTATTCCCTTCATCGTGCGGTCCAATACATTCAGGCACACCCCACTCAAACGGTCCGGCGCATCGTAGATCGCGTTTACGTCACGTGGTTCACCGATCTCACCAGCCACTGGGTCCGCTATCCTGACGTGCCGTGGTGGACGAAAAAGCTCCGGAGTAAGGTGCGCTACGGGGCTTCAGCCACGCTTATGGTCCTATCCGCCGGTTGCTTTCTTTGGGGCCTGATTCGCGGCCGTTTCGCGTTGCTTCCATACCGTTATATGTTCGCCGCAGTTCTGATCCTTCTGCCTCTGCCTTACTACCCGACGGTCGCGGATGCTCCATACACAGCCACATTCCGGATGTGTGTGGCTATCACTTCGCTCTGCATGATGGCGCTGAAACCGAAACGGATCATCGCTGCAACCGCAGGAAACCGAGCCCTGGAAACTGCTCGCTAGAGCGCCGTCCACGCAAACCGAGGCAGGGAGCTATCAACGCGAGTTGCGCGGACGGAAGCAGACGCCCGTCCCAAATACAATCTTGGTGTGGCCGGACTGTTTGAATTCGAGCATTCGCTGAACTTTACGCGCGAGCGCGCGGCGGAGATTCTCCGTGGCGTGCCGGCATTGCCCGGGGTGTTCGCGCTGCAAGGCGCCGACGAATCAGCGCAGCCGTATCTGACGCGCACGGCGAACCTGCAGCGCCGGATGCAGCGGTTGCTTGCGCCCGCGGATGCAGTGGATGCCGAGGGCAAGCCGTTGCTGTCGAAGCGGCTGAATCTTTCATCACGCGTCGCGCGGATCGACTACACGGTTACGGGCTCGGAGTTTGAATCGGTGCTGGTGCTGTACCGCGCGAGCACGGCAGCTTTCGGCGCGGAAAAGGCTCGGCGCAGGCTGCGGCTGCACACGCCGTTCTTCCTGCGCTTCGCAGCGGAGAACGCCTTTCCCCGCATCTACACGACCAACAAGCTCAGCAAGCGCGCACTGGCCAAGATGTATGGGCCGTTTCGCTCACGAGACGCGGCGGACCAGTACTGCGAGGCGGTTGAGGACCTGTTTCTCATTCGGCGCTGCCATGAGGAGCTGCATCCTGCGCCGGAGCATCCGGGCTGCATCTACGGCGAGATGGGCAAATGCCTCGCACCCTGCAATCGCGCGCAGGTTCCTGCGCATGCCGAGGCTTACGCCGCGGAGGCAACGGCGGTTGAGGCGTTCCTGAACACGCGCGGCCAGTCGCTGCTGGGGAAGTTGAGCGCTGAGCGCGAACAGGCGTCGGCTGATCTGGATTTCGAGCGCGCAGCGGAGATTCACGCGCAGGTGCAGAAGGTGAAGGCGGCGGTTGCACTGGCGGATGAGCTGGTCGCGCCAATACCGAAGCTGCGCGCAGTGATCGTGCAGAAGGCGGCGCGAGGGACCGGTGCGGCTGAGAGCGGTGAGGTCAAAAGCGGTGGCTCGATCCCACTCATCCCGCAAGAAGCGCGGGATGAATGGGGCACGGATTCGCGGTACGGCGATCGAGCGCAGGATGAGCCGATGGCGGCGCTGTTTCTGCTGGAAGGCGGATGCTTGTTTGGGCCGGTGAAGCTGTCGACGCTGGGGGTGCGTGCCGCGCGGGAACAGACGGCGGTGGGCAGCTCGCTGTTTGCGCAGCCGCTGATGATTGAGGCCGTGCCGCTCGACGAAGACCCACCGTTGCGTCTTGTTAAGGGCACGGCTTCAGCCGTGCCGCTCGAGTCAGAGAAGAACCGCGGGGCTTTAGCCCCTGAGGTCATGTTGGGTGCGCCAACGAATCGGCAAAACGATGGGAGTGGGGACAACACCCTCAACCCCGAAGCCCGCGCCTCCTCCGCCATCGCTGACCTCGAAGCAGAGGCGGGCGCCCCACATCTCGATTCTGAGATGTGGGAGAAGAAAAACCGCGCAGCAGATCTCGCAACTCTCAGCGATCATCTCTCGCTGCTGCGGCGCTGGTACTACCGGCCGCAGAAGCAGCGCGCCGGCGAAATATTTTTCCCGCGCGAGGACGGCTCCTGGCCTTTGCGTCGCATTCTACGCGCAGCGGCCCGTGCCGCACTCGGCGAGCCGGCGTTGATGCCCGAAGTGCGCCGCGACCTGGCGCAGAAGAATTCCGCATTGCAAACAGAACCGTCGCCGGAGGCTTCGCATGACCGAAGAGAATAAGCCGAAACCGTACGTAACGATACGCACGATGCTGTGGCGCAGCCGTGAACTTAAGCCGTTCTTCGCGGAATCAATCGACACGATTGAAGAATACGGATGTCGGATCATTTATGTCGCGACAGAGGATCCGAACGATAGCTGGAGCTATACGACCGGTGTCTATGAAACTTGCGGCAAGCCTGAGATTATTACCGTCGGGCTTCGAATGGAGACAGCGAAGGCTGCGCTCAATGAAGCGGTCCGGCGCCTGCGGCAAGGAGTCGACCTGACTCAAGGGCTTCAAACAGAGGTTATTGGGAACGTGGACGTCGAGTTTCGAGCTGTCGATCCGAGGTGGCGCGAGCACCTTATGCTCCATACAGAATGGTTTTATGAGGGCAGGGACGTTCCGGTTCTCCAACTCATCTTCCCTGACCTTCAAAATCGGTTTCCGGGCGAACCAGACTTTGACGAGCGGTTTACCCAACCCATTCTCTCTGGCGGAATCAAACACGGTTCTATGGAATATGAGTTCTGGAAAGCACAAGGTGCGCCAGACAGCCCTCCACCGCTGCTAAACTGAGGCCGAACGGCTTCGTCCCTTGCATCTAGCACCGAGTCCCTAGTCCCTAGTCCCCCGTCATGATCGATCTCTGCTTCTCCATTCTCGCCGCGAACTTCGCCCACCTCGCCGATGAAGTGGCCGCGGCCACGCGCGGCGGCGGCACGATCCTGCACGTCGATGTAATGGATGGCCACTTCGTCCCGAACATCACCTTCGGGCCGCCGGTGGTGAAGGCGCTGCGGCCGATTACGAAGCTGCCGCTCGATTGCCACCTGATGATCGAGAACCCGGACGCATTCATCCCCGCCTTTGCGGAGGCGGGCGCGGACATGATCTCCGTGCAGCAGGAGGCGTGCCGCCACCTGCACCGCACGCTGCAGCACATCGCTTCGCATAACGTGCTGCCTGGCGTCGTGATCAATCCCGCAACGCCGGTAGACATGCTGATCGAAGTGCTGCCCATGGTGCATCACGTACTCGTAATGAGCGTGAACCCGGGCTTCGGCGGGCAGGAGTTTCTGCCGCTGGCGCTCGAAAAGATCGCTTACCTTGCCGCGCTGCGCAAGGAGATGGGCCTGAACTTCCGGATCGAAGTGGACGGCGGCGTGGACAATGACACTGTCGCTTCGGTGGTGAAGGCCGGCGCGGAGATGCTGGTCGCCGGCTCGGCGGTCTTCCAGAAAGGCCGCACGGAGAAGAATGCGCGGGAGCTGCTGCGGCGCGCTCGGGCGGCGGAATCGGCACCACGAGGCGCCGGCGGGAAACCGGCTGCGGCCCGGACGAAGGCGCGAAACAGGTAAGCAGAATTCGCGCGAGCCAAAACAGGTAGACTGGCGCGATGGCGCTCCGTATGCGGTTAGCGATCCCCCTCGCAGTGCTTTGCGGGATTCTCCCGCTCGTTCTCGGCAGCCCTGTTCTTGCTCAAAACTCAGCCGGTAAACGGCCCATGACCTTTGCGGACATGATGGCCATGAAACGGGTGAGCGATCCGCAGATTTCGCCGAGCGGCAGATGGGTGCTGTTCAGCGTGACCGATGTGGACCTCGCGGAGAACACGAAAACCAACCATCTGTGGGTCGTGCCGATGGATGGGAGCGCGCCGGAGCGGCAGGTAACGAATGGCACGGGCGAAAGCTTCGGGCGATTTGCGCCGAATGGACAGTTTGTCTCCTACACCGGAGAGGCGACAAAGGACGATCCGTACGCACGGATCACAATTGCCACGTGGGACGAGAAGACAGGGGCAATCGGAGTGGGACGCACACTGAAGGCCGTGAGCGGCGATGCGGATGGGGCTGTATGGTCGCCCGATTCGCGGCACTTCCTGTTTACGACCGAGGTTTATCCCGAGTGCAGCGTGAAGGGAGTTTCACCCACGTCTCAGAATCGAGAGGTGGATCACGCAACTGCAAATACCGGGGTCCTTCGCTCCGCTCAGGATGACGGCAGCATGGTGGATGGCATCGAGTTCAGCGGAACGAACAATGTTGCGGCGTGGAAGACGATGCAGCCGGCCGCCTGGGCGGATGAGGATGCGTGCGACAAGGCGAAGGATGAGACGGCGGAAAAGAATCCGGTAAAGGCGCAGGTGTGGGATGGGCTGCTGTACCGGCATTGGGACCACTGGACGGGGGCGAAGCGGACGCACATATTGGTGGCGGATGTGGCGTCCGACAATCCCACCCGTCCGTCCTTCGACTCCGCTCAGGACAGGCTACGTACGCGTACGGATGGGGCACCCGAGCGTTCTGCGAACCCACCGAAGCAGAGCTTGGATGGGGCACCCGTTTCTTCCTCCTCTCCCACGTCTCAGAATCGAGACGTGGGGCACCCGAGCGAATTGAATGTGGCGATTCGGGATGTGACGACGGCGCGGGATGTGGGCGATGCGGAGACGCCGACTTGGATGCTCGGGGGGCCGCAGGAGTATGCGTGGGCGCCGGACTCGAAGGAGATCGCGTATGTGACGAATCTGGACGCGGTGCCGGCGGCGAGCACGAACAACGCTGTGTTCACGCTGCGTGTGGATGAGCCGGATGCAAGGCCGGTGAAAATTTCAACCAGCGCGGGCAGCGATGATGAGCCGGAGTACTCGCCGGATGGGAGGTGGCTGGCGTTCCGGTCGCAGAGGCAGGCGGGGTTTGAGAGTGATCGGGAACGGCTGATGCTGGCAGAGCGAGTCAGCAAGTCAGCGAGTCAGCAGGTCAGCGGGCGGGAGTGGGGGAAACCAAAGGAACTGATGCCAAAGTTCGTGAACTGGGTAGACGAGTTCGCCTGGGTTCCGGACAGCGCCGCAATCGTGTTCGCAAGCGGTAACGAAGGCGAAGATCGTGTCTACAGCTGCAATGTTTTCGAGACGAACCATCAACTTAGCGATCATCCGATAGTTGTGGGGATCGGCGGCAGCGGGGAGTACAGCGATATTCGGGTTGTCGAAAGAACAAGCGGCGCTACTACAGACGATTGGGTTGTCGCGGCCAGAATGACGGTATCGGCTCCAAGCGAAATCGAGGCATTCAATGCAGGGATGCTTGGCCATACCTTCTACGACGTCTACGATATGTCCCCCTTCTCAGAGTCCTCCTACCGCGATCCAAAGGAGACAGGCGAGCTCGCTGAGCCGGAAGAGACGATCGGGAATGACGGGAAGATTCTGACCCACCTTAATGGTTCTGTCTTGGGCGATCTTTCTCTCCCAAACCTCGCATATTTCTGGTTCACCGGTGCGGAGGGGACGAAGGTCGAAGGCTTTCTGCTGAAGCCGCCGGGGTTCGATCCCGCGAAGAAGTATCCGGTGAAGTTCCTGCTGCATGGGGGGCCGCAGACGGCGTGGGGCGATGCGTGGAGTTACCGGTGGAACTGGGAGCTGATGGCGGCGAGCGGGTATGTGGTGATCGGCATCAACCGGCGCGGGTCGACGGGCTATGGGCAGAAGTTTGTCGATGAAGTGAGCGGCGACTGGGGCGGCCGCGCGTATGAGGACCTGATGAAGGGCCTGGACTACGCCGAGGCGAACTTCCCCTTCATCGACAGGACGCGCGAGTGCGCGCTGGGCGCGAGCTACGGCGGCTACATGGCGGACTGGGTGCTGACACACACCAATCGCTTTGCGTGCATCGTGACGCACGACGGGCTTTATGACGCAACCGCAGCCTACGGTTCAACCGAGGAGATGTGGTTCCCGGAGTGGGAGTTCCGCAGGCCTGAGGATTTTCCGAAGGGCTGGGACGGGTTCAGTCCGAGTTATAACCCGACGGGCAGCAGAAAAGCAGATTCCTCCGCTGCGCCGCGGAATGACAAGTCAAATACACGGGTCCTTCGCTCCGCTCGGGATGACGGCGAAAAACAACGCAGATCCCCTTCGGGGATGACAAACAAAGGAGAGAGTGGTGATGGTCATGCGGCGGAGCCGTGGCGGTATGCGGGACTGCCGGCGAGTGAAGACCCATTCCGCAAGTGGTCGCCGAAGGAGTACATCCAGAACGCGAAGACGCCGACGCTGATCATCCATTCGCAGAAGGACTACCGGCTGGATGTCTCGCAGGGGTTCGAGCTGTACACCGCGCTGCAACGCCAGGGCGTGCCGAGCCGCTTCCTTTACTTCCCGGATGAGGGCCACTGGGTGCTGAAACCGCAGAACAGCGAACTGTGGAACGCGGTCGTCAGCGACTGGTGCGACCGCTGGACGAAGAGCGGGAAGTATGCGGAGGACGCGGGGGAATAAGTTGCTGGAGTTGATAGTTGTTAGCTGGTGGTTGCTAGTTGCCGGCGGCGCATGGCAAAGCCGGCGAGGCCGAGCACACCCGTTGCCAGCAGCAGCAGGCTGGAAGGTTCGGGGGCAGCGGCGGTCGTCAGATCGAGCGCCTCATACCACTCGTCGGCTGTTCCGCCGTCGAACACGATGTCGCCGGTACCGTTGATGAAGAATGGGCCGAGGCCGTCTACCTGATCGATCAGCTGCGGCGGATTGGCTCCTACGGTGACATACAGGTCTGAGATAGGAGTACCCGATTCCAGCACAGCCGATACCGTTCTGCCGTTGGCGGAGGTCCCGCACAGCGGCGCCATAAGGTGATAGCACGTTCCGGCGCCGAGCATGGAAGCATCGGTCACTCCCAGGTAGGTGAATGCTACGTGACCTGCGTCGTCCATGCCGTAGAAGGCATGGTTATCGTCGACGAGCGAAATAATCGTGCCGTAGGTGTCGGCGTGAGCAGGAACTGCCGTTGCGAACGAAGCGGCTGCCAGCAGGGAGACTGCGAGCGAGAGGGCGAGGCGCGGGTGGCGCATGGGGCGGTGCTCCTGAGAGAAGTAGTGCAGTAATGGCCCCGATCCGCCTGGAAGATTGAGATGCTCAGCGGTCTTCGCCGCGTGCAGCGTTCGAGTTCTCGTATTCTAACAGCGGCCTTCCGTTGCGCCGCGGCACTATTTGTGGCGAGTTTGCACGGAAGTTACGAAAGAGAGGCCGGGTAATTTGCACATGGTGCGCAAGAGATTGCAGCGCGAACCGCTCGGCGAGGCTGGTCTGTTCGAATATGCGGTGGGCGCGCTGGCGCGGAGAATGCGCACGGAGCGCGAACTGCGTCGTTTGATGCAGCAGCGCGCAATCCCGGGCGGCGCCGGCGAGCAGGCCATGGACGCGGTGGTTCACCGGCTGAAAGAGCTGCATTACCTGAGCGATGTGCGCTTTGCCGCCACCTACACGCGCGTGCGCAAGGAGGACCAGAAGCTGGGCCGCCGGCGCGTGGAGCAGGACCTGGCCGCCAGGGGCGTGCCGCGCGGAATCGCGACGAAGCAGGTGAACGAGGCCTACGCGGATGTGGATGAGATGAAACTCGCGCGTGATTATGTGGAACGCAAACGCATGGCGCGTCCGGAGGGGCAGAAGGAACAGGCGCGCACCATGGGGCGGCTGCTGCGCGCGGGCTTTTCAAGCGCGACTGTATGGAAGCTGCTGCGCGAGTGGGGCGTGGAAGCGGAGGAGTTTGAGGCGGAGTAATGCAAAAGCAACCGCGGATTCACACGGATGAACACGGATTAAAGAGCCAAGACGGATGGGGAAGCGATGTAGCGGTCCTCGAATACGGCGCCAGGCACGCGGGTCGGGACGGTGGCATCACTGCTGATGTTTAGACCGCACGCAGGATGCGCACGGGGAACATAAACAGCGCGGTGATCAGCGCGAAGACTCCGGCGATGGTGATGCCGATGAGCCGGAAGGGCAGCGACAGCAGCCAGACCACGGGATACAACAGCAGCGCGATGAGCGCCAGCGGCCAGCATAAGAACAGCAGAATGCAGAAGAGCAGCAGCTTGATCACGGCAACGACTCCCTCCAGGAAGAGAGTACGCGAGGTGCGCGGCAAAGGTTCCGCGACCGCAGAGACGCGCGCGGGTCCGGAAACAGTTGGGAGTTTCGCGGGCGAGTTGGAGCGCATCGTTGCGATCGACTGGTCCGGCGATGCCAGCGCGGCGGGACAGCGGCGCAAGATCTGGGCCGGCGTGTGGAGGGCGGGCGCCGGCGGCGTGCTGGGCGGCAGCGTCGCACTGGAGGGCGGACGCACGCGCGCGCAGCTGGTGGATGCGCTGCTTGCGATGGCGCGCGAGACTCCGCGCATGATCGTCGGGGTGGACTTCTGCTTCAGCTATCCGGCGTGGTTTGTGCGCGAGCATGGCGCGGCAAGCGCAACGGAATTCTGGCAGATTGTGGCCGCGCATGGCGAACGCTGGCTGGCTCGCGAGTGCGAGGAGGCGCGGTTCTGGGGCCGCACCGGGCCGCGGCGAACGGGCAAGAAGCCGGCGGAGTTCCGCGGCGATGCGGGTGCGCTGCGCATGCTGCGCCGCGCGGATGAGGCATGCAAGGTGCGCGCGGCGATTCTGGATGCCGCGCTGGCGGCGCGTGTGAAGGGCATCGCGCCGAAGTCCCCGTTCCAGATTGGCGGAGCGGGTGCGGTAGGGACAGGAACGCTGCGCGGGATTCCCGAACTGCAGCGGCTGCATGCGGCGGGGTTCAAGGTGTGGCCGTTTGAGGAGCCGGCATTGCGGGCGAAGATGGCGCGGCCACTGATGGTGGAGATTTATCCGCGGCTGCTGACGGGCGAGGTACACAAGGGCAGCGCAAAGGCGAGAGCAGCATGGCTGGCGGCCCGCAGCGGAGATGCGGGCTATCGCGCGCTGGGGCGAGGCGTGCTGGCGAAGGCGCGCGCCAGTGAAGACGCCTTCGATGCGCTCGCGAGCGTGATGGCGATGGCAGAGCGGCGGGCGAGCTTTCTCGCGTTGCGCAAGGCGACGGATCCGGTGACGCTGATGGAAGGCGCCGTGTGGGGCGCGGGGTGAGTATCGCGTCCGCGGTTGATGGATTTGCGCGCGACGCGTAGGCTCGCCAGCATGAGTTCCGGCGCGAAGATCAACCTACTGACACTGGCGATTCTGGCAGTGGTTTTTCTCGGCGCTGCCCCGCATCTGCACCAGATTCACTGGACCGCACGGCGCATCGCGGGTGCGGCAATGATGGCGGTCGCGTTTGCCGGAGTGATCGCGGCGCGCTTTCAGCTCGGCGCGGCCTTCAGCATACAGGCACACGCGCGGAAGCTGGTGACCACCGGGCTGTACGCGAGGGTGCGCAATCCGATTTATGTGTGCGGCGAGGTGCTGATTGTGGGCATCGCACTAGTGACCGGCCGTTGGTTCTTTGTTGCCATCGCGGCCGCGCTACTTCCGGTCCAGGTGAGGCGCGCGCGCAATGAGGCGCGTGTGCTGCGGGAGGCATTCGGCGAAGAGTATGAGCGGTATCGCGCGCGTACGTGGTTCTAAGTGTTGCGTGCGATGGGCCGCCGCCCCCGCTGATAGACTGAAATTCTTATGGCGACAAGTGAAAATGCGCGCTCCGGCAGCGCGATTCGTGAGGATTTTCTCCGGTTTTTTGAAAGCAAAAAGTCGGCCGCGGGCGCGGGGCACAGGCGCGTGCATTCGTCGTCGCTGGTGCCGGCGAACGACCCCACGCTGCTGTTCACCAACGCGGGGATGAACCAGTTCAAGGATGTGTTTCTCGGCGCGGAGCGGCGCGACTATTCGCGCGCGACGACATCGCAGAAGTGCGTGCGCGCGGGCGGCAAGCACAACGATCTGGAGAATGTCGGCTTCACGCGGCGCCACCATACGTTTTTCGAGATGCTCGGCAACTTCTCCTTCGGCGACTACTTCAAGAAGGATGCGATTGCCTACGCGTGGGAGCTGCTGACGCAGGTGTGGGGCATCGATCCCAGGAAGCTGTACGTGACCATCTTCGAGGGCGATAGTCAGGTGCCGAGGGACGACGAGGCGGAGCGCTACTGGATCGAGGTGGGCGTGCCCAAAGAGCGCATCTTCGAGATGGGTGCGAAAGACAACTTCTGGCAGATGGGCGAGACCGGTCCGTGCGGCCCGTGCAGCGAGATCTATTACGACTTCGGTCAGGCGGCGGGCGACGATCCGAATGTCGATCGCCCATTCCCGCAGGATGAGGCGCGGTACGTCGAGATCTGGAACCTGGTGTTCATGCAGTTCGACCGCAGCGTGGATGCGAGCGGCAAGGCCACGCTCACGCCGCTGCCTAAGCCCTCCATCGATACCGGGATGGGGCTGGAGCGGATTGCGTGCGCGCTGCAGGGCGTGCTGTCGAATTTTGAGACGGATTTGTTTACGCCGCTGATTGCTCGAGCAAAAGAACTAACAGCAACCACGGATCGCACGGATGACACGGATAAGGCGAATGCGAGCTTAAGGATTATTGCGGACCATGCGCGGTGCGCGACCTTTTTGATTTCTGATGGTGTGCTGCCGTCGAATGAGGGTCGCGGATATGTGCTGCGCAAGATCATGCGGCGCGGTATCCGGCATGGGCGCCTGCTGGGTCAGGAGAAGCCGTTCCTGCATGAGATGGTCTACGCCGTGCGCGACGAGATGGCTGATGCGTATCCGGAGTTGAAGGAATCGGCGGAGCGCGTTGCGAAGGTTGTGCTGGCGGAGGAAGAGCAGTTCGCGCGCACGTTGCAGCTTGGCCTGAGCCAGATGAACGAAGACACGCTGCGGTCGGGTGCAAAGGCCTTTCATCTCTATGAGACCTACGGTATGCCGCTGGACTTCATGGTCGATGCGGCGCGCGATGCGGGCATTGCATTCGACATGGAGGGCTTCGAGAAGGCGCGTGCGGAAGAGCAGGCCCGCGCACGTGCCTCCTGGAAGGGCGGTTCGCAGAAGACGGCCGCGCCGGTTTATCGCGAGCTGGCCAAGACCGAGTTCGAGGGCTATGGCTCACTGCGCGTGGATGGCGCGAAGGTGCTGGCGCTGGTGAAGGACGGCGTGGGCGTCGCGGAGTTGAAGCCCGGCGAGGCGGGCGAGGCGGTGCTGGACGCGACCAGCTTCTATGCCGACTCCGGCGGGCAGGTGGGCGATGTGGGCTGGCTCTACTCCGCCGACCACAACGCTGTCGTCGCCGATGTATCCGGCGCATCGAAGCCGGTACAGGGCGTGTGGGCGCATAGAATCGTCGCGCGCGAACGCATTGCTGTCGGCGACACGGTGGACACGGTGGTCGATGGCGAGGTGCGCGCCGCGACCACGCGCAACCACACCGGCACGCATCTGCTGCATGCCGCACTGCGCGAGGTGCTGGGACGGCACGTAAAGCAGGCAGGTTCGCTGGTGGATCGCACGCGCCTGCGCTTCGACTTCTCCCACTTCGCCGGCGTCGCCGACGAAGAACTGCGCGAGATCGAAGACATCGTCAACCGTCAGGTGCTCGCGGATACGAAAGTACAGACGCTGGTGGACGTGCCGATCGATGTTGCCGTGAACGAGTATCACGCCATGGCTCTCTTCGGCGAGAAGTACGGCGATGTGGTGCGCGTGGTGAAGATCGGCGACTTCTCGACCGAACTCTGCGGCGGCACGCACACGCAGGCGACAGGGGAAATTGGCCTGATCAAGCTGGTCGGCGAAGGCAGTGTCTCCAGCGGCGTGCGCAGAGTCGAAGCCGTCAGCGGCATGGGCGCGCTGGGCGAGTTCCGCCGCGACTACGATGTCGCGCGCGCCGTCGGCCAGCTTGTCGGCACGAACCCCGAAACCAGCGCCGCCGAGGCATTGCGATCCTGGATCGCAGCGCAGGAAGAAGAGATGAAGAAGCTGCGCCGCGAACTCGACGCCATGCGCATGAAGTCTGCTTCGGCCGCCGCGGGCGAGGCGAAGACCGCCGACGTGAAGGGCATCAAACTCCTCGTCCAGCGCGTGGATGGCCTGGAGCGCGGTCCCATGCGCGATCTCGTCGACCAGATGCGCGGAAAACTGGGTTCGGGGATCGTTGTGCTCGGCGCGGTGTCCGAAGGCAAGGTCGCCCTGATCGTCGGCGTGACGAAAGACCTCACCGGCAAAGTCCAGGCTGGAAAGATTGTTGGCCAGCTTGCGGCGATGGTGGGCGGCAAAGGCGGTGGTCGTCCCGACCTCGCTGAGGCAGGCGGCAGCGATGCGGGCGCGCTAGATGGCGCGCTGGCGAAGACTGCGGATGTGGTGGCTTCCTTCGCCGGTTGAGGATTTCCCGTTTTTGCACTGAGCTTCCATTCCGCGAGCAGCGCGAGCGGCCTACCCCGCCGTCCTAAAACGAATGGCGACGCCGGGGCCCCGCTTGCCTTCTGAAAAGGATGAACGCGAACACGATTACGAAGCGGAAGATCATCGTGCGTGGGGAGAGCTGCGCAGGTTTCTGCTGCTGGTCGCGCTGGTGATGTTGCTGTATGCGCTGGGCCGCAGCGTGGCGCAACATTATTCCCCGGGGGGACCACGTGTCCCGGTGAGCGCGCGTCCTAAACAACAGAGATAATGGCGATGGCCCCGGACCTCCACCCGCACTGGTACGACACACAACAGCACCACGAGACTGATTGCTCGACCACGATGCTGTGTGTCCGGTTTCTGCTGGTGGCCTTGTTCGCGCTTCTGGTCTTTGCGCTGGGCTACGCCATGGTGCACAACCATTTCTTCAGTGGAGGCGCGCTGAATAACCACCAGGGCCATCTGGTGGGCCCGCAATAGGTTGCGCAAATCCAGTTACTTAGCGGTAGTTGTCGCCCAAGAGTACCGCGCGGTTTTCATTCGGGCGAGGTGCAACCTGCATCTTAAACTGTGGGTGCATATGACTCTGGGCAATCCAGTGCGGCAAAGGTGTCTGGCGCCGGCGATCCTCTGTGCGTTCGCAGCGTCATTGTGCGCAGTAAATGCGCCTGCGATGAGCGACGTGACGCACGAAGGCTCCCGCCGCATCGCGCAGAAGCATCTTGCTCCCAGCGCGTGGGAGGCGGCCGAGCAGGGCCGCGATGCGCTGGAAGCGGTCCCCGAAGGCGACCGCACGCACGCGCAATACACGCACGCGATGGATGCCTATCGCGCGATCTACCATTCGCATCCTGCCGATCTGCACGCGGCGGCCGCGGTGAATGCGGTGGCAGAACTGCTCGCCGAACAGGGCCGCATCTTTCATGACGATAAGCTGCTGAAGGCCGCCATCGGCCAATATGAATTCCTGCGCAAGCAATATCCCGGCAGCTCGCTGCGCGTGCAGGCGCTGCTGACGGAAGGCGAGATTGAGCAGAACGATCTGACCGACGCGTCTGCCGCGCGCGGCTATTATCAGCTGCTGCTGAAGGATTATCCGCGCAGTGAGCAGGCCGAAGAAGCTCGCGCCGGCGTAGCGTCGCTCGAACAGGAGTCGGGACAGCGAGTCAGCAAGTCAGCAGGTCAGCAAGTCAGCAGACCAGCGGGCCTACAGGCAAGCGATTCAGCAAGCCAGCGAGTCAGCGAGCCGGCGCGATCGACAGAGCGGCCTGCTGCGACGTTGCCCGCTGCGCCTGCAACGAGCGAGGCTGCTCCTGAACCTGAATTTCAGGATGTGGATGCACAGACGCGGCCCACGCTGAGCGCAGCGGCCGACGTTCATCGCAGCGGGCAACGCGGCAGCGGGCGGGCGCTGGTGACTGGGGTGCGGCACTGGTCCACTCCGACCTATACGCGAGTCGCGATCGACCTGGGCGACAGCGTTACCTACGAGGCCGCGCGGGTGCCGCATCCCGACCGCATCTATTTCGACCTGCACGGCTCGCGCCTGGCTCCTGCGCTGGTCGGCAAGAGCTTCAACGTCACCGATGATGGCTTCCTCAAGCGCGTGCGCGCGGCGCAATACTCCAATGACGTGACCCGCGTGGTGCTCGACGTGAGCGACGTGAGCGAATACTCCGCGTTCCTGCTGCCGAACCCTTACCGCCTGATTATCGATATTCACGGGGGCAGGCAAACCGCGGCGCAAGAGTCCGCGAAAAGGAGAGATGTTCCCGCGCCCCATACCGCCGCGGAAGTCAGGTCTACTGCATCGCGTCCGGTGCCGAACACCGTCGCAACCCGGAATCCTGATTCAGCCAACGAGCTTGCGGACCTGAGCGCCATACCTGGTCGCGTGGATGCCACGCGCAGGCCCACCTCAAAGCCCATCGCCGCAGTTGTTGCCGATGGAGAAGTTGCGGGCGATCGCGCGACCGATGCGGAGGCCTCGACGGCCGATTCTGGCAGTGTCAGTCCAGTTGCATCTCCGGCCGCAGGCGGCACTCCGGGCGCCGCTGCCCCGGCGCCGATGCCCTCCGTCGCCTCGACACGCAGGACTCGGCGCGGCCGCACGACCAGCACGATCGCGAACGCTACCCCTGCTCGCGCTGCGGCGCCCATGGCGGACGGTGAGACTTCGCTGGTGCGCGCGCTTGGGTTGAAAATCGGCCGCATCGTGATTGACGCCGGCCACGGCGGGCACGATTCCGGCACTCTCGGCGCCGATGGCATTGAGGAGAAGGATGTGGTGCTGGATGTCGCGCTGCGCCTGGGCTCTCTGCTGCACGACCGCCTCGGCGCGGAGATCATCTACACGCGTTCGGACGACACCTTTATCCCGCTGGAGACGCGCACCGCAATCGCAAACAAGGCGCAGGCGGACCTCTTTATCTCGATCCACGCCAACTCCTCGCCGGACGCGAGCGCGCGCGGCGTGGAGGTCTACTACCTGAACTTCACCAGCGATCCAACCGCCCTCGATGTGGCCGCGCGTGAGAACGCGGTCAGCGATCAATCGATCCACCAGCTCAGCGACCTGGTGAAGAAGATTACGCTGAAGGACAAGATTGCTGAGAGCCGCGAGTTTGCGAGTGACGTCGAGGGTTCGCTTTATGCCGGACTGGCGCGTGGCAATGCGGGCCTCAAGGACCGCGGCGTGAAGAAGGCGCCATTCGTGGTGCTGATCGGCGCAAACATGCCATCCATCCTGGCGGAGATTTCCTTCGTTACCAATCCGAAGGATGCCGCCCAACTGCGCGATCCGGATTATCGCGAGCGCGTGGCGGAGAGCCTCTACCGCGGCGTGGCGCACTATGAGGCCGGCCTGAGCGGCTCGCGTCCGGTGGCGACGGAACGCGCCAGCGTCGGCAACTAGACTCAGACATTCAAGCCCTGCAGTGCGACGGAACTGCCCTGCTCACCTCATCCGCGTTGGTATAGTCTGAGCTTGATATGCGGATGGGCGGCGGGGATATCGGATTCAAAATCGAAGCAGCATTGCTGGCATTTGTTTGCGCGGCGGCGCTCTTGTGGAGTACGCCCGCGAGCGCGCCGCAGACCATCCTTGTGGAGCCGCCGGCGCCGCTGCTTCCCGCCACCCTGGGAAAGCTCGCGCGAGCAGCTGAAGGCGACTCGGGCGATGGGCTGGGGCAGTTGGACGCGGCGGGGCTGACGGCGCAGGACAAGATCGTCCTCACCGAGGACGGCCTGAAACGCTTTGCAAAATCGGACTATGACCAAGCCGCTTCGAAAGAAGTGCGCGCCGCCATCACAGTCTTCAGCTTTCGCGATGCGAGCGGAGCCATCTCTGCGTATGACTATTTTCGCCGCGACGGCATGCATTCGGAAAAGCTGGGAGATGAAGCCGTCGCGAGCGCAGACGAGGAGCTGCTGCGCAGCGGCATCAATGTTGCGGTCATCACGCATTCCAGGCTTGGCCATGGAGAGATGACCGCGGTTGCAGACGACCTGATCGATCATCTTCCCAAGGCGCATGGGACGAACGGCATCTCTCCGCTGCTGCCGACCCTGCTGCCGCGGAGGGGGCTGGATGCGGACTCGGTGAAGTATGCGCTGGGTCCGGCAGGATATGCCGCGATGAATGGCGTGCTGCCAGCCGATGCGGTTGGGTTCGATAAGAACGGTGAGGCGGTTACAGCGAAATACCGCGGCGGGGGCACGCTGACGCTGCTGCTCTATCCCACTCCGCAGATTGCGGGCGATCGGGCGCGCGCGGCAGAGAGCGCGATGGCGGACGCTAAGATTCGGCGTGAAGGGCCGCTGGTCGCAATCGCGAGCGGCGCATGGCCGGCCGGCGCGGCGCAAAAAATGGTCGATGGCGTGCATCTGCGGACGGATGTGAGCTTCGACCGGCCGATGCCGCTCGAGTTCCACACGGAGATCAGGAAGACGTACTCGCTGCTGCAGGCGGTGGCGGCGTTTTGCGGGCTGGGCGCGCTGGCGGCGATTGTGCTGGGATTGTTCTTCGGCGGCGGGCGCGCGCTGGTCCGCGTGCTGCAGGGTAAGCCGGCTTACACGGAGCCGGAGTTCCTGCACATTGACCTGCGCGGGCGGCCGCATGAGATTCGCCGCGAGGCATCGCCCGGACCCGAGGCGTGAAGGGCTATGACTTTGCGCGCGGAGACAGGAAGATGAACGGCCGTCCGGCGCGCGTGATTGATTTCTCTGAAGCGCTTGCAGTTGTGGTGCGCGAAGCTGCCAATGTGCGACTTCCCAAATCTGAGCGGGTTGCGTTGCTCGCCTCTGTGGGGCGAGTTCTTGCAGAACCCATCGCAGCAGACCGCGACCAGCCACCGTTCGATCGCGCGACCCGCGATGGATTTGCCGTGCGCGCGGAGGAGTGGTCGGCGCGCAAGAAGCTGCGCGTGGTCGGACAGGTACGCGCAGGAGAGATTTGGAATGATGCTGCGATTGCGAGCGACGAGGCCGTCGAGATCATGACTGGGGCGCCCGTGCCGAGTGGTGCGGATGCCGTCGCGATGGTGGAGCACGCGGAACAGAGCGGGAGCGAAGTGAAGGCAGCCGCAGGGCGCATCTTGCGGGTGGGCGAGAACGTTGTTCCACGTGGCAGCGAGGCACGGGCGGGTGACGTGGTGTTGCAGCCCGGCGTTGCGATCGGCGCGGCGGAGATTGCGCTGGCGGCTATGTGCGGTTGCTCTCAAATCGCCATCTATATGCAACCCCGCGTGGCGATTGTTGCAACGGGGGACGAACTCGTTGAGATCGACGACAAACCTGCTCCGCATCAGATTCGCAACTCGAACAGCTATGCGCTGGCGGCGTTCGTTGGTGCTGTGGGCGGCGACGCGCGGCGGCTGCCCATTGCGCCCGATACGCGCGAGGATTTGCGGGCGCGAATTGCGGAGGCGCGGGACGCTGACCTCCTGCTGCTGTCGGGTGGGGTTTCGGCCGGGAAATACGATCTGGTCGAGGATGTGCTCGCGGAGTTCGGCGCGGAGTTTTTCTTCACCGGTGTCAAGATGCAGCCGGGCAAGCCGGTGGTGTTCGGCAGAACGCCGAAGGCCGGGTGCCCCACATCTCGTAGAGATGTGGGAGATGCTGCCCACAATCGTCCGGGCGGAGATGAATGGCTCTACCTCTTCGGACTGCCGGGGAATCCTGTTTCCACGGAGGTGACGTTCCGCTGCTTCGCTGAGCCGCTGCTGCGCGCGCTGTGTGGGACAGAGACAGACTCGATCGCGCCGAAGTTTGTGCAGGCTATCTTGGCGGAGGAGATTCGCGCGAAGTCAGGACTGACGCGGCTGCTGCCTGCAAGGCTCATGCATTCGTTCGAGAGGCTTGAGGTTCGGCTTGTTTCATGGCAGGGATCGGGTGATTTAGCAGCGAATGCGCGCGCCAACTGCTACGCCGTTCTGCCGGATGGCCGCGATCTTCATGCGGGCGAGGTGGTTACCGTGCTGCTGCGGTAGGATGATCGGCATGGCAAAGTCTCCCAGAACATGGAAAACCCGTGCTCTCGTGCTGTGTGCGTGGGGCGCGATGCTGTTGGTTGCGGGTGACCAGATCAGGCAGTCGCATGGTTCGGTGCGGTTTCTGCCGCTGTTTCAGATCGCAGTGGCCGTAATGTGCATCCTTTACGAGATTAAGCAACTGATCGAGGAGCCGCACTGAGCAAGCTCTCCCACTACGATGACACCGGCCGGGCGCACATGGTGGATGTGAGCGCGAAGGATGCTACGCGGCGCGAGGCGGTGGCTGAAGCATTCGTTGAGCTGAGCGAGGCGGTGCTGGCTGCGCTGCCGCAGAACCCCAAAGGCAATCCACTGGAGGTGGCGCGCTTCGCGGGCATTCAGGCGGCGAAGCAGACGGCATCTCTGATCCCGATGTGCCATCCGCTGCCGCTGAGTTTTGTGGATGTGGAGGCGAGTGTCGTGGATGGCGGCGTGCGCCTGCGTGCGACCGCAGCCACCACCGCGCAGACCGGCGTGGAAATGGAAGCAATGGTAGCCGCATCGGTCGCCGCGCTGACCATCTACGACATGACCAAAGCGCTCGACAAAGGTATCCGTATCCGCGACGTCGCGCTGGTCTCGAAGAGCGGCGGTAAGAGCGGCGACTACAAACGCGGCTAAATCTTCTCTACGTCAACTTCTTGCTTGTCATTCTGAGGCGTAGCCGAAGAATCCCCGCATATATACAGCTACAAATGTTCTAAGCCTCCATCAGCCCATACCGCCGCTGCCACTGCTGCTTCAAGCGATCCCAGACGGCGGCGATCTCCGCGGGGGTGAGGCCGGGGTCGGGCTTGGCGGCGAAGCGTTCGGCCTCCATTTTTGCGAGTTCGAGGACGGGGCGGTCGCGCAGCAGGTTGGCCATCCGGAACTCCGGCAGGCCGGTCTGCCGCGTGCCAAAAAACTCGCCCGGCCCGCGTTGGGCGAGGTCCAGTTCAGCAAGTTCAAAGCCGTTCTGCGTGGCAACCATCGCGTTCAGCCGCGCCTCGGCCTGCTCGGTAACGCGTTCGCCGGTCATTAATATGCAGTAGCTCTTCGCTGCACCGCGGCCTACGCGGCCCCGCAGCTGGTGCATCTGCGAGAGGCCGAAGCGCTCCGCGTGGTCGATGACCATGACGGTTGCGTTTGAAACATCCACGCCGACTTCGATGACGGTGGTCGATATCAGTACGTCGATCTCGCCGCGCTGGAAGCGGGCCATGGTGATCTCTTTTTCGTCCGGGCTGAGGCGCCCGTGCAACAGGCCGAGACGAAGACCTTTGAGCGCGCCGGCGCGGAGGTCTTCGAACATCTCCGTTGCGGAGCGGAGTTTTGCTCTTTCGGCTTTATAGGCCGGGCTTTCAGCCCTCCGATTTGTTTTGGCATTCTTCCTGGGGCTTCGCCCCAGGCTGGCATAGGACGGGCCTACGGCCCTCGCTTCCGTGACACTCTTGTTGCGCGGTGGCTTTGCAATGGCGTTGTCGTCCAGTTCGCCGCTTCCCCCTCCCAGTTTCCTGTCCTGCTCTCTGTTCCCTGTGCTCTGTTCCGTCTCTACGTCCTGTGCGAAGTCCAGCTCCGGCTGGTCGTCGTTGGCGCCTTCGATGATGGGATAGACGAGATAGGCCTGGCGTCCCTGCGCCACCTGCTTGCGCACAAACTCCCAAACTTCATCCGCGCGCTCTTCCGTGGTGCGGCGGGTGACGATAGGCGTGCGGCCGGGCGGCAGCTCATCGATGACGCTGACATCGAGGTCACCGTAGATGGTGAGCGCAAGCGTGCGCGGGATGGGCGTCGCGGTCATGGCGAGCACGTCGGGATCGCTGACCGTACCGTCGGCGGCGGGCTTCTTCATCAGGCGGAAGCGCTGCTGCACGCCAAAGCGATGCTGCTCGTCGACGATGACGAGGCCCAGATTGGCGAAATCCGCCTTCTCCTCCTGCAACGCGTGCGTGCCGATCACCAGGTCTGCCTCGCCGCGCATGATTCGGCCCTGCGTCTGTCTCTTGGTTGCGGGATCGAGCGAGCCGGTGAGCAGCGCAACACGGTATGGCTTGCCCGTATGCGGCGAGATCTTGTCGCGCAGCAGCTTGCGCGCGCTCAGATAATGCTGCGTGGCGAGAATTTCCGTCGGCGCCATCATCGCAACCTGCGTGCCGTTTTCGATGGCAACCAGCGCAGCCTGCATGGCCACAATCGTTTTGCCGGAGCCGACATCACCCTGCAGCAGACGCCGCATCGGCTGCGGCCGGCGCATGTCCGCGACGATCTCGCCAAGCACTCGCTTCTGCGCTGCGGTGGGATGGAAGGGCAGCACCTGCTTCAGCGCCTCGCGTACTTCAGGACCGGTGGCGAAGGCCGTGCCGCGGCGCTCGCGCATCCGGCGGCGTTTGAGCGAGAGACCAAGTTCGAGATAGAACAGCTCCTCGAAGATCAGCCGCCTGTGTGCGGATGTTGTTGCGGCCATCAGCTCTGTCATCGACGTTCCGGGCTCAGGAAAGTGCGCGGCCTTGAGCGCAGCCATGCGGGAGGGGAGGTCGAGGCGTGCGAGAAGCGCGGCGGGCAGCGTTTCGTTTCTTTTCTCCCACATCTCAGAATCGAGATGTGAGGCACCCCGCTGACCCGCCGGCTCGGTGACCTGCTGACTCACTGTCTTCTCCAACTCCTCAAACACACTCCACACCACCCTCCGCATCCAGCGCGAGGTCAGCTTCGCGCCCCATGGCGTCGTCCCGCCGAGCGATTGATACACCGGCACGATGCGGCCCATCTCCAGCATGGCGAACTCGGGGTCAGGGGCCTTGCCCGGTTCCGCGACCACCTCAAACTGCGGCTGGATCATCTTGAACTTGCCCGGCGTGCCGGACGCGAGCGCCGAGCGCGACGCCTCGAGCTTGCCGTAGACGGCAACCTGCTGCCCGGCCCTGAATCTGTCCTTCAGGTACGCCGCGTGGAACCAGATGCACTTGATGGTGGCGAGCCCCTGGCCCAGCGTCATCTCCATCATGGGGCCGGAGCGCGTGCGGAGCAGCGCCGCCCCGCGCACCTCACCCATCACCGAGGCCATGGTGCCGGGCACGAGCGTCTCGATGGGCTGCGGATTGAGCCGGTCTTCGTAGCGGAACGGCAGGTGGTAGAGCAGGTCCTCGACGGTCTCCACGCCGCGCGCGGCCAGCGCCGTCGCGATGCGCTCGCCCACGCGCTTGATGTATTTGACTGGGGTGGAGAGTTCGAGCACAAAGACGATGCTAACAAGCTGCGCAGTGGAAGCCGGCGGGGCGTGTGCGATGGCTGCGCATCGGTTCTTTAGTTTTCGGCAAGTGCCGCGGAGACATCCTTCGAGAAGTCGTCACGCTCGACGGCGCCGGCGTAGGTCTTGATGATGCGGCCCTGGCGATCGATCAGCACGGAGGTCGGCAGGGCGATCTCGCGCGGGCCAAGGCTGGCGGCCGCAGGAAACGCGATGGGATAGGGGACCGTCATGCGTGTGGCAAATGCGCGGACCTGCGCACGCGCATCGCTGCCATCGTCCATTGCAACGCCGACGACGGCGAGGCCCTTGGGCGCGAACTCCTGCGCCATGCGCGCAAGCCCTGGCATCTCCTCGCGGCACGGCTCACACCACGTCGCCCAGTAATTGATGAGAACGATCTGACCACGATGGTCGGCGAGCTTCCATTGGCCGCCATTGAGCTGCGGGAGTGTGAGATCGCCGGCAGATCGCCGCTGCGCGATGGGCGTGAAGCCGCCCGACTGCCGCGGAAAGCGCCAGTGCATGCCGCTGACCACAGCAGCTGCGCAGACAAACACCACCAGCCAGACGTGTTCATTGCGCCAGTTCAGCTTCATTGCGGCCGCTCCCTGCTCTCGATGATAGGCCGCGCAATCCTCCCTCATCTCCGATCATCGCGGACACTTCCTGCTGGCATTCTTCTTCGCGCACAACTATCTTGGTTGCTGGAATCCTGAACGGCATTGGGGCTGAGTAGACGAACTTGCCAGCGCACTGCCAGATCACATCGCCTGAGTGCGATGCACAGAGCAAGGAGAGCGCATTGGGCATTCGACTGCATTTTTGGGGGGCGGACCAGACCGTCACCGGCTCCAGCCATCACCTGGAGTGCGCCGGGCAGAACATCCTGCTCGACTGCGGCCTCTACCAGGGCAAGCGCAGCGAGGCTGCCGACATCAACTCGCATCTTGCGTTCACGCCGGACCAGCTCGCCGGCAAGACGCCGCCTGCGCTGAACGCCGTGGTGCTGTCGCACGCGCACATTGACCACTCCGGCGACCTGCCGTTGCTGGCGAAGCAGGGCTATCGTGGGCCGATCTATGCGACGCCGTCGACGATCGACCTCTGCAATCCGATGTTGAAGGACTCGGCGCACATCCAGGAGGGCGATGCGGACTTCCTCTCACGCCGCCGCGGGCGCCGCGCTTCGATCGGCATGCCGCTGGGGCCGGAGCCTGTCGAGCCGCTGTACACACAGGACGATGCGGCGCAGGTGTGTAGCCAGTTTCAGCCGCTGAAGCTGCACACGCCGCAGGTGCTTGCGGGCTCGACGAAGGACGCGGGCTTTACGGTCAGCTACACGAATGCGGGCCACATGCTGGGGTCCGCCAACGTGCTGGTGGAGGCGACGGAGAACGGCAAGACGGTGAAGCTGCTCTTCTCCGGCGACGTGGGCCGCAAGAATCTGCCCATCATCAAGGATCCCGATCCCGCGCCCCCCGCCGACTACCTGATTATGGAAAGCACCTACGGCGACCGCCTGCATGCGCCGATGGGCGACGTGAAGGCCAAGCTGGCCTCGCTGGTGAACCCCGTGCTGGCGCGCGGCGGCCACATGATCGTGCCGGCGTTCGCAGTCGAACGCACGCAGCAGCTGGTGCTGATGCTGCATGAGCTGATCGAGGAGAAAACAATCCCCGAGTTCCCGATTTTTGTCGACAGCCCGCTCGCCGTGGCCGTCACCGATGTGTTCAAGCAGCACACCGAGGAGTGGGATGAGGGCGCGTGCGCCTTCTACAACAAGGGCATCGACGCCTTCGGCTGGAACCGCCTGCGCTACATCCGCACGGTGGAGGAGTCGAAGGCGCTGAACGACCTGCATGTGCCGTTCATGGTTATCTCCGCCTCAGGCATGTGCGAGGCCGGGCGCATTCTGCATCACCTGAAGAACGGCATTGAGGACCCCCGCAACCTGGTCCTCATCACCGGCTATCAGGGCGCGAATACGCTGGGGCAGAAGCTCGTGGCCGGCGCGCAGGAGGTCAACATCTTCGGCGAGCCGCGCCGCGTGCGCGCGCAGGTCGCCGTCATTGACGCGCTATCCGGCCATGCCGACCAGCAGGAGCTGCTCGACTGGATGGCGCCGGTCGCCGCCGGTGGACTGAAGAAGGTCTTCCTCGTTCACGGCGAACCCGGCCCCATGGCCGCGCTCACCGCGAAGATTCAGGAGCGCTACAAGCTGGAGGTCATCTGCCCCAAACGGGGCGACCGGTTCGAGATTAGCTAGCTACGCTGGATCGTCGCCATCATTCGATTGAACTTGTCATTCTGAGACGTAGCCGAAGAATCGCCGCATTTATGGCTGCGGCTTACTTCTTGACCCGCCCCACCACATCCGTCCCTGCGGCGAGCGGCTTCTCCACCACATGCCATACGTCGCCGTTCTCTTCGATCACGGCAATCACTGGAACTTCAATCTTCGTGCCGGTACGCGAGACGGCTTCGAGCACGCCCGTATCCCCCGCGCGAAAGTCGGTGCGATCCAGCGCCATCTGCCAGCGCGCGCGGTCGCCCTCGCGCGATTCCAGCCGTATGTCCGTGATCACTGCGTTGAAATGACGCTCCTGTATCAATCCCTGATCCCCAAAAAATCGGCGCCTGTCGGTGTCATCGGTGCTAAGCGTTTGCAGCTTTACTTCGCGTATCCGTTCAGCAGCAGCGTCTCCATCTCGCGGCGGCTGCCGACCATTAGCGGTGTGCGCTGGTGGATGGTCTCCGGCTGAATGTCGAGAATGCGGCCATTGCCGCTCGATGCCATGCCGCCCGCCTGCTCTGCGATGAAGGCCAGCGGATTCGCTTCATACATTAGCCGCAGCTTGCCGCCGGGCTGGTCTTTCGTGGGCGGATAGAGAAAGACACCGCCCTTCAGCAGCGTGCGATGAAAGTCCGCCACCAGGCTGCCGATGTAGCGCGAGCTGTACTGCCGGCCCAGCGCTCCTGACCGCAGCTTGCCGACGTACTCGCGATATTTGTCCGGCCACGTCGCCGCATGTGCTTCATTCACGCTGTAGAAGCTGCCCTGCTCCGGCATTTTCATGTGCTCGCTCGTGAGCACAAACGCGCCGATCGTGGGGTCGAGCGTGAAGGCATGCACGCCGTGCCCCGTGGTGTACACCAGCACGGTCGACGGCCCGTAGACGACATAGCCCGCGGCGACCTGCTCGCGCCCGGGACGCAGGATCGATGCGTCGAGATTGCCGGCGTGCGATCCCTGCCGCCGCAGCACGCTGAAGATGGTGCCGACGTTCACGTTGACGTCGATGTTGGAGGAGCCGTCGAGCGGATCGAAAACAATGATGTACTTGCCGGTATCGACCGAGCGGTCAAACGTCACCGGCTCCTCGTCCTCCTCGCTCACCAGCGCGGCGACCGAATCGCGCAATCCCAGGCAGTGCAGTAGCGCCTGGTTGGCGTAGACATCGAGCTTCTGCTGCTGCTCGCCCTGCACGTTGGTCGCGCCGAATGCGCCCAGCGCATCGCTGAGGCCGGCGGTGCGGATCTTCGCCTCCACCATCTTCGTCGCCAGCGTAATGCCGCTCAGCAGCCAGCTGAAGGTGCCGCTGGCATCGCTGATCTGCTGCTGCTGTTGCAGGATGTGTTGCTGCACCGTCGTGATCATCGCGCCCTTACGGTCTCCCACTGAATCGGCCTCAACTCAATGCTTTCAGGCACAATCCAACTCCCTCAAAAAATAATCCGTGTAAATCCGTTCCTCTGTGTCGATCGGTGGTAAGCCTTTGCCTTATGTCAGATCGTCTGTATCAAACGGCGTTACTTTTCTGCCCAGTGCGGTGAGATCGCGCTGCCCGCGCACCAGGCCTTCGACCACTGCATTCACCTCTTCCGTGCCCACATCCGCTGTCGCGGTCATCCGCTCCAGCGTGTCCGGGCCGGCCAGGCTTTCCAGCAGCACCGTGCAGTGCGCCTGCGCCACGTGGTCGAGGCCGAGGCCTTCCGGTGTCTTGGCCTTGATGCCGACCTCGCCGGGCTTCACGCCAAGCAGTTGCGCGACCTTTTCCCGGATCTCGCCGGCGATGGGCACAATCTTCGGCTTGGCCATCACCAGCACCGTGTCGATATTCACGATGCGGTAGCCGGCGGTCGCCACTTCTTCGAGCGCAGTCTGTAGAAAGACATGCGACGCGGCGCCCTTCCAGCGCGGGTCGCTGGGCGGAAAGAATGTGCCGATGTCGCCCGCCGACACCGCGCCCAACAGCGCATCCGTGATCGCATGCAGCAGCACATCGCCATCTGAATGGCCGGCGAGACCTTCCGGATGTTCGATGGACAACCCGCCGATCACCAGCGGCACACCCGCCTTGAAGGCATGCGAGTCATAGCCGTAACCGATACGCATGCTCATCGCACCACCTCCGCTTTACTTAAAGGCTTAACACCGATGACACCGACAGGCACCGATTCTGATTGATTTCCCTTCGACTCGTTGTCCATCACGAGACGCCTGAATCGCGGTACCGCCCCAAAGTTCATCAACAGTGCTACTTCAATCTTTGTCGCTTTCAGGTAGTTCAATGTTTGGGACACATGTTCACGGATGATCGCTTCGCAAGCCTTCAATTCGACAAGAACCATTCCGTTCACAATCAGGTCGGCTCGAAATATCCCTATGTTGTTGCCGCGAAAGAATACCGGTATGGCAACTTCGCATTCAGCGCGCAGTCCAGCCTGTGCGAGTGCGATCCGCATCGCTTCACGGTAAACCGACTCCAAAAAGCCCGGCCCGAGCTCGTTATATACGTCATAAAAGACGCCAATGACTCTCTGCGTAAGGTCATCGTGCTTCCCTCGGATTTGAGCGCTGCCTATATCCATGTTTTGTTTTCAATCGGTGCTTGTCGGTGTCATCGGTGTTAAGCCTTTTCTTGTCTTCCCAGGTAGAACTCAGCCAGTTCGAGGTCGCCCGCTTGAGTCACTTTGAAGTTGCGTGCCGAGCCCGCAACGACGGCGACTTCGATCCCCGCGCGTTCCAGCAGGCTGGCTTCATCCGTTCCCACAAACTCATCTTGTGCCGCCTCTGCGAACGCCTTCTGTAACAGACCGCACGTCGCACCCTGCGGTGTCTGCGCCTGCACGATGCGCTCGCGCGGAATGGTCGCCGTCACGATCGCGCCATGGGCGGTCCGCTCCACCTGCTTGATGGTGTCGACGGCCGGCAGCCCTACGATCGCAGCGCCGGATTCAGCGATGGCGTCGATGGTGCGGTTGATGGTTTCGGCGTCGATCAGAGGCCGCGCCGCATCGTGCACCAGCACCACATCGTCCGGCCCACAGTCTGCTTCCATCACCCGCGCCAGCGCATTGGCCACCGACTGCTGCCGGATGTCGCCGCCTTCGACCACATGCACCTTCGCGCTTAGCCCAAACTCCGCCACCTGCGACTTCACCCGGTCGATCTCCGTCCCGCGCACTGCGATGTAGATCGCGGCGACGCGCTCGACCGCGAGAAACGCCCGCAGGCTGTGGATCAGCATCGGCACGCCGCCCAGCGACAGGAACTGCTTTGGCGTCGCGGCGCCCGGTGCGCCGGCGGACATTCGCGTCCCGATTCCCGCCGCCGGAAGAATCACAAATACACGCATAGCCAACGAAGTATACAAGAGTTGGCAACTCAGGAAGGCGCGTTTATCGCTCGCGTAAAAGGAGGATGGATGAGGTTGGTAGTGGGCGAGGGTGCTGCCCCCTCCCGGCACGCTAATCTGGCGTTTACCAGGGCTTATAAGGCCCCGCTGCACGGCTGGTGCTGCCCACCATGATGCGGAGTCGTATGTTCGGATCAAACCTCATGGTTCAAGTTTACCGGCAGATGCCCTGCTCCACAAGCTGCCATCACAGTTCCAGCACCAGCCGCATCTCATTCGCCGCCTGAAAGCCGAACTGCTCATACAGCGGCCGGCCGTATTTGGACGCGTGCAGCGTGACGACGCCGAGCCTGCGCGCCTTCACCTCGGCCACAGCCAGCGCCAGCAGCTCACGCGCAATCCCGCGCCGCCTCGCATCAGGTGCGACGTAGAAGTTCAGCAGATAGCCACGCTGGGGCTTGGCATCCAGAAACATCGGCGGCCAGTCCATCACCCACAAGCCCGCGCCGCCCACCGCATGCCCAGCCTCTTCCGCGATCCAGCCAATATAGCGGCCATCCAACAGCCGCTCGCGCACCCACGGGATGAAGTTTTCCCGCATCGGCCCCATGGCACGCTCTTCCGCCACGCCGGCGTCCACAAACATCAGCACGCGCTGTTCGGCCAGCAGTTCAGAGTCCGCCGCAGTAGCTCGTCGTATGGTTGACATCCATCCAGCCTAAAGCAGCCACACGTGATCCATGTATTGCTCACGATTTCAACGAACTTCGCCCGCCAGCGCCGCTCGCGAAGCTTCCAGAACGTGCTCCACATCGAGCGCCGTGTGCGCTGTAGAAACGAACGCCGCCTCGAACTGGCTGGGCGGAAGCCACACGCCGCTCTCCAGCATCGCGCGGTGAAAACGCCCGAATGCCTCCGTGTCAGATGTGCTCGCGCTGGCGAAGTCCGTCACCGGCTCGCAGGTGAAGAACCAGGTGAACATCGAGCCGATGCGGTTAGTCGTCATCGCAACACCAGCCTCGCGGGCCAGCTCCGCAACACCCTCCGCGATTGTCTTCGTCGTCCGGTCGAGCTGAGCGTAAACCTCCGCTTCATCCTCGACGAGATAGCCGATTGTTGCGATACCTGCTGCCATTGCCAGCGGATTCCCGCTCAGCGTCCCGGCCTGATACACGGGCCCAAGCGGCGCGAGGTGATCCATTACGTCCGCGCGGCCGCCGAACACACCGCACGGCAGGCCCCCGCCCACTATCTTGCCCAGCGTAGTCAGGTCCGGGGTCACGGAATAGAGCTGTTGCGCGCCGCCGAGTGAGAGGCGAAAGCCCGTCATCACCTCGTCGAGGATCAGGAGTGCGCAGTGCCCGGTGCAGAGCCGCCGCAGCCCTTCCAGAAACCCCGGCGCGGGCAAAATCACACCCGCATTGCCCACCACCGGCTCGACGATCACGCAGGCAATCTCGTTCGGCCGTGCCGCAAACGCCTCTTCCACGGCCGCCAGCGAGTTGTAAGGCAGCGCCAGCGTGAACTGCGCCGTCTCCGCCGGCACCCCCGCCGAGCCGGGAATGCCGAGCGTCGCAACGCCCGACCCTGCTTTTACCAGCAGCGCATCGGCATGGCCGTGGTAGCAGCCCTCGAACTTGATCACGAAACTGCGGCCGGTAAACCCGCGCGCCAGACGAATGGCCGACATGCACGCTTCCGTGCCGGAGCTGACGAAGCGCATCTTCTCAATCGAAGGGAAGCAGCGCCGCACAAGCTCGGCCAGCGCCGACTCGCCGCCATGGGACGCGCCGAAGCTCACGCCGCGGCCCGCTGCCTCGCGGATCGCCTCGATCACCGGAGGAAACGCGTGCCCCAGGATCATCGGTCCCCATGAGCCGAAGAGGTCGACGTAGCGATTGCCGTCCGCGTCGAACAGCGTTGCGCCTTCTGCCCGCACGACAAATGGTGGATGGCCGCCGACCGCCCGGAAGGCTCGCACCGGCGAGTTCACCCCGCCGGGAAAGAGCTCCAGCGCGCGGCGCTCCAGTTCGAGAGAATCGACGAAGGGATTGGTCTGCATCGTCCTCAGTATAAGGAGCCATTCACATTTATCCTCACGCCGCGCTGGTAGACTGGGCACGCGCCGCTGCAAACGAAGTGTCTGAAACCTCCGCCAATCCGCCCGCCGAGCACGACACCGACCTGGTAGAACCAGCGGCGCCCGCACCGGCAAAGCCCGCTCGCGAACGGGAGAAGCCGGCGGTGGCAAAGTCTTCCCGCGCTCGAGTGCCCGTAACGTACGCCGAGGCCGGAGTGGACATCGAGTCCGGCGACCGGGCCAAGCAGCGCATCAAGATGCTGGCGCGCAAAACCTTCACCAAACAGGTCCTGTCGGAGATCGGCGGCTTCGGTGGACTCTTCGCTCTCGATCTCGCGAAGTTCCCGCAGCCGGTGCTGGTTTCGTCCACGGACGGCGTCGGGACGAAGCTGAAGGTTGCGTTTGAGCTCGGTATTCACCACACCGTCGGGGCCGACCTGGTGAACCATTGCGTCAATGACATCGCGGTGCAGGGCGCGACCCCGCTATTCTTCCTCGACTACCTCGCGACGGGACGCATGCGCGACCAGGACTCCGACATGGTGGAGACCGTGGTGCGCGGACTTGTGGACGCTTGCCGCGCCAATGCTTGTGCCCTCATCGGTGGCGAGACGGCACAGATGCCCGGCTTCTACGCCGACGGCGAGTATGACCTCGCCGGCACCATCGTCGGCTGCGTGAACCGCGGCGAGATCATCACCGGCGAGACCATCCAGATCGGCGACGTGCTGATCGGCCTGCCCTCCAACGGGCTGCACACCAATGGCTACTCGCTGGCGCGCAAACTGCTGTTCGAGGTCGCGAAGTATGGCCCGGACCAGTACGTGAACGAACTGAAGGACAAAACCGGCGCGGCGCTGATGCGCACCCATCGCAGCTATCTCGCGATCCTCAAGAAACTCACGTCAGCAGGCATCGTGCGCGGCATGGCGCACATTACGGGCGGCGGCATCACGGAAAATCTGCCGAGGATTCTGCCGCGCGGAACAGCTGCTCAAGTGGATCTCGCAAGCTGGACCGTGCCCCCGCTGTTTGAGCATCTTCGCCAGCTTGGCAGCGTCGACCAGGAAGAGATGCTGCGCACCTTCAACATGGGCATCGGCATGATTGTGGTGGTGCCCGCCGAAGAAGTGAAGAAGGCCAGGGCCATTCTCAACCGCGCGAACGAACGGCACTGCGTAATCGGGCGCATCGTGCGCGGTGAACGCAAAGTGATCTACAACTAGTCTTTGGCGGCTTGTTTTCGGATTTCAATGCTTCAAGAGTTAACGCGAAAATCGCTAATCGCCCTTGAAGTAAAACTCCAGCGTTGTGGTGACTTCGGTTGGGGTGCCGCCGACGAGAAAAGGACGGAAGCGCCAGCCGCGCACCGCCGCTACCGCCGCCGGACGTAATTCTGCGGGCCCACTGACCGCATGGTCTGAAGTCACAATCCCGGTTCGCGATACAGTAACCGCGACACTGACGGTGCCGCTGACGCCATTGGCCACGCCCACCGGATAGACAGGCTGCGGAGAGGCCAGCACATAGCCAATCATCGTCGACGCCGGGACATAGAGCGGGCCTGCCGCGCCCGTAGAGCTAGTGCCCGGGGGTTCAGACTGCTGCGATGTAGTTTGCGGCAATGCGGGCCATACACCGGCCGGGGCCACATTGCGCAGCGCGGCGTGCGATTTCGACCTGGTTGATTCTGCTGCCGCCGCCGTTATCTTCGCTCTCGCCGCGACGGCGGGGGCAGAGGTGGTCTCTGCCGGGGCGGATTCCGCAAGTGGTGCGGTAACCGTTGTTGCCGCCTCCGCCGGCGCAGGAGGAGTGTCCGCAGGCGTGCCCAGATGAGGCGCCGATTCGAGATCCTTAAACTGCGGAACCCGGTCCGTGTGAAGTGTCCGATAGGCAATCACTCCGGCAAGCCCGCCCGCAAAAACAGTAAGCCCCGCAAGAGACAGGAAGACCCTCCGCGGCGAGAGGCCCAGGACGAAGTTCTGGATGCGCTCTATGGGCGAGAGCGGCTCGTCGTCGGCATCGAGGTCCGCCAGCGTCGTTGCCGGTGGCAGGATCGCGTCAGGCGCCGGCAGATCCAGCGCCGCCGCGGCTGGCAGAGTTGGCAATGCTGCTACTGGAGGCGCGAGTATCTGTGCTGGAGGCTCCGCATGATGGATCGACGCCGGTGCCTCCGACCCCGGACGCCGCGAAGGCGCGAGGTATGCGTGCCGCGCCAGGAACGCGTCTTCGCTGAAAACCCGCGATGTGGGAACCGCACTGGCCCATGCCGGGGCAGCGGCGACCAGGGCGTCGATGCCCCGGGGGCGCTCATCTGTCTCCGAGGCCTGCGCGAGGAAGGTATCCTCCGCGCGCAGATTTGGTGCTGGAATCGGCCGCCGCCTCGCGAATGACTCCACATCCGAGTCGGAGGAGTACAGGCTGTCGTCGTCCTTTTCCTCCATGCGGTTGTGCCGCGCCGGAAAGGGAATGACACTGTCCGGCAACGATGGTGATCGCTCGCGCTCCCGGCGCGCGGGTTCGCGCGCCGCTGAACTCAACTGCTGAATGTGCGGCCCGAGCCGGCTGACGCGGCCCTCAATCTCCTCGAGAATGCGCTTCAGTTCACCGAGCGTCATTCGGCCGAGGTCATCGGCGTGAACGCCCGCGAGCGGAGATTCAAGGTGCTCCGCGTCCTGGGCACGTTCTCGCCGCACGAGGCTGAGAGCCTCCTGCACCGTGCGCCGTCCAGCCGCCGTAACGGTGGGCTCGGCGTTTCCGGCTCCGACGGCGAGTTCGTTGCGTGCAAAGGCGTCGCCACCCGGCTCACTCATCGGTGGCTTGCGCGCTGCCGGCGACGGCGGGGGCCATATCTCTGGCTCAACGGAATCGACGATGCGCTGCAGATCGCGATTGCGCCATGCCTCATAGCCGGTCAGAAAAGCGGCCCGCATGTCCGGCGGAATTTCCGAGCTTGTGTCCCCCTCGGCCGAAGCGCCGCCGCCCAGCGCCCGCGCCACAAGACCGAGCAGTTCTTCCGCCGAGAGGTCGCTCTCGCCCATATGACTGATGGCGTTACAAAGCGTGAACAGACCGCTGCGAAGCGCATCGCTTCCGGCCAGATCCGAGGCAAAAGAGTCGAGCGTCAACGCGAGCCCGGAGCGCTTTCGCTGGCGCTCAAAGAGGATCGTTAGGTCGCCGAGGTACTGACGCTCGGACACCTTCCCTGGGCGCGCAATGGAGAGTGAAGCCACCGACATGACCTCAATCGCGTTGCAGAATGCCCCGACGGAACGCGAGAGGTCTACTCTAGTCCAAAAGTTGTAGGTTTTTCTACCCTGTTGCAACCGATTTTGACGAGAAATCCAATTTTCGGTCTCGAAACGGCCCGAAATTTGCTTAGCTGGTTACCTTTTATCAACTAGTAAATACCTGAATCGCAACGAGCTAGCGGTTCATTACCTTCGCCTGGCATACGCATTCGCCGTTGTGACGCCGGCTTTGCCCATTCCACGGTCCATCGCCTGGTTCGCCAGTCGATCAGCGTCCTTGTTCTTGTGGCGCAGGGCGTGCGCGATCTCGAAGGCTTCCAACCGGACAATGCGCTTGCGGGCCTCGTCATAGAGGGGCTTGAGCCCCGGGCTCTTCACCTTGTACGCGCCCAGGATCTGGCGGACCATCAACTCAGAGTCGGAGACGACTCGCAGGCGCCGATGACCATGGGCGAGAGCGAAGTTGAGCACCGCCAGCAGCCCGGAGTATTCGGCGAAATTGTTGGTCTGGATACCCAGAAACTCAGACAGTTCGGCAAGCACCTCGCCGTTGGAGTCCTGGATGACAGCGCCAAAGCCCGCTGGCCCCGGGTTGCCGCGGGCGCCCCCATCGCAGTGGGCGGTGATCCAGCCCGAGCCGGCGCGCGGGGATGCGGAGGATGGGAAGAGGCTGGGCTGTGCGGATTGATCTGCCATGTCCGTACCAGTTTAAGTTCTCTGCTCTAGATTGTCAGTTTGCACTGTGGAAACAGCACTGACAGCGCCTTTCCTGACAACCGACGCCTTCGAACTGAGAACTTTTTCCGGCTTACCTTTTGCCTTGTCCGGGGTCTATCAACCAGATCGCATCTTCCTGACTCCGGAGTCGGAAACGATGAATGCAGAAGGTTTGGGCCTGGAGGCACGAGGCCAGCTCTCCCCGGTTCTCTCTACGCTTTCCAGCGGCGCGCGCCGCAAAAGGGGAGTCGTCCGTACACCAGCGCCTGTAGTCGGCGAATTGATGGCGGCTGCGGCTGCCGTGAGCGCACCGCGAGCCATTCCCATGCCGTCGGCGATAGAATCTTCGACAGCGATGCCGAAGGCTACGGTCCAGACCGGCGTAAGAGTGCGCAATAACTCCCGCTTGACGCCGGCGCAGCTGGAGGCGCGCGCGCAGCAGCGGGAGGAGGATGATGACCTCATCCGCGAGGCGCAGAACGGCGATCGCGCCGCGTTCGACGCCTTAGTGCGGCGGTACGACCAGGCGGTGCTGCGGCTTGCGCTGCACATGCTGGGCAACGAGCAGGATGCCCAGGACATTCATCAGGAGGCGTTCCTGAAGGCATATCGCCACCTGGGCAACTTCCGGTTCGAGTGTTCGTTTTACACGTGGGTCTACCGCATCGTAACGAACCTTTGCCTTGACCAGCTTCGGCGCCGCAAGAGCCGCCGCGAAGACCCTGCAACCATCGTGGATGCGCAGGGCGACGAGATGGACCTGCTCTCGAACGTGAGCGACACGCGGGCCATGGCCAATCCGGCGCGCGAGCTGGACCGCAAGCAAATGGGCCAGCGCATCGCCGAAGCTCTGGACAAGCTCACGCCTCGCGAGCGTACGGTTTTTGAGTTGAAGCACTACCAGGGCTTGAAGTTGCGCACCATCGGGGAGATGTTGAGCACGACCGAGGAGACGGCAAAGAACACGCTCTTCCGGGCCACCCGCAAGCTGCGCGCCAGCCTGGCGGAGTTGAGAGAGGTCAAGACGTAGGTTTTGCAGTACGGCAGGGGAGCCCAGGCAGTTTCCAATTGGAAGAGATCATCGACGTTCGACGAAGCGCCGCTCAGGCGCAAGGCAGTACCTAACGGGCAGACACGCAGAGACCCGGCAAAGCAAGAGAAAGCGGCTAGGAAGCATTTTTGAGGCTGGTTGAGGTAGAGGCAATGAAGTGTGAACAGGCGCAGCAGTACATCGTGCTGGTTACGTATGGCGAGCTGCCGGATGAACAAACGGCAGCGCTTGAGCGCCATCTGGAAGAGTGCGAAGGGTGCAGCAATGAACTGAGATCGCTGCTGGCGATGCATGAGGCGTTGGCTGTGCGGCCGGTGCTGGAGCCCACGCCGAACCTCCTGGCGCAGTCCAGAATGCGCCTGGACGAGGAACTGGACCTGATTCCGCCACATGGCTTCCTGACCCGGCTGCGTGGCAATTTTTATGCCTGGGTCGGATATCTGAAGAGCGCGCCTGCGCTTGCCACGCTGCTGGTGGGCGTCGGTTTCCTTTGCGGCAACTTCGCAAACCGCTATGAAGTGGCGCATCAGCGCAGAGTTCCGTCGCCTGTCATTCTCAGCAACACAACCAATGGCACCATCGCGGACATCACCAGCATCGCGCAGACGCCGAACTCCGAGGTGGTGCAGGTAACCTATGATCGCGTCACGCCGGAGACAGTGCAGGGATCGCTGGACGACCCTCAGATTCGGCAGTTGCTGATGATCGGCGCGAAACCTGCGGCCAACAGCGGCGTCCGCACGGACTCGGTCGCCCTGCTGGCGAATGAGTGCCGCGTCGGGCATGAGTGCGTGTCGGGCAGCGGCAGCATCCGCAACGCGCTGATGAGCAGCCTTCACAATGACGCCAACCCGGCGGTGCGGCTGGCCGCGCTCAACGGCCTGCAGCCTTATGTCGCGGCGGACGAGCGCGTGCGCGACGCTGTGATGCAGGCGCTGATGCATGATCCCAATGCGAAGGTCCGCACCGAAGCCATCAACATGCTGGAGCCGGTGGATTCGGATTCAAGCGTCCGGCAGGCGATGCGCACTGTCTCTACAACAGACGAGAACCCGTACATCCGCACCGTCAGTGCGCAGGTGCTGGAAGGCTCGCCGGATATTCAGTAGCAGCGGTATGATTCTCGCGCCGTGTGCGGCGCGGCATTTTGAGGCGTCGGAATGAATCGCACGATTCAGATCGGGTTGGTCCTGGCGGCAGCGGTTCCGATGCTGCTGCGCGCGGAGAGCGCCACTCTTGCAGCGCCGGCGAACTCCGCGGCATGGATGCTCTCCGAAGCCGCCGCCGGATCCCATGGCGGGTCGAGTTCAAGCGCAGGTTATCTCGGCGTCGACCTGCGCGACATCTCGCAGGATGAGTTGGGAACGCTGAAGCTGAAGGACGCTCGTGGCGCGGAGATTGTGCTGGTCGATCATGATGCGCCCGCGGGCAAGGCCGGCCTGCGCGAGCATGATGTTGTCCTGCAGATGAACGGCCAGGCGATCTCCACCAAAGAGCAGATCAGCCGCATGCTGCGGGACTGCGCGCCCGGCAGACTGGTGACCCTGCTGATCAGCCGTGATGGCAGGCAGATGACGGTGACGGCGCAGATGTCCACCCATGAAGAGGTCGATCGCGATGCCTGGGAACACCATGTCGTCGCGCCCGACCTGGATCTCGGCGATCCCTCCGACGAAGGTCCGGGAGAGCCTTCGCAGGCTGCGCCGCCGGTCCGCGCGGGCAACAGTTTCATCGGTTCGGTACTGAGGAGCTCCAGTTACAACGGAGCGATCCTGGAAAAGATGCCGCCGCAACTGGCGGACTACTTTGGCGTGGCAGGTGGGCGCGGGCTGCTGGTGATGAGCGTAAAGCCTAACTCTCCGGAAGCGCTGGCAGGCATGCACGCCGGCGACGTGGTGGTGCGTGCGAATGACAAACCCGTCGCCTCGACCGGCGACTGGTCGAAGGCGGTCAAGAACACCAAAGGCAAGCCGTTCCGGGTGGTCGTGCTGCGCGACAAGAAAGAGCAGACGCTGACATTGATGCCCGATTCGCGCAAGCACTCGGCGCTGGAGTTTCCCGTGCTGCAGATCGAGCAGGCGCCCGCCGCAATCGCGCGCCTGGGGTTGAGCTGGCTGCCGGGCTCTTAGGCTTCAAATCCAACCAGGCGGGCACAGCGGCCTGCCAATCAGATTGCCTTTCCGGCCAGCTTCCGCTTCAGGTCTTCCGCAATCAGTTTGCCGTGGAAGCGCCCGTTCTCGATGAAGATTTCGTTCGTCCGCTCCCCTGCAACGATCACGCCCGCGAGGTAGATTCCCGCCACGTTCGATTCCAATGATGCGGGATCGCAGACCGGGCAGCGCGCGTTCGCCTCGTCCAGCTTCACTCCCAGCCGCTCGATGAACTCAAAGTCCGGATGATAGCCGGTCAGCGCGAAGACGAAGTGGTTGGGCAGCGTCTTCTCGCCCTCAGCAGTCGCCAGCGTCACATCGTCTTCCGTGATGCGCGTCACGCTCGAAGAAAAATACGCCTTGATCTCACCGTTCTTGATCCGGTTGGTGATGTCGGGCAGAATCCAGTACTTCACATGGCGGTGCATCTGCTCGCCGCGATGCACCAGCGTCACCTTCCCACCGTGTCGCCATAGATCGAGCGCCGCAATTGCCGCCGAGTTCTTGCCGCCGATCACCACCACCTCGAGCCCGAAGTAAGGATGCGGCTCGTGGTAGTAGTGCTTCACCTTGGGCAGGTCTTCGCCGGGAATGGAGAGATAGTTCGGAAGATCGTAATAACCGGTAGCGACAACCAGCTTGCGCGCGCGATGCGTCAGCGCGCGCCCGAAGCGATCCCTAGTTTCTATCGCAAAATCGCCGTCCTCACCCGACGCCTGCTCGACGGTCTCGTACTGCCGCACATCGAGCGCATAGTGCTCGGCGACCTTGCGGTAGTATTCGAGCGCCTCCGAGCGCGTAGGTTTCTGGTTCGGGCTGGAGAACGGCATGTCGCCAATCTCCAGCAGCTCCGGCGTAGTGAAGAAGGTCATGTTCGCCGGATAGTGGAACAGCGAGTTGCAGAGACAGCCCTTGTCCACCATCACGGCACGAAAGCCCGCGCGCTGCGCCTCAATGGCGCACGCCATTCCCGTAGGACCGGCGCCGATGACAAGCAGATCGTAGATGTCGGAAGCGCCCGCGCCCATGGTTTGAGTTTAGCTGGCGCAGGGAAGAATTATTTTGGTTCCGGCTGAATTTGCGCGAAGAGAGGAGCGAGATCAACATAGATCGCAGTGCCGGGAACTTCAAGCCGCTCGGCTCCAATCCAACCGGCAGCCGTGCACATCCGGCCGCTGCGGGTTGCCGGGTCGATCAGCCAGATCGTCTCGACGCCCATGTGTAGATAATCCTCGCAACGTTCCTGCAGTTCGGAATAAGTGTCGTCAGGCGAGAGTATCTCGATGATGAGCAGCGGCGGCGCAACGAGAACGTCTGGCTGTGGACCAGCACGCAGTACCACGAGATCGGGAATGCGGATGCGATTCGGCGCAACCCGGGTTCGTTGTTCGGTGCTGCCGGTGATGTTCCACACCGGCTCATGCTGAACGAACCATGCCGCCAGCAACATCTGCAGTCTTGCGTGCTCCCATTTGCCCACGTTGCGCTCTCGCAGCTCTCCGTCGATGTACTCCCGGTCAGGGCGGTACGTCGTGCGCAGGTACTCGGACACCGGCAGTTGGACTGCGGTCGCCATGCTGTAAGTGTACTCCGGCAGGATTCACAAAAATGCAAATCCTCCTGATTGCGAAATCAGGAGGACTTGCAAGACTTTAGGTTTGGCCTACAGCTCGACCAGCTTGTGCGCGATGGCGAAGAGCGCAAGCTCAAGCCGCGTAGAAACGCCGGTCTTGTCGAACACGTTCGACAGATGCCGCTTCACGGTTTCTTCAGAGATTGAAAACTGCGTCGCGATATCGCGGTTGCTGCAGCCTTCCACGATGCAGGTGACTACCTCAAGCTCGCGCGGCGTCAGTCCATACGTCTTGCGCTCAGGCACAGCCGCGGCCTGCGCCATCAGCTCCTGCAGGGCCTTCAGCAGGTTCACAACGCGCTCGCCGCCGATCCAGTAGTCGCCCTGCACCACGGCGCGGAGTGCCTGGCCCAGGTCGCCGGCAACCGAATCCTTCAGCACGATGCCGCGCGCGCCGATCTGCAGCGCCTCGATGATCTGCTGCGTGGAAATGGTGCTGGTCAGCAGCACAATCTTCACGCGCGGCGACTTCGTCATGATCGCGCGCATGGCTTCCAGGCCCGGCAGGCGCGGCATGGCAAGATCCAGCAGAAGGATGTCCGGTTCGAGTTCAAG
This sequence comes from Acidobacteriaceae bacterium, assembly GCA_035572415.1. Lineage (GTDB taxonomy): Bacteria > Acidobacteriota > Terriglobia > Terriglobales > Acidobacteriaceae > Edaphobacter. Next base: position 70,893 of record DATNAU010000185.1, read on the forward strand.
CGTCTGCGTAATCGCGTCATCGCCGTCTTCGGCCTCGCCCGCGACCTCAAAGCCGGGCTCGTTCATCAGCATGTTCTTCACGCCGAAGCGGACGACCGGATGGTCATCGGCGACCACGATGCGAATATTCGCCGCCGGTGTTGCGGTAGCGGATGCCTTCTTGGTTGCGGTCTGGCTCATTGCGGCTCCTCGGGGAACGGCACACTCTTCGCGCACAGCCCGGCGCAGTGCTCCCGGTTCAGGCGCGTGCACTCAGCATACGCTCCAGCTGGTCACACGCGTGCGCAAGCTCATCTAGAGAGTTAACGGCGCTTCCGGCAGCATCCGGACCGCGCTTTTCCAGCACCGCCGCAATGCGGTGCATCTCCGTTGCCCCCAGCATCCCGCCGCTTCCTTTGATCGCGTGTGCTTCGCGCATGAACTGTGCGTCATCATGCTCCGCAGCCAGCGAGCGCATATTCGCGATGCGGGCCCTTGCGTCGTTCAGGCACATGGCATACATCTCGTGGAGCTGCTTTGCCGGCATTGCGCTGGCGAGCTGGCCATAGATGATTTCATCCAGAATCACCTGCGCGCCTGGAAGGGAAGAGCCAGTCTGGGTTGGGGAGCTGCGAACGCCGTCCATAACCTTGTTCGATGCAGGTACATCGACAGACGCCGCTAGTGATTCAAGCACGGCGCCGCGGTCTTCTATGGGCGAAATACGCGGCTTCGGCCTGCTGCGCGATGGAACCGTACCAACTCTCACGGTTGCAGCCACATCCCTGCCCCCATGCGCAGCAATCGCAGCTTCGATCTCCGCAACTCCGAGCGGCTTGGGAAGAAAGCCGTCGAAGTGAGCCAGAGTCGCTTCCGCCGGCCGGCTGCCGCTCATCGCCAGCAATAGAGGCTTGCGGCCGCACGCGCGCCGCAAACGTCCGGCCAGTTGCTCCGGGGTCGAGCTGCCGGGCATCTGCATGTCCGTGAGGATTACGTCCGGGCGCGCCGACGATTCAAGCAGCGTCAGCGCGGCATCGCCGGACTCCGCGGAGAAGACCACATACCCTTTGGCCTCCATCAGCGCAGCCAGCAGCTCGCGGCTCATGTCGTCGTCGTCGATGATGAGCAGCCGGATTGGGGAGCGCCTTTGCGCCATGGCTGCGCTAAAGAGTATCAGGAGGCGGCCGTCGAAGACCGGCGCGATTGTTCACCCGCCTGCACCGCGAATCGATTAAAGTGGTGCCCATGGCCGACCAGCGCGATCCGGTGCAGAGCAGTGCGGCGAAGACCGACGCACTGGAAGCCCGCGTCGTCCGGCTGGAACAGGCTCTGGCCGACTTGCGGCGCCAGATCGCCGAACGTAGCGGCACAGTCGTTGTCGCCGCGGTGCAGGAAACTGTGGTGCAAGAGCCAGTCCCGCGCGACACCACTTCGCACACCACGCCGCCGCAGGCAGAGCGCGCGCCGCACACCCCATCCCCACCGCCTCCTATTCCTTCGGGATTCCTCGCTGGGCAACCACGCCACGCAAAAGAGCCTTCCGCGCCGCGCACGGAGGCCTCCAGCGCATCGCTGGAGAGCCGGATCGGATCGCAGGTCCTCAACCGCGTCGCAATCGTTACCCTGTTGATCGGCGCCGCATACGGGCTCAAGCTGGCGATTGACTACGGCTGGCTCGGTCCATTGGCCCGCGTTGTGATTGGAATCATTGCCGGCGCGGGGCTGGTGCTGTGGTCCGAACGCTTTCGCGCCAAAGGCTTCGCCGCGTTCTCCTATTCGCTGAAGGCGGTCGGCTCGGGCGTTTTGTATTTGTCGCTCTGGGCGGCATTTCGGCTTTTCCACCTCATCCCGGCGTCCCTCGGATTGCTGCTGATGATCTGCGTCACGGCATGGAACGCCTTTATGGCATGGGCGCAGGACTCTGAGCTGCTCGCCGCGTATGCCATTGCCGGCGGCTTCGCCACCCCGCTCCTGCTCTCCACCGGCGGCAACCACGAGATCTTTCTCTTCACCTATATCCTCGCCATTGACCTCGCGACGATTGTCTTGGTGCGGCTGCGCGGATGGCCGCGCCTCTTGCTCGGCGCATTTCCGCTGACCGTCGGCTACTATATCGGCTGGTACGCCGAGTTCTATCACCTGGACGCAATGAACGTGACCCTGCTGTTTGTTGCGTTGTTCTGGGCCGTCTTCGCCAGCGTGCCACTCGGCCCACGCAGCGCCGACTCAGCGACGGCGGCCGCCCGCGCACTGAAGCGCAGCACTGTCCTCGAAGATATTCTGCAGCCGCTCTGCAACGCCGCTTTTGTAGCGCTGGCCTGTTACGCCATTCTGCAGGACGCGGACGAGCGCACCATCCTTCCGTGGGTGATGGTGGGGCTGGCTGCGCTCTATCTGGCAATCATGCGCGCTCCGCAGACGCGCACCGCCTCCGCCATCCACCTCTCGCTTGCCGTCGTCTTTTTGACCATCGCAATTCCGCTGAAAGCCAGCGGCCACTGGATCACCGTAAGCTGGCTGGTCGAAGGCCTTGCGCTGATGTGGGTCGCAGCACGGCTCTCCGCCGCAAGAGACCACGCGCCCGAAGAGAGCGATCCGGGAACAGCACATGCCGCGCGTGTGCTGCGTCCGCTGGCGGCGGCATCGCTGCTGCTGGGCTTCTGCGGAGTCTGCGTGCATGCCTTCGGGCTGCTCGATGTGGCAACGCTCTCGCTCTGGAACAAGGGCACCGGCACCGCGCTCACCGGCATCGCTGTGTTCGCGACTGTGGGATGGCTGGCCCTGCGGGCTGAGTCCGCCGCGCGTGATCGCATCACGTCTTGGAGCAGTATCGCCGCCGGTTCTATCCTGCTGATCGACACTACCGCCGCCATCCTCACACTGCGCGAGCTAGGCCTCTCCTGGCAATGGGAATACGCACACCCCGCCTTCCGCAGCGCGGACTTCGTGACTGCATTGATCGGACTGGCGATCTTCGCCGCTGTCATTGCGGTGTCTCTACGGCTCGCGCGAACCAACACCCGCGACACGTTCTGGCTGCGGTGCGCGGCACTTTCAACCATCGCCTTCAATCTGATCGCAGTGCTCACCGGAGTGCGCGAAGTGAGCTCCGCATTCGCCCCGCTGCCCGGCAACCCCAACCTGGACGCAGCATTGCAACAGGCCCTT
>DATNAU010000186.1:0-27974 GCA_035572415.1 Acidobacteriaceae bacterium
CCGGGCTGCGCCGCATCCGGGATACCTATGGGGATCTCATTCGGAAACGCTATCCCAAGATTCCGCGCCGCGTCTCCGGCTACAACCTGGACGAACTCCTGCCTGAAAAGGGCTTCCATGTAGCGCGCGCACTCGTCGGCACAGAAGGCACCTGCGTTACGATCCTTGAGGCTACGTGCGAGCTGAAGCACAGCCCGCAGCATCGCCGGCTCGTGGCTCTGGGTTTCAGCGATGCGTTCATCGCGGCGGACCACGTGCCTGTCGTGCTGGAACACAAGCCGATCGGCCTCGAAGGCTTCGATGGCCATCTCGTAGACGCAATGCTGCGCAAAAATCTTCTTGCGGACGACGTGAAACTGCTTCCGCATGGTAAGGGGTTCTTGCTGTGCGAGTTCGGCGCCGACTCGTCTGACGAGGCGGACTCAATGGCTCATAAGCTGATCTCCGCCTCCGCTCGCTTTCATGAGAAGCCGTCGCACGCGCTCTATACAGCCGAGGAAGCCGAACGCGTCTGGAAGGTTCGCGAAGCCGGACTTGCTGCAACCGTCTTCGTTCCCGGCCAACCTTCAGGCATTGAAGGCTGGGAAGATTCCGCCGTTCCGCCCGAACGGCTCGGCGCCTACCTGCGCGATTTTTTCGCAGCGCTGCACCGTTACGGATACACGACGCCCATGTACGGGCACTTCGGCCAGGGCTGCGTACACCTGCGCATCACCTTCGACCTCCGCACTGCGGAAGGGATTGCAAAGTATCGCAGCTTCATCGAAGAAGCCGCGGACATCGTCCTCAAATACGGCGGATCGCTCTCCGGCGAGCACGGCGATGGGCAGTCGCGCGCAGCCTTGCTGCCGAAGATGTACGGCCCGGAGCTGGTGCAGGCCTTTCGTGAGTTCAAGTCGTTGTGGGATCCGACCAATCACATGAACCCCGGCAAGGTGTCGGACCCCATCGCTGTCTATGATCCTGCGGAAAATCTGCGCTTCGGCGCGGGATATCAACCTGCACCGGTGAAGACCTGGTTTCAATATGCCGCGGACGGCGGCTCGTTCAGCGAAACGACCACGCGTTGCGTTGGCGTCGGAGCTTGTCGCAAGCACGATCACGCAACGATGTGCCCCAGCTATATGGCTACGCAAGAAGAGAAGCACTCTACACGCGGTCGCGCGCACCTGTTGTGGGAGATGCTCGAGGGCGGTGTCATCAGCGATGGCTGGCAGAGCGAGGGCGTACGCGAAGCGCTGGACCTCTGCCTCTCCTGCAAGGCGTGCAAGACGGAGTGTCCGGTCAACGTCGATATGGCCACGTGGAAGGCGGAGTTCCTGGCGCACCATTATGAGGGCAGACGGCATCCCCTGCAGCATTACGCCTTTGGCTTTATGGATCGCTGGGCGCGGCTCGCCTCATTTGCGCCTTCAGTAGCGAATCTGCCCTTGCGCGTGCCTGGAATTCGCGAAATTGCGAAGGCTATTGCAGGAGTCGCCTCGCAGCGCGAAATTCCACGCTTTGCAGCGCGAAGTTTCCGGAAGGACTTCCTGCGCGAGAGCAGCGGCAACACGGACGGCGCGAATTTTCAGGTTCTGCTGTGGCCGGATACCTGGAACAACTACTTCCATCCTCAGGCGCTCAAGTCAGCGTCAAAATTGCTCAAGGCATCAGGTCACACGGTAACCATTCCGCAGAAGCATATCTGTTGCGGACGGCCGCTGTACGATTTCGGCTTCCTCGATCAAGCCCGCGCATACCTGCTTCGCGTCCTGGACGAACTCGCGCCGCAGATCGCGCAACGAACGCCGGTCGTGATGCTCGAGCCAAGCTGTGCCAGCGTCTTCCGCGATGAACTGCTCAACTTCTTTCCTAACGATGAAAGAGCGCGGTGGCTCGCAAAGCAAACCGTATTGCTTGGCGAACAGCTCACCAAATCGCCCGGCGCGTGGAACGCGCCGCAAATGCGTGGCCGTCGCATCGTCGTGCATGGGCACTGTCATCAGAAGTCGCTGATGACGATGAAGGACGACATGGCACTGCTGCAGGCGACGGGCGCCAAAGTCGAGCTGCTGGATTCCGGCTGCTGCGGCATGGCAGGACCGTTCGGTTTCGAGCGCGAAAAGTTTGAGGTCTCCCAGACGCTGGCCGAGCGCGTGCTGCTGCCCGCGGTACGCACGGCAGGGCCGCAGGACTTACTCGTCACTAACGGCTTCAGTTGCCGCGAGCAGATTGCCCAGAACTCGTCCCGGCGCGCCGTCCATTTGGCAGAAGTGCTGGCCGGCGATTGCTGATGCGCCCGGCAAAGTGCGACCATTCTCAGGCAGACGAATTTCTCAGCGCGGGAGCTGTCAAGCACATGAACCAGATCGATTTGAAAAAACGGCATGCCGTAGTCACCGGCGGAGCACAAGGCATCGGCTACGCGATCGCTGCCCGGCTGCTCGAGTCCGGCGCATCAGTCTCTTTGTGGGATCGGGACGCAGAGTTATTGAAAACCTCCATGCAACAACTCTCAGCGAAAGGAATCGTATCAACCGAGACCGTCGACGTCTCCGATGAAGCGAGTGTGTCTGCCGCGACTGAATCGACAGCAACGAAGCACGACAAGATCGACATTCTCGTGGCCAATGCAGGCATTGCAGGGCCAAATCATAAGTTGTGGGACTATCCAGTCGATGCCTGGAAGCAGCTTCTCGACATCAATCTCACTGGCGTCTTTCTCTGCTGTCGCGCGGTCGTGCCGCACATGATCCGGCAGAACTACGGCCGCATTGTGAACATCGCATCGATCGCCGCCAAGGAAGGCAATCCCAATGCTTCCGCCTACAGCGCGTCAAAGGCCGGCGTCGTGGCGCTGACGAAGTCGCTCGGCAAGGAAACAGCGGACAAGAACATTGCAGTCAACTGCGTCACGCCGGCGGCGGCACGCACGCGTATCTTCGACCAGATGAAGCAGGAGCACATCGATTTCATGCTTTCGCGCATCCCGCGAGGCCGTTTCCTGGAAGTCCACGAGGCGGCGGCGATGATCGCGTGGCTCGTCTCCGAGGAGAACACCTTCACGACCGGAGCGGTCTTCGACCTGAGCGGCGGGCGAGCGACGTACTGATCGGACATGGAGAGCTGCTCTCCGCCTGTGCGGTCGCGCCCTCGATTGCACGGTACGATAGACACATGGAATCGAAGCTTCTCTTCGGCGACCCGATCGCCTTCGCTCTGCCTGCTCTCGCTGTTTTTGCCGCGGACAGACAGACCGATAAAGCAGGCGACCCACAGCCCTTTTTGCTGACAACCTCTCCGGCGATCGAAGCTGCTGCCCGCGCATTGCTAGCCTCCGGCGAGTTCAAGGCCTCGCTGGGTGAAGTAGCGGTGCTGCACGCGCCGGCAGGGGTGAAAGCAGAGCGGCTGTTGGTGGTCGGCGTCGGCAGAGGCACGGACGTGTTGTCTGATGTGCTGCGCAAGGCGGCCGGAACCGCTGTTCGTGCGGCAAAGTCGCGCGCTGTGCGCGACCTCGCAATCATTTTTCCGAAACCCCCTCGTCCGGACGATCTGAAGTCTCCCACTGTACTTGCGCTGGCAGCTCGCGCAATCGTCGAAGGCGCGGAGATTGGCGAGCCGGACTGGGATACTTATCGCAGCGATCGCAGAGAACGATCGGTTGGGACGCTGACGTTGCTCGCGGACGAGGCATCGCGGACTGACGTCCAGCGTGGCTTCGACGAAGGCCGCATCATTGCCGGTGCGCAGAACTTTGCGCGGGCGCTGGTGAACGAGCCGGGCAATGTGTTGACGCCGACGGAACTCGGCAGGCGCGCCAAGGCGATGTGCGACGAGGCAGGGCTGAAGTGCGACGTGTACAGCTCGGACAAGATTCAGGATCTGAGGATGGGTGCGTTCTGGGCCGTGGCCAAGGGCTCGGCCGAGCCGCCTGCGCTGATCGTGATGACTTACGAACCGGCGAACGCTCCGGTAAACGGTCCGGTGGTTGGCCTCGTCGGTAAAGGAATTACGTTTGACACGGGCGGCATCTCGATCAAGCCGGCGGACGGGATGGAAAAGATGAAGTACGACATGGCCGGCGCGGCGGCGATGATCGGCGCAATGCACGCTATTGCACGGCTGAAGCCGGCGGTGAAGGTGATCTCGGTCGTCTGTTCGGCGGAGAACATGCCGGATGGGCGCGCCTACAAGCCGGGCGATGTGGTCACCGCGATGAGCGGTAAGACGATTGAGGTGGTGAACACGGATGCCGAAGGGCGGCTTGTACTCTCCGATGGACTGCACTATGCGAAGACGCTTGGCTGCACGCATCTGATCAACGCGGCGACGCTGACCGGCGCGATCTCGATTGCGCTGGGGCATCTGAACTACGGCGTCTTCTCGAACGACGACGAGACGTGCGAGCGCTTCATGAGTGGGCTTCAGGTCTCGGGCGAGAAGGCCTGGCGCATGCCCTGCACGGATGACTATCGCGACCACATCAAGAGCGAGATCGCGGACATCATGAACACGGGCAAGAACCGCTACGGCGGAGCGATCTCCGGCGCGATGTTCCTGAAGGAGTTCGCGGGCGAGACGCCCTGGGTTCATCTGGACATCGCGGGTCTTGCGTGGAACGAGACGCCGAAGCCCTGGCTGGCGTATGGACCGAGCGGCGTCGCGGTGCGGTCGATCATTGAGTGGGTGAGAGGTTTCGCCAAGTAAAAATGCGGGGATTCTTCGCCTACGGCTCAGAATGACAGACGAACGAATCGTCGCCTGCTTCACATGACCTCGGGCGATTCGATGCCAAGGTAGGCGAGGGCGCGGGTCATCTCGCGGCGAGCGACCGCGGCGGTGGCGAGCAGGAGCGCGCGGCGGGCGGGATCCTGCTCGGTGAGGATGTGGTGGCGGTGATAGAAGTTGTTGAACTGCTGCGCGAGCTGGAAGGCGTAGCGCGCGAGATGCGCAGGCTCGGCCGTGGCGATGGCTTGCTCGATGACAGCCGTGAGGCGAGAGGCAAGCAGCCAGGTCTCCCAGATCCCGGTTCCCTCTTCGCCGCTGAGCGTTGAGAGGTCGAGGTCGGCGATGGCGGCGAGTGCAGCGGCTTCATCGATGCCGGCTTTGCGGAAGATGTTGGCGGCGCGGACGATGGCGTACTGCACGTAAGGCCCGGTCTCGCCCTCAAAGCTGAGCGCGTCACGGAAGTCGAAGGCGATGACGGTGTTGCGTGTGAAGCGCAGCATGAAGTAGCGCAGCGCGCCGACAGCGATCTGCGTGGCGATCTGCGCACGCTCGGCTTCGCTGAGTTCGGGATGGCGTGAGTCGACCTCGGCGCGGGCGGCGGCGGTGAGTCTGTCGAGCAGGTCGTCGGCTTTGACGCCGAAGCCCTTGCGGCCGCTGACCTCGATAAACGGGCGCTGCTTGTCTTCCTCGGTAAGCGTGTAGCCGAGGTCTTCGGCGCAGCGCGGCGTCATGGCGACCATCTCGTAGGAGAAGTGCGTATAGCGGTTGGCGGCTTCGGTGAAGCCCATGCCGCGCAGCGAGGCGATGACGTTGTTCTGCGGGTCGTTCTGGCGCGAATCGATGACGTTGTAAATCGCATCGGCGTGGCCGAAGCGGAGCGCGGTGGGATCGCTGGCGCCGGCGGTGGAGATCCAGCAGGTGTGAGGAGGGCGTTGTACGTTGTCCGTTGTTCGTTGTTCGTTGTACTCGCGGAACTTTGCGTAGCCGAAGTCCTTGCCGGGCAGCAGGCCGAACTTCCAGAGGTGGTAGGCGATGTCCTTGCCGACGTAGGTGACGGTGCCGTTCGAGCGAACGATGACTTTGGCGTCTTCATCGGGGCCGTCGCTTCCCTGCTCAGCCTCGGCTCCGGCGCGGCGCATGACCCAGCAGCCTTTGTTCTTGCCCTCGGTTTCTAGATAGAGGACTCCTTTCTGGATCATTAGCTCGCGGGCGGCGTCCCAGAAGTGCAGCGAGAGGATCTCACTCTCGCGAGGCAGGAAGTCGTATTCAATGCCGAGCCGCTCCATGGTTTCGAGGTGGCGGCGGAGGACGGCGGTGGAGATGAGGTCGGCGATCTCGGCCGTCTCGTTGCCGCCATGTTCGAGCGCGTGAAGCGTGTCGAGCCGGATTTGTTTGCGGCAGGCGAGCTCGGCCGAACTGGGAGGCGCGAGGTCGTCGGGGCCGGTGCCGGCGTACCAATGGCTGACGCGGGCGTAGAGGTCCCAGCAGTAGAAGTCGATCCGCTCGCGGCGGGCGGCCAGATCGGCGAGCAGGCTGCGGACGGAGGCGAGGTCGCGGCCTTCGAGCTGGGTAAGGCCGACGACGATATCAGCGACCTGGACGCCGGTGTTGTCGATGTAGTTCTGCACGCCGACCTGCCAGCCGGCCTTGTAGCTATCGGGGCGGAGCAGGCGCTGGAAGGTGTCGCCGAGAATCGCATTTCGGAGATGGCCGATGTGCGCGGCCTTGTTTGGGTTGATACTGGTGTGCTCGACGAGGCGGAAGCCGGGGCCGCCGATGCCGGCGTGCTCGCCGGCGGCGATGCGGCGGGCGGCGGCGGCGCGGTCGAGCCGGATGTTGAGGTAGCCTGCGCCGGCCACCTCAACGGAGACGATGCCGGGGACGGCGCTGAGGTTTGCGTTGAGTTCGGCGGCGAGTTCGGTGGCTATGACCCGCGGCGCCTTGCGCAGCCTTTTGGCCAGCTCGAAGGCGATGGGCAAGGCTAGTTCGCCCAGTTCGATCTTAGGGGGCAGCTCTACGACGAGCTTTGGGGCATCCGAGGCGTCGGTGGCGAGCTGGTACTTCGTCGCGAGGATTTCGCGGATGCGGCGTTCGAGGGCGAGCTGGAGGGTCCGGTACATGCGTTTTTTATTTTGATATCTTGTCGCGCAAAATATCTGGAATCAAGGGGTTACGATGTCGCTCGGCCGCTAAAATATTGCATTCAGGCAACTTCGCCGCAAAATATTCCATTCATTGAGGTTAGACCGCAATCTCACCGTTTGCTTCCGCCCTCCGTGCAGCTTGTTCGCAAAAAGCGAGGTAGAGCTCTACTTCTATTTTACCGAGGCAAGCAGAACTAAACTGCCACCTCTATTCTGCGAGGGATCATGGAGTTAGCCGAATTCGGGGCTTGACATGCGAATTTCCCGCCAAATTCGCGGAAGATTTCGCTTAACGCTTGAAAGAAAACTTCTTATGGCCGAAGTAGCTGTAGCAGGCGATGATGCAGGAATTGACGACACCCGCGGCGATGGGCGGCGCATTGGGGGGAAGCTCTTTGAAGAGGAGGAAGAACTTGGTGGCGGCGGGAAGGATGAAGAGGCTGGCGACGATGGAGACCGAGTAGACGGCGAAGCAGCGAAGCCATTCCTTGAGGTAATTGCCTTTGGTGCGGAAGACGAAGTGCTTGTAACAGAGGAAGGCGACGGTGATGCAGATGGGCTGCGAGACGATGGAGGCAATGTCCGCGATGATTGGCTTGGACACATGGGGCATCGTGCGTCCGAAGATGAGGACACACAAGGAGTAGAGGCCCAGCGAGAAGCCGGTGTTGAATGCCCCGACCATGAGGAAGCGAATGACCTCGCCCTGCGGCAGCATGCGGCGCATTGCGGCGAACGGGCCGTGGGCCTGCGGGTCAGGTGGCCCGCCGTCGGGGATGAGGGTGTCTTCGGAGTTGGTCGAGTCAGAAAGGGGCACTGAGGCGATTTTAGCGGAGGCAGTGGGGAGAAGATTGTTCGTGGGATCAAAGTAAGAAGCAGCTCCTTCGACTTCGCCGAGTGCTGACGCTCTCGACTTCGCTCAGGATGACAGGTGATTCGCAGGAGGGTGACCTCAGCGGCTAAAGACCGCCTTCCCTGATTGCTGTTTACGGCACGGCTGAAGCCGTGCCCTTAAGCAAGACGGATACTAAAATTCTGGGGATGGCAAACCAAAACGGCGAGCGGAGCCCGCGGAAGTTGGGTGCGCACCCGGTGAAGGCAAACGCAGATTCCCTTCCGGAATGACAAAGCCAAAAGAGCTACCCACCCTTCGCGTTGCGAAGGATGGGCCACTCGATGGTTCAAAACGCCGAGCACGAGTTATGCAGTGGCGAGGGTTTTGGAGGTGACGGACGCGAAGGCGGTATCGAGCATGCGGAGGGCCTCGTCGACGTCAGATTTGGCGATGTTCATGGGTGGGGACATGCGGAGGACGTTGTTATACATGCCGCCCTTCCCGATGAGCAGGCCAGCCTCGCGCGCGGCTTCGAGCATTTGGTTGGTGAGCTCGGGCGCGGGCTCCTTCGTCTTTGGGTCGGTGACGAGTTCGAGCGCCTGCATGAGGCCCATGCCGCGCACGTCGCCGATGACCGGATATTTGCGCTGAAGGGCGAGCAGGCCATCGCGGAGATAGCCGCCGACGACATCGCAGTTGCGGATGAGGTCGTCTTCTTCGATGAGATCGATGACAGCCTTCGCGGTGACGCAGGCGACGGGGTTGCCGCCGAAGGTAGCGATGGTGGGCCCCTGATAGGCGTTGGCGATCTCCGGAGTGGCGACGGTGAGGCCAATGGGGAAGCCGTTGCCGAGGGACTTGGCGGCGGTGAGGATGTCGGGCTCGACCTCCCAATGCTCGATGCCGAACCAGGCTTTGCCGGTGCGGCCCCAGCCGGTCTGGACCTCGTCGGCGATGAAGTCGCCGCCATATTTCTTGACGATGGAGAAGGCGAGCTTGAAGTACTCCTTTGGCGGCGTGATGAAGCCGCCGACGCCCTGGATGGGTTCGGCGATCATGCCGGCGATGGCCCCGGAAGTGGAAGCCTGGATGGTGGCTTCGATGTCCTGCGCGCAGGCGACCTCGCACGAGGGATACGTCTTTCCGAGCGGGCAGCGATAGCAGTAGGGGTTCATCGCATGGACGACGCCGATCTGATACGTGGCCTTGCGCCAGGCAGCGATGCCGGTGAGCGAGCGGGTGAGCGCGCTGCGGCCGGAGTAGGAGTGGCGCAGGGCGATGATTTCCATGCGGCCGGTGTGCATGCGCGCGGAGTCGATTGCAGTCTCGTTGGCCTCGGAGCCTGAGGATGTGAAGAAGGATTTTTCGAGCTTGCCGGGGGTGATCTGCGCAATTTTTTCCGCGAGCGCGGACATCTGCTCGGTGGGGTAGACGGTGGAGCAGTGACTCATGGTGTCGAGCTGCTGCTTTTGTGCGGCGGTAACGCGGGGGTTGGCGTGGCCGACGCCGACGGTGACGATGCCGCCGAAGAAGTCGAGGTACTGACGACCGTCGACGTCCCAGATGTGCTGCATGAAACCGCGCGCCATGGGCAGCGGATCGGCGAAGTAGTTGTAGACGGCGGGATAGACATACTGCTGTTTCTTTTCGACGATCTGCTTGCGGTCCATGGTGAACAGAGCTCCCTCAGGAAGTGCCGGTTGCGGTCAGAGCTGGAGCAGTTAATATACGCCCGCGTCCGTCTAACATGGACAAAGCCATGCGATCACGGATGAACAACAGTGACCTCAGGGGCTGAAGCCCCGTCTCGCGGGGCACGTTTTGCGGCACGGCTCAAGCTGTGCCCTTAAAGCAACGCGGCTGCTTTCGAAGCGGTCGTTGCGGATGGAGCGGCGATTGGGAGTTCTGGTAGCGCCGGTTGAGGCGCGGCGCGAGAGCTTGTGGGCGCGCACAGCGCGTGGTGTTCGTGGAGCAAGCGAGCGCAGGCGTGCATGCATGCTCGTGAGTGCGGCAACTCTGGCTGCGGTTGCGATCAACGGCTATCACCCGTATGCGGAGGACGGCGGGATTTATGTTGCCGGCGTGAAGCGGCTGCTGGATGCGGGACTGTATCCGCACGATGCGGGGTTCGCAATGGAGCCGTCGCGGTGGTCGCTGTTTGCGCCTATGGTCGCGGCAATCGTGCGGGCGGTCCACGCGCCGCTGCCGTGGGTGCTGCTGGCGCTGCACGTGGGCAGCATATGGGGGACGCTTTATGCGGCGTGGATGCTGGCGACGCGGTGCTATGCCAGGAGTGACGCGCTAGCGGGTGTGGTGGTGCTGCTGGCGTGCTGGCTGGGGCTGCCGGTGGCGGGGACTGCTCTGTATGTGATGGACCCGTATTTGACGGCGCGGAGCTTTGCGATACCGGCGCTGCTGGTGGCGATTGCCGGCGCACTGGATGCGACTGACTGGGATGAAAATCCGGGGCGGCGATGGCGTGGATGGATGATCTGGATTACGGGATTGGCGGCTTGCGCCGCGATGCATCCGCTGATTGCGATGGATGCAGCTGCGGCGACGATGCTGCTGGCGTGCCTGCGCGCGCGGCTGAGCGAGGTTCGCACGGGCGGAACTGTCGCGGTTTGCGCGACAGCGATTGCAGTGACGGCATGCGCGCAACTGTTCGCAGCGCCGGAGAGTGCAGCATATGTGCGGGCGGCGCTGTCTCGCAGCTATTGGTTCCTGAGCGAGTGGCGGTGGTATGAACTGGTGGGGGTGTGTGCGCCGGTCGCGATTCTGGGAGCGGCAGGTTGGATCTCCGGGCGCAGAGATAAATGGGGCTGCAAGACTGGGGCGGAGCGGACACTAGCGCAGACAGCTGTGATTGCGGGCTTGCTGGCGTCCGCGGTCGCCGTATTGTTTGCCCCCGAATGCGCACCGGGACATCTGGTGGCGAGGATGCAGCCGCTGCGGATGTTCCAGGTGGTGTATGTGGTGATGATCGTGGTGCTCGGAGGGAGGTTGGGCGAAACCGTGCTGCGGCGGAGTGTGTGGAGGTGGGCGGCGGCGGGTTTGGTACTTGGAGCGGTGATGTTTGCGAGTACACGGGCGGAGTATCGGGCCTCGCACCATCTGGAGCTGCCGTGGATCGCGAAGAGGAACACGTGGGCGCAGGCGTTCGAGTGGGTGCGCGTGAATACGCCGCGGGATGCGCTGTTCGCGACGGATGGCGATTACATCCATGCGCCGGGTGAAGATGCGCAGAACTTCCGCGCCATTGCGGAGCGGAGCGTGCTGCCCGATGCGTCGAAAGACGGCGGGGAGGCGTCGATCGCGCCGGACCTGGCGAAGGCGTGGGCGCAGGGCGCGGCGGCGCAGGAGAATTTGAATGCGATCAGCGATGCGGAGCGGGTTGCGCGGCTGAAGCCGCTGGGTGTGGGGTGGGTGGTGCTGGAGGCGAGCGCGCGGACGGAGTTTGCGTGTCCGTATGCGAATGCGGGCGTGCGGGTATGCCGGCTTGGCGCAAGTCAATAAAAAGCAGCCACGGATTCACAGGGATCAAAACGAACCATTGAAACGCATCGTTCTTTTGAACCCGTGGTGGATCCGTTCGATCCGTGTCATCCCCTGGCAGGCAGTTGTGGTCAGCGCGGGAGGTAGTCGTCGGCGTGGATGACGAATTCGGGGTATGCGCCGGCGCCCAGCTCGCGGATGTCCATTCCCTTCCAATCGCCGTCGGCATCGACGCGGTGCGGCGAAATGCGATCGAGCAGAATGTTTGCGGCGTAAACCAGGGGAAACATCAGGCCGAGCAGTGCAGCAATGCCGACCATCTGTGACAGAAGATGCTCTGCGGGGGAGAGGCCGGCGAAGTGGCCGAGGAGGCCCGCGGCGAGGAGGCCCCAAATGCCTGCGCCTGCGTGCACAGAGACGGCGCCGCCGGGGTCATCGACCTGGAGGCGAAGTTCGGCTATCTCGATCATCCACGTGACGAGCAGGCCGGCGACGGTGCCGACGAAAATGGCGGCAGCGGGCGAGATGAGGAAGCAGGCGGCGCTGCCAGCGACCAGGCCGGCGATCCAGCCATTGGCGGCGATGGAGGCGTCGGGCTTGCGGTAGCGTGCGCGGGTGAAGAGGACGGCGGCAAGGAATCCGCCGGAGGCAGCGAGCGTGGCGTTGAGGATGACGGCGGCGATGTGAAGCGGCGTGGCAGCGTAGAAAAGGATGGAGGCGGCGGATTCGAGGGCGATCCAGCCGACCAACGCGAGCAGGCATCCGAAGAGGACCTGCACGATGTTGTGGCCGGGGATGGCGGCGGGCATGCCGTTCGCTTCGAATTTGCCGCGGCGCGGCCCGGTAATCCACGCGATGCAGGCAGCCATAAGGCCGCCGACTGCCTGAATGGATGCAGCACCGCCGACGTCAGTGAAGGCGGGCAGATTGAAGTTGGCGGGAAGCTGGGTGAGCCAGCCGCCGCCCCATGTCCAGTGCGCGAAGAGCGGAAAGAAAAAGAGCGCAAGGGCGGCGGTTGCAAGACACGAAGCTGCGAGACGCCAGCGGTCGGCGCCGGCGGAGATGGCAGGCATAGCGGCGAGGCCGGCGGCGAAGATGAGGAAGCAGAGCTTGAGCGCGAGGCCGAGCGAGAAGGGGTCGGGCGAGTCGAAGTGGATATCGTGGGCGAAGAATGGGCCGCGGCCGAGCCAGTCCCAGTGCGCGCCTGCGGCGGTGAAGGAATGGGCCGAGCCGGGTGTGCCGATGGCAAAGGAGAATCCCACGGCGACGGTGAGGATAGCTGCGATGGCGAAGGCACAGAGGGTTGCCAGCATCGCATGCGCGGCGGAGCGGGAGCGTCCGAGGCCTTGATGGATGAGGCCCAGGCCTGCGGCGGCCAGCGGAATCAGCAGGCTGCAGCCGAGGGTGAAGAGGATGAGTTCCGGGGTCATCGGGCGTCCTTGTGGAGGGCGCGATGGGCTTGCGTGAGCAGCCAGATGCCGACGCATTCCAGGGCAAGGCCGGAAGCGACAAAAGCGAAGCGCAGACCGAGCGCGGGCAGCAGGATGAGCGCAGCGACGGCGACGACAAATCCAGACACGAGCAGCAGACAGGCGGCTAAGCGCAAGTGGTCTCCTTACGGATGCGTATCAAATGAGATTTTCGGAGCGGCCTCAGTATAGTGCAAAAGATTCCGCTGGCAGGGAGATTCGTAGAGTTATCCGGCTTGCTCGGTGAGTTGCGCCCAGCGCTCGACAAGCGTATCGACGGCGGCCTTGGAGCGCTCCAGTTCGGCGAGAGCGTCGGTGAGAGCGGAGGCATCGCTGGCGATGGCGGGATCTTCGACTTTGGTGCGCGCGGCGGAGAGTTGCAGTTCCGCCTCTTCGATGCGGTCTTCGATGGTGGCGAATTCGCGGGCTTCGAGGTAAGAGAGCCTCTTCTTTGCGGGCTGCGGTGGCTTGGTGGTTTGCTGCGGTGCTGCTGCAGAGTTCGCGGCAGGCGGCGGGGCGGTTTCGGATTGCTGGGAGCGGTCGGCGGATTCCTGCTCTTCCATCCAGCGCTCCCACTGCGTGTAGTCGGCGAAACGCTGGGTGTGACCGCGGCCGTCGAGGCCGAGGACGACCGTGGAGACGCGGTCGAGCATGAGGCGGTCATGCGTGACCAGGACCAGCGCGCCGGAGTATTCGAGCAGGCTGTCTTCGAGGATTTCGAGGGTTGCGATGTCGAGATCGTTCGTCGGCTCATCGAGGAGCAGCAGGTCGGCGGGTTCGAGCATCAGCCGCGCGATGAGCACGCGGGCGCGCTCGCCGCCGCTTAAGCGGTCGACAGGTTGATTGAGCTGCTCGCTGGTGAAGAGGAACTTGCTGGCGTAGCTGGCGACGTGGATGACACGGCCCTGATAGATGACGGAGTCGGCATCGGGCGCTAGCGCGCGGCGCAGCGTGACGCCTTCGGGCAGCTCGCGCATCTGCGAGAAATACACGATGCGCAGCGATGCGGCGCGGGTGATGGAGCCGGAGGTGGGCGCGAGTTCGCCGGTGAGCAGGCGGAGGATGGTGGTCTTGCCACTGCCGTTGGGGCCGACGAGGCCGACGCGCGTGCCGTTGGTGATGAGGAAGTTGAGGTCTTCGACGATCTTCCTCTCACCGAAGCTGAGGGAGACGTTGTCCAACTCGACCAGGCGTTTGCTTTTGCGGTCGGTGGCGGCGAACTCGATGCCGGCGGTCGCGGTCTGCGAGCGCGATTCGACCTCCTGCAACTGAGCGATAAGACCGTGCGCGTTATCGATGCGCGCCTTAGCCTTGGTGGCGCGGGCCTTGGGGCCGCGGCGCAGCCACTCCAGCTCTACCTTGACCCGGTTGCGCAGCGACTCCTGGAGGCGCGACTGCGCTTCGAGATATGCGGCGCGGCCTTCGAGGAACTTGGAGTAGCTGCCCTTCACGCGCAGCAGGCCTTCGGCGTAGACGCGGCTGAGCTCGACAATCTCCGTGGCGACGTTTTCGAGGAAGTAGCGGTCGTGGCTGACCATGACGCAGGCGAAGTCGGATTGGTTGAGCAGATCTTCCAGCCATTCAATTCCGGCGAGGTCGAGATGGTTGGTTGGCTCGTCCAGCAGCAGGACATCGGGGTGGCTGACGATGGCTTCGGCGATGGCGAGGCGCTTGCGCCAGCCGCCGGAGAGGGTGGCGGCTTCGGCGGCGAGGTCGGGGAAGCCGATGCGGCCGGCGGTCTCGCGCAGGCGGCCCTCGCGGTCGCTCTCGGCGACGCCGGCGCGGGTGAGAGCGCTTTCGAGGATGCTGCGGACGGTGAGGCCCGGCGCGAAGGTCGACTCCTGTTTGACGTAAGCGATGCGCGCGCGCTTGCGGATAGCTACTTCGCCGGAGTCAGGCTCCTGCTCACCGGCGAGGACCGCAAGGAGGGTAGACTTCCCTGCTCCGTTGGGGCCGATGAGGCCGATGCGGTCGCCGTCGGCGATGGTGAAGCTGATGTCCTGGAAGAGAGGAACCGCTCCAAAGCGCTTGGAGACGCCCTGTGCGTTGAGGATCGGGGGCATAGAGCGATTGTAGTTGGACGGTTAGATAGGCCCGCTGTGCTCCGTCTACTTGCAGGAGTCGTCTAGTGCGGCCCCAAATTATTTTCATCCTCTGCAGCCGTCAGAGATGGGGACTCCAGACCAGCTGCGAGATCAATCCGACAGCGACGGCGATCCGGACGAAGAGAACATGCGCGCCGAGAAAATGCAGGACGAAGCCAAAGAGTACTGCAGCCTCGAAGAAGGCCAGGCTGAGGATGGTCATCGTGAACTGCTTCTGAAAGGGATTGGAGCCTGGCGATCCTTGGGTACGGATCGCGCCCGCCAGAAAGCGTGGAGCGACGAACCCCATTGCAACGCATACGAGCGACATGATGGTGATCGCCCATTCCACCGTATGAGCTGGCGAAGCTTGTGCCTGCGATGGAAGCCGGAACATTACATAGATGAAGAGAATCCCAGAGATGAAGAATGCGATCCTCATGGTCCGAATCAAATAAGCCATTTTCGCGGCTTGATCTTGCATGCTCAATCCTCCTGTGAAAAGCCTCTGTGTCCTGGAGCGCAAGTGCTCGCTCCAGAATGACGAACCAGGTTTTGTAGAGCGACGGTAGCGGCACGCCTGAAAGCGTGCCCTTCCGGTGCTGTGTTGACGGCCTACACAAAAGAATGATCCCAGCCGGAGCGGGATTGGTAAAGCAAACGCGGGCATTCTTCGGCTCAGAATGACTGCAAAAGGCAAAGGCAAACGCAGATTCCCTTCGGGAATGACAAAAAATCCCACCCTTCGCTCAAGCGAAGGATGGGCCACGTAGCAGTGTAGGTTTCCGCTAGTAGCGGTAGTGTTCGGATTTGTAGGGGCCTTCGACGGCGACGCCGAGGTAGTCGGCCTGGCGCTTGGAGAGCGTGGTGAGTTTTACGCCGATCTTTTCGAGGTGCAGGCGCGCGACTTCCTCGTCCAACTTCTTGGGCAGGATGTAGATGCCGACCTTGTAGGTGTCCTTGTTCTTCCAGAGGTCGAGCTGGGCGAGCGTCTGGTTGGCGAAGCTGTTGGACATGACGAAGCTGGGATGGCCGGTGGCGCAGCCGAGGTTGACGAGGCGGCCTTCAGCGAGAACGAAGATGCTGTTGCCTGAAGCGAAAGTGTACTTGTCCACCTGCGGCTTGATGTTGAGCTTGGTTACGCCCTTCTCGGCGTTGAGCTTCTCCATCTGGATCTCGTTGTCGAAGTGGCCGATGTTGCAGACGATGGCCTGGTCCTTCATCAGCTTCATGTGCTCGACGGTAATGATGTCCACGTTGCCGGTGCAGGTGACGTAGATGTCGCCGCGGCCGAGGGTCTCCTCGATGGTGGTGACCTCATAGCCTTCCATCGCCGCCTGCAGGGCGTTGATGGGATCGATCTCCGTGACCACGACGCGCGCGCCGAGACCACGCAGCGAGACGGCCGAGCCTTTGCCCACGTCGCCATAGCCGCAGACGACTGCGACCTTGCCGGCGAGCATCACATCGGTGGCGCGCTTGATGCCATCGACCAGCGACTCGCGGCAGCCGTAGAGGTTGTCGAACTTGGACTTGGTGACCGAGTCATTGACATTGATGGCTGGGACGAGCAGCTTGCCCTGCTCCAGCATCTGGTAGAGGCGATGGACGCCGGTAGTGGTCTCCTCGGAGACGCCGCGCCATTCCTTGGCGACCGACTGCCAGCGAGTGGGGGTCTCCTTGTAGATCTGCTTCAGCAGGTCCTTGATGACCTTCTCTTCGTGCGAACCGGAGGGCGAGTCGACCCACTTGTCGCCTTGCTCAAGCTCGACGCCCTTGTGGATGAGCAGCGTGACGTCGCCACCATCGTCAATGACGAGCTGGGGGCCCTTGCCGCCGGGGAAGGTGAGCGCCTGGTTCGTGCACCACCAATATTCTTCGAGGCTCTCACCCTTCCATGCGAAGACGGGAACGCCCGCGGCGGCGATGGCGGCGGCGGCGTGGTCCTGCGTGGAGAAGATGTTGCAGCTGGCCCAGCGCACGTCGGCGCCGAGGGCGACCATGGTCTCGATCAGCACGGCGGTCTGGATGGTCATGTGAAGCGAGCCGGTGACGCGGACGCCTGCCAGCGGCTTGCCGGGCGCGTACTTGGCGCGGATGGCCATCAGGCCGGGCATCTCCTGCTCGGCGATGTCGATCTCCTTGCGGCCGAAGTCGGCGAGGCCGATGTCCGCGACCTTGTAGTCGTTTGCCGCGGTGCCGAGCGCTGCCTTATCGATGGTTGCCGTCGCCATGCATTTCACCTCATTGGGGGAGTGATTTTGTTTTGCGTGAGGGCCTTTGGGCCTTATTCAGGATAGCATCGCGACGCGAGTGGATTGTGCAGTTTGCGTGAAGGGCGAACCTGTGCAGGGAATGGGGAAATTGTGCATGGAATGGGGTTATTCATCCTACCCATGCGCGACCAGCATCGCGCCATGAATGGGGCGGCCCCGGCATCTACACAGGGCGCAGCGATAGTCTGAAGAGACTTTGAAGGAGACGACCAGCTCGACCGAATCTACATACTGCGATGTCGCGCTGCCGGTGCCGCTGGACCGCGCTTTCACTTATGCGGTGAATGGTGTGACGCCAGCAGTGGGGGCGCGCGTGCTGGTGCCCTTCAGCGGGCAGCGGCTGATGGGTGTGGTGGTGCGGGTGCACAACGAGGCACCCGCGGACGAGATAGAGATCAAGCCAGTGCAGCAGGTGCTCGATGCGGAAGGGCTGATCTCCGCCGAGCTAATGCGGCTGGCCGAGTGGATCGCGCAATATTATGTTGCGCCGCTGGGCGAGGTGCTGCGCGGGATGTTGCCGCTGGCGGCGGAGGTACGGCGGGAGTTTGTGTATCGCATCGCAGACGCGGGCAGGCGGGTGCTGCATGACGCGGCCGCGCGTGGGGCTTCGCGAAGATCGAAACTCGCGCCGGAGGAGCAGGACCGCGAGTATGCAGTGCTGAATTATCTGGAGGATGGGCATGCAGCGAAGATCGCTGCGCTGCGATCTTCAACGCAGGCAAACAAAGCGCTGCTGGACGGCATGGTGCGGAAGAAGTGGCTGCTGCGCGACGCCGTTGCCGAGGAGCGCGATGCGCGAAGACTGGAGCGTGTGGCTGTGCTCGTGCCGGATGCGCGTATTCCGAAGCTGAATGCGAACCAGACCGCGATTCTTGCGGAGTTGGCTGCGGCGGGCGGAGCGATGCGGGTGAGAGACCTGCGAGAATCTGCGACGCTGCGGGCTGTTCCGCAGACGACGTTGAGCACGCTGGTGAACCGCGGGCTGGTTGCGATCGAAGAACGGCCGGAGGCGTTTGCGCTGGGGGGCGTGCATGCAGAGGGAAAGAAGCATGCCCATGAGCACACGCTGAACGAGCAGCAGATGGAGGCGCTCAGGACGGTTGCGGCAGCAATGGCGAAGGGCGAGTTCAAGCCGGTCCTGCTTTATGGTGTGACCGGTTCAGGCAAGACCAGCGTGTACTTTGCGGCGATGCAGCGGGCGCTCGATGCGGGAAAGTCCGCGCTGTTGCTGGTGCCGGAGATCGGGCTCACGCCGGCGATGGCGGCGCAACTGCACGCGGCCTTTGGGGCGGAGGTGGCGCTGCTGCACTCGGCGCTGACGCCGGATGAGCGTGCAGAGCAGTGGCACAGGATCCGGCGGGGCGAGGCGCGCGTGGTCGTCGGGACGCGGTCGGCTGTCTTTGCGCCCATGAAGGATCTCGGCCTGATTCTCGTCGATGAAGAGCATGATTCCAGCTACAAGCAGGAGGAGACGCCGCGCTATCACGGGCGCGATGGCGCGGTGATGCGGGCGAAGCTGCAGGGCGCGGTGGTTGTGCTGGGTTCGGCGACGCCGTCGCTGGAGAGCTGGAACAATGCGGACCGTGGCCGCTATGAGCGCGTCGAGATGACGGCGCGTGTGATGGACCGGCCGCTGCCTGAGGTCGAACTGATCGACATGCGCGAAGAGTTCCGCGCGACGGGCCAGGACGCGATCTTCTCGCGGCGCATGGTGGAAGAGGTGCAGGCGACGCTCGACCGCGGCGAGCAGGTGATGATCCTGCTCAACCGGAGGGGCTATTCGTTTACGGTGCTGTGCCGCAGCTGCGGCGAGAAGATTGAGTGCGAGAACTGCGCGATCGCACTGACGTATCACAAGCCGACCGGAGTTCTGAGCGAGGATGTCCACGCTCATGCGGGCGACCATCTGGTGTGCCACTACTGCGGTTTCCGGCGCAGCGTGCCGAAGACCTGCCTCAAATGCGGGAGCGAGCATTTGTTTTATCTGGGCGCGGGGTCGCAGCAGGGCGAGGAGCGCCTGTTGGAGCTTTTTCCCAATGCGCGCATCGGGCGGATGGACCGCGACACGGTGCGCGGGCGCGGCGATATGGAGCGTCTGCTGGCGCGGCTGCATTCGGGCGAGATCAACCTGCTGGTGGGCACGCAGATGATCGCCAAGGGACATGACGTGCACGGCGTGACGCTGGTGGGCGTGGTGGGCGCGGATGCAGCGTTGGCGCTGCCGGATTTTCGCGCCGCGGAGCGCGTGTTCCAACTGCTGACGCAGGTCTCAGGCCGCGCGGGAAGAGGCGAGTTGCTTGGCCGTGTGCTGGTGCAGACCTACAATGGCGACCACTATGCGGTGCGGTTTGCCGCGGCGCATGATTATCGCGGCTTTGTCGAAAAGGAGATGTACCACCGGCGGCCATTCCTGTATCCGCCCTTTGGAGCGCTGGCGAATGTCGTAGTGCAAGGCGAGAGCCTGGAGCAAGCGGCGGCGTGGTCGCAGAAGCTGGCGCGGTGGTTTGCGGGCGCGAAGCTGGACCGCGTGCGCGTGATGGGGCCGGCGACGGCGCCGATCGCACGGCTCAAGCGCATCTACCGGTTTCATTTTGTGCTGAAGGCGGAACGGCGGGATGCGCTGGGCAGGGCGCTGCGCGCCATGCTTACCGCCGCGGAAACCGAAGGCATCTCGCGCCGCAACCTGGTGGTAGATGTGGACGCAGTGCACCTGATGTAGGAAGCGTGGCTGTGAGCGATGCTGCTAACGGCTGAACAGATCCTTGACCTGCAAGACCACCTGCGCCAGTTCGGAGGTTAACGCCTCAGGAAGATCGACGGTGCAGATGGGCAGCGATGTCGGGCCAGAATTCCCGGAATGTATTTGTCAGCGCATCGCGCCCAATCGCCCAACCGTATTTCGCGGCCACTGCGCCGGCACTGCGATCGGAACTGGGGTAATAACTCAGCGCGACAGCCTGCGCGATTCCGCGCCCGAATACCTCCGACGCATTGAAGGTGTCATGTTCACTGTAATTGCGCGCGATGACCACCCGGGAAGCCGCATACGCTGCCCGCCCCAGCACGTTCCCTCTTCCCCGCGTGTAGTACCGCTCATCCTCATGCAAGACCGAGGGAAGTGCCCAGATCACCATGTAATTTCCGTCGGTCTTGTCCAGAAAGCCGCGCCAGTAGTACCGACCATAACCGGCGACGCCTTTGCCCAGCTTCGGATGGGAGTTGCTGTTTTCGGCCAACAGCGAAGTTGCACCCACAAAAACAAAGGACGAGTAATCGAAACTATTCTGCGTCGCGATTCTGAACGCTTGCCGCGGCGTCGGCGGCGGCGGGATCGTTCCCGCGCTCACCGCGCGATAGTTCGGCATGATTCCAAGGATGCGCTTCGGCTGCTGACCTTTCGCGGCGGACTGCGGCGGCTCGGCAGACTCATTCGTCGCTGGGGCATCCGGCAAGGCAGCTGCAAATGCCGAGGCCGCACCTGCCTGGATGAGTGGTGCGGCCGGAAGGTCTTGCGCTGCGCCGACCGCGGGAAGGCACACAAGCGCCAGGATAACGAGATTGCATGCAGTTCTGGGGAGCATCCCGTTTAGACGCTGGACAGGTTGCGCGGATTCGGAAAATTCATTCGTCTTCGACGCTAAGAAATGCCGTGCCAGCTATCGATTCGCGACTGTCCTGCTGCTAACGGCTGAACAGATCCTTCACCTGCTGGACCACGACATCGCGCCCTACATCCGATATGGATTCGGTCAAGGGAAGCTGCTTCGGGCAGGCCTCGACGCAGTTCTGCGCGTAACCGCACTCCTGGATGCCGCCTTCGCCGGCCAGCGCGCGCAGCCGTTCTTCCTTCAGCACCGCGCCTGCGGGGTCCATATTGAAGAGCTTGACCTGGGCGATGGTGGCCGCGCCGACGAAATTCGTCGACTCATTGAACTGGGGGCAGACCTCCATGCAGCAGCAGCAACTGATGCAGTTGGACAGCGGATAGCGTTGCTCCTGCACCTGCGGGAACTGGCGTGGGCCGGAGCCGAGGTCGTAAGTGCCATCGATAGGAACCCACGCCTTGACGGCCTTAAGGTTCTCAAAGAGCACGCTGCGGTCGACGGAGAGGTCGCGGACGATGGGGAACTTCGAGAGCGGCGCGAGCCGGATCGGCTGATCGAGCTTGTCGACCAGCGCCGAACAGGCCATCCGTGCGCGCCCGTTGATAAGCATGGCGCAACTGCCGCAGATCTCTTCGAGGCAGTTGGAGTCATAGGTGATCGGCGTTGTGGGCTTGCCGTCGGCCGTTACCGGGTTCAGCGCAATCTCGCCCAGCAGCGCGGTAATGTTCATGTTCGGGCGGTACGGCACAGAGAAGCGCTCCGTGCGCGCGGACTGATCTGGAGTTGCCTGACGGTGGATCTCGACCTCAATGGTTCTGCCTGCTGCTGTCGCCATGCTCAGTTACCCTCTTTTTTCTTTCCGTCGCACGCGGGAGTGCAGAACTTTCCCTGCGCCTGCGGGACGCTTGAGGGTAGCCGCTTCGCCAACCTCAGATCATGCCCGTATGCCCGGTGCGTTCCTTCTCCTGCGTGGCCATGGCGATCCCCTCTTCCTTGCCTACATTCTTGGGCACTTTCAGCCGCCGCGTGTAGAGCACCCAGTAAGAGATCACCAGCAGCGAAAACGCCACCAGCAGGATGTAAACGGTCATGGTCAGTGTCGGGTGTCCATCCATAATGGATAGTAGGATGGTCGCAACCGCTGGAAAGGTCAACCCGGTGTTGGAATGCTGCGGTCATTTTGAAGACAAACCTCAGGGCTAAAGCTCCGCTACCTTCGAGCCCGGTTATGACGCGGCTAAAGCCACGCCCTATCAAAAACACTACTTCGCCGCGTCGTACCGCCGTGGCCGCGGTTTGATCAGGCTTACATCCACATCGCCAAACTCGAACTTCGGCGCACCATTCACAAAGCTCGCCTTGGTGGTCTTGAGGAACTTCTCGTCATTGCGCTCCGGGAAGTCCGGCTTGTAGTGCGCACCGCGGCTTTCGTCCCTCAGCCGCGCACCCTGCACGATCACGCGGCCCAGCTCCAGCATGTTGTAGAGCTGGCGGGTGAAGGCAAAGCTGGTGTTGGCCCACTGGCTCTTGTCGGAGAGGTTCACGTTCTCAAAGCGCTGCAGCAGCTCGACGATCTTCGCGTCCGCCTCATCCAGGCCGGCGTTGTAGCGGATGATGGTCGCGTGCTTGGTCATGGTCTCGCCCAGCTCGCGCCAGATCTTGAAGGGATTCTCCGTGCCGGGATTGTTGAGCAGGGCGTCGTTCTTCTCCTTCTGCCGCTGCAGCTCCGCCGCTGCTCCGCCATCACCCTCCTGAGCGGGGAGACCTTTCGCGTAAGCCATCGCATTCGGGCCGGCGACGAAGCCGCCGTAGATGCATGACAGCAGCGAGTTCGCGCCAAGCCGGTTCGCGCCGTGGATGGAAAAGTCCGCCTCGCCTGCCGCAAACACGCCCGGGATGTTCGTCTGCTGGTTGAAGTCCACCCAGAGGCCGCCCATCGTATAGTGCATGCCTGGAAAGATCTTCATCGGTTCGTCGCGCGGATCGACGCCGACGAACTTCTCGTAAATTTCGAGGATGCCTTCGAGCTTGCGGTCGAGCGTCGCGCGATCGATGTGCGTCAGGTCGAGATAGACCATCG
The DNA here is from genome assembly GCA_035572415.1 of Acidobacteriaceae bacterium. Lineage (GTDB taxonomy): Bacteria > Acidobacteriota > Terriglobia > Terriglobales > Acidobacteriaceae > Edaphobacter. Next base: position 22,699 of record DATNAU010000186.1, read on the forward strand.
CCTGGCCATCGATGCCCATGTGGTGCTCATAGACGACCTTGAAGATGGCGCGTGTGGCTACGTCGCGCGGGACGAGGTTGCCGTATTTGGGATACCACTCCTCGAGGAAATACCAGCGCTCGCCCTCGGGGATCGACTTCGGGGCACGTTTGTCGTTCTTGTCCTTCGGCACCCACACACGGCCGCCCTCGCCGCGCGCGCTCTCGCTCATCAGCCGCAGCTTGTCGTCGCCGGGAATGCAGGTCGGATGTACCTGGATGAATTCGCCGTTGGCGTAGTACGCGCCCTGCTGGTAGAGCGCACTCTGCGCCGAGCCGGTGCAGACGACCGAGTTGGTCGACTTGCCGAAGATGGCGCCATTGCCGCCGGTGCAGACGATGATCGCGTCCGCAGGGAAGGTGCGAACCTCCATCGTGCGCAAATCCATCGCACAGATGCCACGCGCGACGCCCTTGGAGTCGATCACCGCCGAGAGGAACTCCCAGCCCTCGTACTTCTGCACCTTACCTTCGGATTCGTAGCGGCGCACCTGCTCATCCAGCGCGTAGAGAAGCTGCTGGCCGGTGGTTGCGCCGGCGAATGCGGTGCGATGGAAGAGCGTGCCACCGAAGCGGCGAAAATCCAGCAGGCCCTCCGGTGTGCGGTTGAATGGCACTCCCATCCTGTCCAGCAGGTCGATGATGCCAGGCCCGCGCTCGCACATCTGCTTCACCGGCATCTGGTCGGCGAGGAAGTCGCCGCCGTAGACCGTGTCGTCAAAGTGCGCCCAGACCGAGTCGCCCTCGCCCTTCAGGTTCTTCGCCGAGTTGATGCCGCCCTGCGCGCACACCGAGTGCGACCGCTTGACCGGCACAATCGAGAACAGGTCCACCTTGCCGCCGGCCTCGGCGATCTTGATTACGGCAGCCAGGCCTGCAAGGCCTCCGCCAACGACGATGATGCGTGGTGTTGCTGCCATATAACTCTTCCCTAACAGAAATTTGCCGAGAGCAGGGCTACCTGCCGCTCTGAAAAAAGATCGCATGCGCAAATAAAGCGATGAAAGCAGCCACAAGGACCGTGACCGCGATTCCAAAGACAACCCTTAATGGACTGGATGGGTATAGCTGCCGATGTGCTTTGAGCACTAACTTGCGATGCGCCAGCGATCCGTAACAACCGGATCTCGCCCAAAACCGAAAAGTGAAGGGCTTTGGTAAGGGGTATGCGTTGAGACGCGTCAAATCCCGGTCGATCAGGCTCCATGTGAGGCCGGTCGCCAGAATCGAACACACAAAGCATCCGAAGACTATCTGTGCGCCCGTGATGGAGTGGATATCCATAAGCAGTCCTCACTGCGCGGTACCCTGCCCCGAACTCATACTCATCGGCCCATCCATCTGCATATTCGTCGGCATGGTGGGCGCCACCACTCCCGGCGGCTGCGTTGGCATCACGTCCTCCGGTGCGTTCCGGTATTTGGGATTGCCGACGAAGGCATACATGCTCGCATAACCCAGCACCGCAAGGATGATGCCGCCAGCCGCGCACACGAAGCCAAACTTGCGCCGCGCCTTGTCTCCCGGGGTGATGCCCCATTTCGCGGCAAACAGCCATGTGCCATACGCGAAGTGCCAGCAGGTCGCAGCCATCGCAATAATGTAGACCGCCAGCATCCACGGGTTCGAGAGTTCATGCTGCACTTTGGCGAATGCCGCGCCGGGATGCTCCGGCAGGCTGACGCCCATGAACCGCTGCCGCAGCACATGCTGAATGATGTAGGCGAACGCGATGATGCCGGTGACGCGCTGCGTCAGGTAGCCCCAGTTCCCTGCCCACGGGTAGACATTCACGTTCTGCCGTCCCTGGAAGGCGATGTACACGCCATACAGACCATGGAAGAGCAGCGGGATAAAGATGAACGCCCATTCCAGCACGCGGACGAGCGGCAGGCCGTTCAGGAACTTGACCTGCTGCGCGTAGGCCAGCGGCCCGTTCATGGCCTCAAAGTTCGACACGATGTGCTCGATCAGGAACGCGCCGATGGGCACAATTCCTGAGAGCGAGTGCAGCTTGCGCCAGAGAAACGAGTGGCCCACGCCCGGCTGCAACGGCCGGATGCCGGGCTTGACGGTGGGCGCGGGAGGCGCGGCGGTGGCCATGGGCAATGCTCCTGAAGGGCTTGCCGCGACCAGTGTCACTGCCCCAAACTGGGCAGATTTCCGCGGCAACTCGGATTATTTCGCCCGCTGCTTGCGAGCGTCAACCTTCGATGGGATCTTTTGCGCGATCACCGCACGTCCCGCGCGATAACTGGAGCCAGCGCAATCCGGTCCAGCAGCACACGCAGCGCTCTGCCGCGATGACTGAACTGCAACCGCGTCGCGGGATCGATCTCCGCCATGGTCATCCCGGCTTCGGGAATCAGGAAGAGCGGATCGTACCCAAATCCGCCGCCACCGCGCCCGGCAAACAGAATCTGTCCTTCCAAGGCACCCTCCGCTCTCATCATGACCTCGCCATTGAGCGCGAGCGCGAGGACGCAGCGATAGCGGGCGGTTCTATCCCCCACCGCGACGTTCTCCATCAGCCGCAGCAGAGCGGCATTGTTCCGCGCGTCGGAGTCGTCGCCTGAAATCGCCAATCCCGCCTGAGCGCCGCTCGAGGTCATTTCAAGGTCCTTCGCAAACCGCGCTGACCGCACTCCGGGCCTGCCGCCCACCGCGTCCACTTCGAGCCCTGAATCATCGGCGAGCACCCACAACCCCGGCGAACTCCGCGAGTAGAACTCCGCCTTCAGCCGCGCATTGGCCTCAAATGTCTCCCCATCTTCCTCTGGCGCGGCGATTCGCTTCAACCCCGGCAACGGCTCGATCTCGACTTGATCCCCGCAGAGCAGATGGCCCTCCGCAGCCCAGGCGAAATCGCGCAGTTTACCGGGGTTTGATGTGGCGGCATACAGGACCATGCGAGTGCATCATATCGCCCGGGCACTGGCCGGACCAATTCGTATCTGTTTGTCCCGGAATAACCCGCAAACCCGGAACCATCCTGCGAAATACGCCCCAGTAATCCGCGAGACAGTGGCGCGCTCAAATGATAGGCTTCCGTCGTCCATTTCATCGGCATCCCCGATGTCGTCAGTTCGGCCCGCAGTCGCAGTGTGTTTTGCAAAAAGTCAGGTGTTTTTCGTAAATCTTCAGTCCGGAGGGACAAGTGACGGTTCAGCATTGGGTCTTTTTTTTCCTGGGGATGAGCACGTTGTCGCTGCTCATTGCCCGGCTGTTTTCAGGTGAGATTGCGAGTGCAGACACAGGCGTTCTCGCCCAGCAGATGGCAGGCGCCGCGAGAAAAGGCGCAGCCTTGATGCTCCACCCAAAGATGGTGGCAGCCATCCTCCTGCCGCTGTTGGTTCCCGCAATGGCCCATGCCCAGCCGGAACACGGCGGAGGCGAAGCAAACCTCACCCTGCCGGACCTTTCGTCCGTGAATTTCTTCGGCATGAACGGGCATAACCTGCTGACCATCGGCCTAGCCTTCTGCGTCCTCGGCATGTTGTTCGGGCTGTGGATCTATGTGCAATTGAAGAACCTGCCGGTCCACCGGACCATGCGCGAGATCTCCGAGCTGATTTATGAGACCTGCAAGACATACCTCATTACCCAGGGCAAATTCATCCTGCTGCTCTGGGCCTTCATCGCGATCATCATCGGACTTTACTTCGGCTGGCTGGCCCCGGTGCCCGGAAAGCCTATAGCGCAGACGCTCATCATCATTCTTCTGTTCAGCCTTCTTGGCATCGCCGGCAGTTATGGCGTGGCGTGGTTCGGCATTCGCGTCAATACCTTCGCGAACTCGCGCACGGCGTTCGCCGGCCTGCGCGGCAAGCCGCACCCCATTTACGCCATTCCGCTGAAGGCGGGCATGAGCATCGGCATGCTGCTCATCTCCGTTGAGCTGCTGATGATGCTGATCATTCTTCTCTTCATCCCGCGTGACTATGCCGGCCAGTGCTTCATCGGCTTCGCCATCGGCGAATCGCTGGGCGCCGCGGCGCTGCGCATCGCCGGCGGCATCTTCACCAAGATCGCGGACATCGGCGCGGACCTGATGAAGATCGTCTTCAAAATCAAGGAAGACGACGCCCGCAACCCCGGTGTCATTGCCGATTGCACCGGCGACAACGCCGGCGACTCGGTCGGGCCTTCCGCAGATGGTTTTGAAACCTACGGTGTCACCGGCGTCGCGCTCATCACCTTCATCTTGCTTGCCGTGAAGGACCCCACCACGCAGGTGCAGCTCCTGGTCTGGATCTTCGTCATGCGCGTGGCCATGCTTGTTGCCAGTTCGCTCGCGTACTTCCTCAACGCGGCCATTGCCAGCGCGAAGTGGGGCAACTCCGACGAGATGGACTTCGAGACGCCGCTCACCTCGCTGGTCTGGATCACGTCCATCGTCTCCATCATCCTTACCTACATCGTCTCTTACTACATGATCCCGACGCTCGGCGACGGCACACTCTGGTGGAAGCTGGCATCGATCATCTCGTGCGGAACGCTTGCCGGGGCGGTCATTCCGGAACTGGTCAAAGTGTTCACCTCCACCGAATCCAGCCACGTGAAGGAAGTCGTCACCTCCGCGCAGGAAGGCGGCGCTTCGCTCGGCATCCTTTCGGGGTTCGTCGCGGGCAACTTTTCCGCGTACTGGCTTGGACTCTGCATGGTCGCGCTGATGGCCCTGGGCTACTACTTCTCGACCGGCGACGCCATGGCCAGCCTCATGCTTGCGCCGGCCGTCTTCGCGTTCGGCCTGGTCGCCTTCGGCTTCCTCGGCATGGGTCCGGTCACCATCGCCGTCGACTCTTACGGCCCAGTGACGGACAACGCTCAATCCGTCTACGAGCTGTCACTGATCGAAAACGTTCCGAATATCGAGGCCGAACTGAAGAAGGACTTCAACATCGATGTCCGGTTCGAGCGCGCCAAGCATCTGCTGGAGGCCAACGACGGTGCAGGCAACACCTTCAAGGCTTCGGCGAAGCCCGTGCTGATCGGAACGGCAGTAGTCGGCGCAACCACGATGATCTTTTCCATCATCATGGCCCTCACCGGCGGTCTCACCCACGACGTCCAGAAGCTCTCGCTTCTGCACGCGCCATTCGTGCTGGGGCTTATCTCCGGCGGCGCCATGATCTTCTGGTTCACCGGCGCATCGACGCAGGCCGTGACTACCGGGGCCTACCGTGCGGTGCAGTTCATCAAGGCGAACATTAAACTTGATGGAGCGGAGAAAGCATC
>DATNAU010000187.1:0-30171 GCA_035572415.1 Acidobacteriaceae bacterium
ACTCTCTACGTCCAATGCGCCGGTGACCTCGACACGGTAGGTTCCCTCGGGCACATAGTCGAATTGAAAACTGCCGTCTCTGCCGATCATTGTCATGCGAACGCTGGCTTTCGTTGAGGGGTCTTCCAGTTCGACAGAACCAGTATTGATGGAATGACCATCGGCCATGGCAACGACGGTTCCCGAAACGGAGTGCAATCCGTTGACAGGAAATACGATGTCCACTCCAGCTCGCTCCGTCCCGGCTTTCAATTCAATGGGCTTCAGATCGCGCTCCCACAGGACGTCGCCGGAGTAGGCAACAAGGGCGTCGCCCGTGTTGACATGCATGGAAAGAGAGCTCAGACCGATGCCCATGGTGGCGGCAGATGTTGGAAGAGCAGCCTTGACGGAGTATCGGCCTGTAGGAAGACCGGAAAAACGGAACTGCCCGTCGTCACTGGTGACGGTTGGCAGCATTGAAGGCGGCGGCAGCTCGCTCCATTTGCCGTTCACGCCGAGCGATAGGAGGACCGGCGTGACACCGGGCGCGGGACTGCCATCGTCGTACCGGATCGTACCGCTAATGGAAGCGCCGCGGACCAGCTCAATGTTTACAATGGCCGTGGAGTCAGCCTGCACTTCAACCTTCTCGGCGCCGTTTGCGAGGGCTTTCATGGCAGCATCACCGGCCTGCATGCGTTCCTTTTGGGACAACTGGCCGATCGGAGAAACGTATCCTGCGAGTTGCGGGATGACGTAATAGGTGCCTGCCGGTACCTTGTTGAGAGAGAAACTACCATCCATCGCGGCGATGGTTGAAAGATTGGATCCCTTCATCACCAGCGACAAGCTCTTGGTCAGCGCATTCCCCAGCACACCCCCGCCTTTGCCGTTGTCTTTCATCAATCCCGCGAGGATATCGTCCTGCGATTTGGCCGACTCCTGATCCGAAAGCAGTTGAATGCTCGCAAAATGCCCGGGCCTTTGCGTATCCGAACAGTAGATGTGTCCGGTGACCCGTCCCAGAGCCTGCGGCGAGTCCTTCGCCGGTTGCTGTGCTGAGATGACGTTAGGAACTAGCAGCAGGATGAGAAGACGGCAGAACCGCATCAGGGAGACCTCGCAGAGCCGATGCCATGGGGCTTCTGGCAGTCTATCCCTGGTGCTGGAAAAGACAAACAAAAATGTGCAAGGCCGCATGTAGCGCGGCCTTGCAATTGGATTTAGAAGCGAAAGTGAGCTAGACGACCACCGGCTCGGCCGTGGCGACTTTCACCGGTGTCAGCCAACCATAGCGGTCGGATTTCTTACCCTTCACGATCGCAAAGAACTCAGCGCTGATCGCGGACGTGATCGGTCCCATCCTTCCGTCGGCCACCAGAATCCGGTCGACCGAGCGCAGATGCGTGACCTCGGCCGCTGTTCCGGTGAAGAAAGCTTCGTCGGCGATATAAACCATCTCGCGCGGCAACGCCTGCTCCACCACAGGAATGTCCAGTTCCTTCGCAATCGTTAGGACCGAGTTCCGTGTAATCCCACTCAGCACGGAGTTCGCCAGCGGTGTCGTATAGAGCGTCCCATTCTTCACCAGGAAGAGGTTTTCGCCGGAGCCTTCAGAGAGATAGCCGTTCACATCCAACGCAATGCCCTCGGAGTAGCCGTTGGTCTCGGCCTCCATCCGGATCAGCTGCGAGTTCATATAATTCGCGCCGGCCTTCGCAAGCGACGGCATAGTGTTGGGTGCCAGGCGATTCCAGCTTGAGATGCAGACGTCAGCCCCTTCCGGCGTCGCGATGTACTTGCCCCAGGGGAAATTCGCAATAAAAACATCCACCGGCGACTTCAGCGGATTCACGCCGATCTCACCATAGCCGCGAAATGCGATCGGCCGGATATAGCAGGGAACAACGCCGTTGGCCTCGATCAGGTCAACGACTGCGGAGCACAGCTCTTCCAGAGTGTACGGAATCGGCATGCGATAAATCTTCGCCGAGTCCAGCATGCGCTGCATGTGTTCCTGCAGGCGGAAAACGCCCGGCGTGTAGCAGCGCAGCCCCTCGAAGACTGACGTGCCGTAGTGCACCACATGCGACATCACATGGATATTCGCGTCTTCCCACGCGATCATCTGCCCGTTACGCCAGATGTTCTTTGTCGTCTGAATTGGCATCGCTTGCTCCTTGCTGCCTCAATTGTCTCGGAGAGCGCCCCGATTCCCTATTATACCGAGGTGGTACGCAACTTCCGTGCGAAACCACCGCGCAGATCAAGCTGCCGATGTCATTTCGGATTCTGCATCGAATACCCTCCTTCAGGCGTGGACCCTTCGGCAGCTGGTCTGGCGGCTCCGATTGAGGGTTCGTGACAGGCAACAATGCAACAATAAGCCGATGGCGCTCAATCCCCATATCGGCGGCCTCTGGGGGCTGCAGCACTCCTTCTATGTACGGTTCTCTCTGCTCGCCCTCAGCTCCATCTTTTTCCTGGTCGATCCCTTTGCCGCGCTGCCCACCTTCCTTGCCATCACCGATGGTGCGGATCCCGGGCGCCGCAAACGCACCGCGCGCAAGGGCGCATTGACGACTTTCATCGTGCTTGCCGCCTTCGCTCTCGCCGGCGAAGCTATCTTCCGGCTCTTCGGCATTACGCTTCCGGCCTTTGAAATCGCTGGCGGCGTCATCCTGCTGATGATCGGCCTCGACATGCTCGAAGCCAAGCGCTCGCCCACGCAGGAGGCACAGGGGGACACCGAAGCCGCGGCAGCCCGCAAGGAGGAGGCCGGCATTGTTCCTCTCGGTGTGCCAATGTTGGCCGGTCCTGGCGCAATCACTTCCGTCATGGTCCTCGTCGGACAAGTGGAACGGCCGTGGCAAATGGTTGCTATTCTCATCGCCGTGGCAGTTACAGCAGTTGCCAGCTATCTCGTTCTTGGTAACTCCGACAAAGTCGTGCGATTGCTTGGCGAGACCGGCATCCGCATCCTCGTCCGCATCATGGGACTGCTGCTGGTCGCTTTGGCCGCGCAATACTTCGTCAACGGCCTTGCGGATCTCGGCATCATCCCGCATCCGGCTATGTAACTCCTAAGCCGGCCCCACACGTATCAACAAACCCCGCTGGGGTTTTCCGGGCGGTCAAAACTGTAGCAGGATGCAGCGATAGACTGACGCGATGAGTGAAGAGCAAACTCCCGCAGCGCTGCGCGATCTGGCAGAAGACCCGCGGGTCACCGTCCGGCGCGGCGGTGCGCCGGCGCCCAATGGCAAGTGCGTCGTCTACTGGATGCAGCGCGCGCAGCGCGGACGTGACAATCATGCGCTCGATGTAGCGGTCGATGTTGCCAATGCACTCGGTCTGCCGCTCGTGGTCTATTTCGCAGGCATGGCGAAGTTTCCGCATGCCAACCTGCGCCACTTCGCCTTTCTCAACCGCGGCCTCATCGATGTAGAAGAAGACCTTGCCGAGCGCGGCATCGCCTTCGTCCTGCGCAACAGCCCGCATGAATCGCTTGGAAAGCTCCTTGTCGACGTCAATGCCGCGATTTACATCGGCGATGAGAACCCATTGCGCGCTCCCGAACGGTGGCGTCACCAACTGGCATCGTTGATTCGCATTCCTTTCTGGACCATCGACGCCGATGTAATCGTTCCATCGAAACTCATCGGCCGCGCCCAGTATGGCGCCTACACCATCCGGCCCCGGCTCCAGCGCCTCCTTCCGGACTTTCTGCATCCGTACCGCAACCCGAAAGCGGACCGTGAATGGCAGAGCCCACAGGGGTTCCGCTCCAGCTCGCCGCGCGACGATATGACTCGCGGCTGGAAAGATCTCGACGGCAGCGTTCAGCCGCTGGAAGCCTGGATCGGCGGTTCTCACGCAGCCAACAACCGCCTCCATTATTTCGTCACAAAACTCCTGCACAACTATGAGCGTGACCGCAACCGCCCGGAGCGCGACGGCACGACCATGCTTTCGCCGTACCTCCACTTCGGTCACATCGGCCCGTTGACCATCGCTTTGGCGGTCGATGCCGCGGTGAAGAAGGACCGCGCACTGCGGCCTGCCCGCGATGCCTTCTTCGATGAGCTCATCGTGTGGCGTGAGCTGGCGGTGAACTTCGTCAAGCACTCGCAGCATTATGACTCCGCTGGCTGTGCCGAAGACTGGGCGAAGAAGACCATTGCGGAACATGCCAAGGATGAAAGGGAACACCTCTATTCGCTTGCCCAGCTCGAGCATGCTGAAACGCATGACGATCTATGGAACGCTGCGCAGACGCAGATGACGCATGTCGGCTGGATGCACAATGTCATGCGCATGTACTGGGCCAAGAAGATTCTGGAATGGTCGCCGGACATCGAAACGGCATTCCAACGCGCAATGCACCTCAATGACAAATACTTCCTCGACGGCCGCGATCCGAACGGCTACGCCGGCGTCGCGTGGGCCGTTGTAGGCAAGTTCGACCGCGCCTGGGGCGAGCGGCCGGTATTCGGCAAAATTCGATACATGTCCGGCGCAAGCACCGGCGGCAAGTTCGACTCGAAGCTCTATATCGAGCAGATGCGCGCGCTCAAGGGCGAAGAATTCCGTCTGCGGTAACAAGCGACGCGCTGGGCAGCATCCTGCGCATCCCGAGCGCCTGATCGATGGAGTCGCCGAGTTCGGAGAGCCGATACGGCTTTTGCAGCACCAGAGCGTCGGCAAGGGGAAGGCTACGCTCGGAGAGCGCATCGGCGGGGAAGCCGGAGGAGTAGATCACACTCGTGCCGGGACTGGCGCGATGGACTTGCTGTGCAAGCTCCATGCCGTCCATTCCGCCGCCCATCACAATGTCGGTGATCAGCACATCGACAGCGCCGGACTCCGAGAGGAGCCGCAATGCCTCCTTCCCGTCGCGCGCGCTCAGGACCGTGTAACCCCGCGCGGTGAGGTAGGAGACGGAGATGTGCAGCAGATCGGCCTCGTCGTCGACGATCAGGACGCGGCCGGCGCGGCCCGATTCGTCCTTCCTCTCGGGCCTGGGTCGTGCCGCGAGCGGCGCATTCCTGAGCGCACCCTCAAACGGCAGATAAAAAGTGATCGTGGTGCCATAGCCCACTTCGCTGTAGATGCGGATGCCTCCGCCCGAATGCTTGACGAAGCCGTAGACCATCGACAGACCGAGGCCCGTCCCGCGCCCCCGCTCCTTGGTCGTAAAGAAAGGTTCGCAGGCGCGATCGAGCACTTCCGTGGACATCCCGCAGCCTGTGTCGCTGACGGACACGCAGGCATAGGAACCGGGCTCGATCGCTCCCGTCAGCGTTGCGGTCAGGTCTTCCTCCAGGTCAGCCGTGCGCGTGGAGACGGTAAGCGAACCTCCCCGGGGCATCATCGCATCGCGTGCATTGATGACAAGGTTCAGCACTGCGCTCTCCAGCCCTGACGGATCGACGAGAATGCGGGCGATCGACTTTTCGAGGTTGAGGTTGACCTTGATCTCCGGTCCTACCAGCCGCTGTGCCATCTCCATCGTGTTGCGGATCGAATGATTCAGGTCCGTCGATGCGACCTTGAAGTGCTCCTGGCTGGAGAAGGCGAGCAGCCGTCGCGTCAGTTCCGCGCCGCGCACTGCCGCGCGGTTGGCTACCTCCCAGCGGCGCGTCGCTTCCTCGTTGCCTGCCAGCGCAGGCAGTTGCAGCTCCAGCGCGCCGACGATGATCGCCAGCAGGTTGTTGAAGTCATGCGCGATCCCGCCTGTCAATTGCCCGATGGCCTCCATCTTCTGCGACTGCTGCAACTGCCGGTGCAGCTTCACTGTTTCGGTGATGTCCCGCGCAATCCCCGAGGCCCCGACGATATTCCCGTGTGCATCGCGGATGGGAGTTACCCGGATGCTGACGAGCACCGTCTGTCCGTCCTTGGCGATGCGCTGCGTCTCGGCCTTCTCGAACCTTTCGCCGCGCTTCAGGCGCGCGACGATCTCATCGGCCTCCGACTCATGTCCTGGCGCTACAAGCTTTCGGAACGACTGCCCGATCATCTCCTCGGCCGTGTAGCCGAAGATCGTCTCCGCCCCTTTGTTCCAGTCGGTGACGATGCCGTCCGTGTCGATTCCTGTGATCGCTTCGTCCGCCGATGCCACCACCGAATCGAAGCGCGTCGTCGCTTCATGGAAGCGCCTGCGGTCGTCGCGGGCGCTCTCGCGGCTGGACTGCAGCAGCTCGAGCGCGCGATGCAACCGCTCCCTGCGGTTGCGCAGAGCACCCGCAACCACGCTCATCAGGATTCCGGATGCCGCGAGAAATCCCAATGAGACCTTGTCGGCCGCGGGAAGGCTTGCGACCGCGCCTGGCGTGAACGGATCGATGCCCAGCAGGACCGATGCAATGGTCGCATAAATCCCGTCCGCCGTTCCGAAGAGTAACGCAACCAGAAAAACCGTCGGGAAATAGCTGAGATAGTGGAGGCGAAGACCGAACTGATGGGCCATCCAAAGGCGCAGCAGCGTGGCCAGGACCAGGAAGAGAACGACGAAAAAGGCGCGGACATACCAGCGTCGCCGTGAGAAGAAAGCAACGCGAGCGTTGTTAGGGTGGTTGCCGAGAGCAGATTCCGCGTTGCCGGGCGTGCCTTTGGCAGCAACCGGACAGGCGTATTCCGCTAGCTTGTGGATATTCGCGGGATTGGACCCGATTCGCATACTGCTCGGCCGCGCGGGGAGGTGATTTCAGTGTAGGTCGTGGATACGGGTCGCGAACGAAGAAGTGCAGGGGTTAGAAGAACATCGGTTCCAATTTGGGAGATGGTGTGCCAACTCACGGGCGGTACGCCGCAATCTCCCGCCCTCGATCGGAGAGGTACCTCGAGAGAGGATCACCGGGCAGCGCCCGCAGTCCCGCGACGACAGACTCCGCGTTCAAAGTCGCGCCCGCCATGCTTTGGTGCGTGTGTGGATCGGCAAATAACGGCTCAACCGCAGTGGGCCCCAGTGCGTCATACTGCCGCGCAATAATCTCGTTCAGGTCCACAAAGCCCACATGCTCCTGCTCGGCCACCTGCTGCGCCCAGCCTCGATAGGTCGAAGTCTGGCGAACGATGTGGCCATCCAGCCATAGCTTCCTTGGCACCAGCGAGCAGATGATTGGTGTCGCGCCTTTGGCTTTCACGTCGGCGATGTACTTGCGCAGATACCAGCCATACGTATGCACCGTCTCGGTCTGGCCGGTGCGTGGATTGGTTGCATCCAGGGTTTCTTCGCCGATGCCGGGAAGGCTTCCGCCGACATTCTGCCCTCGTGGCGCCGCTCCTGGACGCGGCGCAGGCGGAGCCTGGCCCGGGAGCAGCCCGGCATCCGGAATCGGCGCCGCGCCGGGCAGGTTGAGACCGCCGTCATTGTGTCCCCACTGGATCAGCACGTAATCGCCGGGCTTGATCAACGCCAGCGTGTTTGCCCAGTGCCCTTGCGAGATGTAGCTATGGCTGGAAAGGCCTCCGATGGCACGATTGACGACGTTGATCTTCGCTGGATCGAACAGATCGTGTATGGGATGGCCCCAGCCCCATTGACCATCGGAACCGGTGCCGTGACCGTTGCGCACCGTCGAGTCACCGACGAGAATCAGCGATGGCAGATTTCTGTTTGCCGGCCCGGTCAGACCAAGATCAATCTCCTGATCGAGAGCGCTCATCGGCGGCCGCCGTGGACGGCCGAATGCGGCTGCCCCGCTCCCCGCCGGCGCACCAGCCGTCGTTCCCGCAGGGGTCGGTTGCGAACTCAAAGAGGGCTGTTGACAGACAAGAGTCACTGGAACGGCTAGAAGAAGAAAAGAGACGGAAAGCAGAGTCGCGGACAAACGGCGGTCGTTGAGAGTAGGCATCGGATCCTCGGAGCAGGCAGGAGAAGAGTAGAGAAAGCGCTTCCGGTTCGTCCAGAGGACGAACGGGACGGAGAGAAAGTTGCGGCGGAGACCGATCGGGGATGGTAGGCTGAGGCCCATCGGCTGGAACAGTTACCAATGAGTTCCGGAACGCCGCGCAAATGCGATCCGGGCACGCAACAGGGCCGATAAAGATTTACGCTGATTTGCCGAAGGACACTTCAGGAGAGCTCGACGAGCAACCGTAGAGCACGCAGCGGGCTTCCCTGATGCTTCTCACTCAAGTCCTGATGCCTCGGCGCAGGGCTGTCCCAGTTGAGCTTGCTGCATTCGCGGGACGATGCGGCGGGGACAGCGGCGCAGGTGGCGATCCGTGGGAAGGGTGTCCGAGTCGATGCTGCGTGTGTGGTTTGCGTGTCTTCTGCTGGCCTCCGGTCTGGCGTCGTGCGCGCGTGCGCAGCAACCTGCGCCCAAGCCCCCGTACAAGCTGCGAGTGCAAAGATTTCTAGCAGGCCGCACGGCAGCGGATGGCTCCCCGAGCGCCGCAAGCCTTGCCGCCGCCGAAGCGCAGCATCTGCGGATGGTGCAGGAACAGGCGAACATTCAAACCCCGCGCGCTGCTGAACCCGCACGATCCCGCGCCGCTGCTCTCGGCGCAGCGTGGACCGCAGTCGGCCCGGCGCAGGTTGAGACCCCGGCTTTTGGCCTCGTCACCGGCCGCATCACCTCAATCGCTATCGATCCCGCGGACACAGCGGGCAATACCGTATACCTCGGAACCACGGGCGGCGGAGTCTGGAAGTCATCCAATGCTGCCGGCCCTGCCGCAAGCGTGAGCTTTGCGCCCCTGACCGATACACTGCCGGTTTTCAGTCCCAACTCGAGCGCTGCGGTCATGCCCTCCCTCAGCATCGGTGCAGTCAGCGTTAGCCAGTACGCGGGCGCCGACGTGCTGCTCGCTGGCACGGGCGATCCGAACGACGCGTCCGACTCTTACTACGGCGAAGGCATTCTGCGCTCGGTCGACGGCGGCGCGACATGGACTCTGGCCGAGCAATCGAACGACGGTACCAATGGATTCCACAGCTTTGTCGGACTCGGCGTCGCGGGCTTTGCATGGAGCACGGTAACTCCGGGGATGGTGGTCGCGGCCATCTCGCAGGCGGCCGACGGCGTTCTGGTTAACGCGCCGAACAACACCTACAGCGTGATGGGTCTCTATTACTCCACCGACGCCGGTGCAACTTGGAAGATGGCCACCATCAAGGATGGCTCGCAGATCGTGCAGGAGCCGCTCCCGGGAGGCGCGCCAGGGAACGCCGCAACGGCGGTGGTGTGGAACGCCATTCGCCAACGGTTCTATGCAGCCGTGCGGTTTCACGGCTACTATGAATCCGCTGACGGCGTCACATGGACCCGGCTGCCGAATCAGCCAGGTACTGGGCTGACACTGTCCGCCTGTCCCACCAACTTCGGTGCGACGGGAAATGTGAACTGTCCGATCTTTCGCGGCGCGCTCGCGGTGCAGGCGACAACCGGCGACACCTTCGCGCTGACTACCGACATCCATAATCAGGACCAGGGTCTCTGGCAGGATATCTGCGCATTCTCCGGCGGCAGCTGTGTGGCCAATGAGATTGCTTTTGGCACACAGTTGAACTCCACGCCTATGGAAATGGGCAATGGCAGCACACAGATCCCACAGGCCGACTACGACCTGGCGCTGGCGGCAGTCCCGAACGGTGGCGACACGCTGTTGTTCGCCGGTACGGTGGACCTCTACCGTTGCTCCCTCGCAGCCGGCTGCGTGCTGCGGAACACTACCAATGCGGAGAACGGATGCGCCGCGCCGGCCATGATCGCTCCCGCACAACATGCCATTGCTGCTCTGGCTAACGCCGGGGCAGGCGGCCTGCCGTTGATCTACATCGGTAACGACGGGGGCCTCTGGCGCAGCACAGACGGAGTGGACCAGCAACAGACACCCTGCTCACCGGACGACAAGACGCACTTCGACAATCTCAACGGCTCCATCGGATCGCTCGCAGAGGTCGTCAGCTTCGCGCAGGATCCGGGCGATGCGAACACGCTGCTCGCCGGCCTTGGCGCCTTTGGGACCGCCGCAACAACCGCGGCTCGAACTGCCCCTTCACCCTGGTCCCAGATCTCGGCAGGCGAAGGGGGGGCTGTGGCGATCGACTCAACGAACCCGTTCAACTGGTATGTGTCCATAGGACCGTACGTGAACCTGCGCTATTGCGCCAAAGGCGGTGCCTGTTCAGTCACGGACTTCGCGGGCGCGCCCACCATTGGCCTTTCGCAGGTCGCGAACGACAGCGCCTTGCTGGATGAGCCAATTCTTGTTGATCCGCAGCTAACGAGCAGCGTTCTGGTTGGCACATGCCGCGTATGGCGCGGGCCGGCCGAAGACAGCACTGCATGGCCCGGAACCAATCAGGTCAGCCTGCAGCTCGGCGCCGCGACTGCAGGCGTATGCAACGGAACCGACGGCTATGTACGATCACTCGCCGCTGCAGGTCCGGCAAGCGGCGCCAGCGCAGTGCAGGATGCAGGATCGACCGTTCTCTACGCCGGAATGGCGGGAGTTCTCGATGGGGGCGCTGCCTATGGCGGTCACCTGTTCGTGGATCGCGCCGCGGGAACAGCCGGTGCGGGCACCATATGGACGGATGCTGCGCAATCCGCCGTGACCAATGATGTGGCCGATGCGGGCGTCTTCAATCCGGCGCAGTTCGATATCTCATCGGTCGTTGCCGATCCGCATGACACAACCGGCATGACTGTCTATGCGACTGTGATGGGCTTCGCATCCCTCGGCGCCAACAGCCCTCACGTGTATCGCTCCACCAACGGCGGCGCAAGCTGGACGAATATCTCTGCCAATCTGCCGAACGTGCCAGCAAATGCCGTTCTGGTCGATCCCAATGACGCCGGCACGATTTACGTAGCCATGGATTCCGGCGTTTATGTAACCAGTGCAGTGACGACCTGCGCATCCGCGAACTGCTGGGGAATAATGGGAACGTCATTGCCAAATGCACCCGTGGTTGGACTGCAGGCAAGCGCAACCATGGACACGGGCGACGGCCGCACAGGCGAGCTGCGCGCCGCCACCTATGGCCGCGGCATTTGGGAGATTCCTTTGCTAAGCGCGCACGGGTCCGCCGCGCCGGCAATGACGCTGAATCCTGCCAGCCTGACGTTCGCCGCGCAGCAGGTCGGAACAGCCAGCACATCCCAGGCAGTTTCCGTTACAAATTCTGGCACGGCGGCATTGACCATCACGCAAATCGGCGCATCGGCAGACTTCAGCGAGACCGACAACTGCATCGCAGTAACCGGCGGTATTGCACCAAACGCCGGCTGCGAGGTGAACATAGTCTTCTTGCCATCTGCGACCGGCACACGCACCGGCGTACTGACGATCTATGGCAACGTAGCAGGCGGGCAGGCCACCGTGCAGCTTGACGGGACAGGCGCAGCGCCGGCATCCATCATACTCAATCCCGTCTCGGTTACATTTCCCGCAACGAATGTTGGCGCAACGAGCGCCGTACAGAACATCACGATTTCAAACACCGGCAATTCGACCGCAACCCTGCAAGCGCCCGTAGTCGCAGGAGATTTCATTCTCAGTGCAAATACCTGCGGGGCGGTACTCGCGCCGAATACCGGTTGCACCGTCAGCATCGCTTTCGCGCCCGTCGCAACAGGTACTCGGACCGGCAGCTTCAGCATCAGTGACAACGTGGGCATACAGACAGCCTCGCTGAGCGGCGTGGGACAGGCACCGGCCACAGATCTACTGGCTCCCCTGAGCCTCACGTTCACGGCCCAGCAGTTGAACAGTGCCAGCCCGGCACCGAGCGTGACCCTCACAAACTCCGGCGATGTGCCGCTGACGCTCATCGCCGCGCAAACCTCAGGCGATTTCACCGTAGTGAACGGTTGCGGAGTATCACTGCCCGGACACTCGAGCTGTTCGATCCAGGTATCCTTCGTTCCCACTGCGCTAGGCGTACGGGTCGGCACATTGACGGTGAGCGATCAGCTTCGCACTCAGACGGTTTCTCTCAACGGCACGGGAATGGCTCCCGCTGGCGCCTCGCTGGCCCCGGTTTCGCCGCTGAGTTTCGGCATGGAGCCGGTAGGTCAGACAACTACGCCTCAGACGGTGACGCTGACCAACAATGGCGGCGCGGCGCTTGCCATTGCCGCTGTCACTGTGACGGGAGATTTCGCCATTGCTGCCAATGCATGCGGTTCGAGCCTTGCTTCGGGCACAGCATGCACCATTCAGGTGGTCTTCTCGCCGTCCACAGGAGGCGCACGCATCGGAACCCTTGCCATCGCCGACAGTGCGGCATCGTCACCGCAGACGCTGCAGTTCACAGGCACCGGCATCGATTTCGCCTTGACGCCCAATGGCCCGACGACGGCCAGCGTCTCCGCCGGCATAAATGCGGTCTATCCACTCTTGCTTGCGTCCGCGGCGAATGTGCCGGGAGCAGTGACCTTCACCTGCGGACCGCTGCCGCCGCACGCCACCTGCACCGTCACACCGTCAAATCCATCTCTCGGCGGAACAACTTCCATTACCGTGACCGTTGCAACCAGCGTGCTCGGCGCAAAACTCGAAGATCCGCTCCTGCCTCAGGTGGTCTGGTTTGCGCTGCTTTTCCCGGTGGGTCTGGTTGTGAGACGTGGACGCGCGACAGGGATGAGCACACCAAGCGTCGCGCTGCTGCTGTGCGCCACGATCTTTGCCTGCGGCACTCTCGCCGGGTGCAGTGTCTCGCGAATCATTCCGGCAACCAACTTGGGCGGAGGAACGACCGCGGCTCCCACCCCTAATGGGACTTACAATCTCACCGTCGCCGCCACCAGCGCAGGTTTAACCCGCAGTGTCGCCCTTACGCTGATCGTACAGTAAGCCGGGCACGCTAGCCGGTCCAGCTTCTAAGCGCGCCGGCTTCGCACAAGCAGTCTTCCGGCATCCATAGAATGGAGAAGGAGCGAAACTGCCGATGAAGATCGAAACGAAGGAGTTTCTGGTTCGCGAAGGTCAGCGGCTGAATCTGAAAAAACGCCCAACCTATTGCGTGATCTGTGATTCAAAAGACGAATACAAGAATGTACTCGAAAAACACGTGAAGCAACTGGACGAGTTGCAGCAGATGCTCTACGGCGTGAATCAGTATGCTCTGCTGGTCATCTTCCAGGGTATGGACGCCTCAGGTAAGGACGGCGCCATCCGGCATGTGATGTCTGGCGTAAACCCGCAAGGCTGCGAAGTCACCAGCTTCAAACAGCCAAGTCCAGATGAACTCGAGCACGACTTCCTGTGGCGCGCCGAGGCAAAGCTTCCAGGTCGCGGCAGGATTGGCATCTTCAACCGCAGCTATTACGAGGAAGTGCTGGTCACGCGCGTTCATCCGGAACTTCTGGGCAACGAAGGTCTTGCGGCGCGCTTCGCGAAGGACAAGGACTTCTGGAAAGATCGTTATCACTCCATCGTGGAACTGGAGAAACACCTTCATCGCAACGACACGCGCATCGTAAAGATCTTTTTGCATCTCTCCAGGGAAGAGCAGAAGCGGCGATTTCTGGAGCGCATTGACGAACCGGATAAGAATTGGAAATTCTCCGCGGCGGACATTCACGAACGCACCTACTGGAACGATTATCAGCGCGCCTTCGAGGAATGCCTCGAGGCGACGAGCAGACCTCACGCGCCCTGGTTTGCCGTCCCGGCGGATAACAAGGAAAGTGCGCGGCTGATCGTCTCCCAGATTGTGGTCGACGCGCTGAAAGATCTGAAGATGAGCTATCCAGCAACCACGCCGGAACGTCGGAAACAGTTGGCCGGAATCCGGCGGGCGCTGCAGAAGCAATAGAAACGCGTGGTGCGTTGAGCGTCGCGGCTACTTTCGCGACGATCCACTTCCGTTATGCCCCTTCCCGCCATGCTTGCGGATCCGTTTCAGCATCTGAGCCAGGGTCGTGTCATTCATCGCGGACATGCCATCCTCGCGCACGCGCTTCATCAATCCTGAGATGGCCGGTTCATGGATCGCCAGCCAATCGCCCTCGGTCGCAACGTACACATCTCCGAGGCCGATCTGCTTCGGTGCGAGCTTCAGCCGCGCGCCGCCGTTCGGTCCCTTGCGCTGCTCGATCAGCCCCTTCTTCTGCAGCAGAAGAAAGCAGCGGCGCACCATGACGGCGCTCTCTTTCAGGGTTTCGGCGATCTCTGCCGAAGTGTGCATGGCATCTGGCTCCGAGGCCAGAACCGCAAGAATCCTGAGACTTAAGGCGAAACGACCGCTCTGTGCCATGCAGAGCAAACTACCACACGCGGCAATAAGCCGACTACCTTGAACGCATATCTCGGTATTCGTCCCGCAGCGCCGGGAATCCGTCAGATGCGATAGCCTCAACGAGTGAAGATTCTTTTTGTAGGAGACGTGTTCGGGTCGGCGGGACGCAGGATCGTGCGCGAGCACCTGCCGCATGTGATGGAGTCTAACGCCGTCGATCTGCTCGTAATCAATGGCGAGAACGCCGCCGGCGGCTTCGGCCTCACGCCCGCAATCGCCGAAGAGCTCTTCGATTTGGGTGCGCACGTTATCACCACAGGAAACCACGTCTGGGACAAAAAGGAAATCTTTGAATA
The DNA here is from genome assembly GCA_035572415.1 of Acidobacteriaceae bacterium. Lineage (GTDB taxonomy): Bacteria > Acidobacteriota > Terriglobia > Terriglobales > Acidobacteriaceae > Edaphobacter. The sequence continues at coordinate 14,539 of DATNAU010000187.1, forward strand.
CATGACGGTGCCTCCCGAGAGTCATGCCCGCGGCCGGCGCGTGTTGCGACCGGCAAATTACGCCGTAGGCACGCCGGGTTACGGCATGTACGAGGGCGAGTTGCCCACCGGACAGGCCTATGCAGTCATCAATATGCAGGGTCGCGTCTTCATGTCCAGCTGCGATGACCCGTTCCGCAAATGCGACGAGCTGCTCTCAAAGATTACCGCGAAGGTTGTGCTTTTGGACATTCACGGCGAAGCATCGAGTGAGAAGATGGCGCTCGGCTGGTATCTCGACGGGAGTGTCACGGCCGTATTGGGCACGCACACTCACGTGCCTACCGCCGACGAGCGGTTGCTGCATCACGGCACCGCGTACCAGACGGACGTAGGCATGAGCGGGCCATTCGATTCCGTCATCGGCGTGGAGACGGAGCTGGTGGTCCAGCGCTTCCTCACCGGAATGCCCGGCAAGTTCGAGCCCGCCAAAGGCGACCCGCGCATGTGCGCCACACTCATCGAGTGTGACGGCGCCACCGGTCGCGCGACCGGCGTCAAGCGCATGATGCTCGGCGAGTAGCGCTATTCATGTGTTGCTGAGGTCGTAGGCGTGCCAATACCAATCATGTAATAGCTGCGCACCTTACCATCCGGCAGCAATAGTTCATAAATGACCCATCGGTCGTACGGCTTCCACGACTTGGGAGCGGTCTCTTTTGTTGAAATTCGTGCAGGATAGTCTCCCAGCTTAAGAACTCCGGGATAGTTGGCGAAGCTTGACAGTTCGATCGGCTGGCCGTCGATGATGGCATCCAATCGTTGAGGGCCAGCCATTGGTTCTGATCGATTAGCAGAGTAGACAACGTGTGCTGTCAGCGGAAAGTCCGCAGAGTTCGCCGGCGGAGCTGCATGAACGGGCAGTACTGTCGCAATAAGAATAGCCAGGATGAATCTCTTCACGTTTAGCCTCCCATTTATGACCGCTGCCCAGAATAGCGCCTGTTGCGCAAGTTTCGCTCTGTACTGATAGAAGAGTTCTGTTGACCGCCTTTGCACAACTCGCGATGCTCGCCGAGGAGATGGAGCACACTTCCAGCCGCCTGAAGAAGCGCGCGGCCATTGCGAAGGCATTGCGCGCCACGCATGACGCTGCACCCGAGGCGAACGATGCGGGACTGTTCGCGCTCTATCTCTCCGGCGCGCCATTCGCCGAATGCGACCAGCGCAAGCTGAATGCCGGCGGCGCGCTGCTGTCGAAGGCGGTACTCGCGGTCTCCGGCGCGACGGATGCTGCGCTGACTGCGGCCTACCGCCGCCATGGCGATTTGGGCGCAGCCGCGTTCGATCTGCTCACCGAAAGGGCCGCGAAGAGCAGGGAAGCGGCCGACCTCAGCGCGGCGACAACTCCGCTCACTCTCGCCGATGTAGCCGACGCATTCGCCGCGATGGCCGCCGCGCGCACCACCGCCGCTCGCGCCGCTTTTGTTGATAGCCTGCTGCGCCGCGCGACACCCCTCGAAGCCAAGTACCTGCTGAAGCTCATGCTGGGAGACATGCGCATCGGCGTAAAGCAGTCCCTGGTGGAAGAAGCGATCGCGCAGGCAGCCTCAATCGAGGAGCACGAGCCCAAGCCTGCGACCGCTGCGACATCACAGACAGTCACGCCACAGATGGTCCGTCACGCCGTGATGCTCGAAGCCGATCTCGCCGGCGCAGTACGCCGCGCATTCGCCGGCACGCTAGCCGAGGCGCGCATGCGGCTCTTTCATCCGCTCGGCTTCATGCTGGCCTCACCCGTCGATTCGCCGGAGGAGGCAGTCCAGCGCTTCAGCGCAAACGAAGAACGGACAACGGAGAGCGAACAACGCATCGAGGCCTTTCTGGAAGACAAGTACGACGGCATGCGCGCGCAGCTGCATTGCGCCGATCCTGCGCAGCCCGGCCGCGTCGCCATCTACTCGCGCAACCGCGAGGACATCACGGAAAGCTTCCCTGAACTGGCCGAAGCTTTCTCGCACGTCGGTCCCGCGCAAACCGGCGCATTGATCCTCGACGGCGAGATCCTCGGCTGGGATTACGGCCCCGGAGATGAATCCGCCGAGACTGCCCACGCGCTGCCCTTTGCTGTGCTAGGTCAGCGCATCGGCCGCAAGCGCGTGGAGAACGAATGGCGCGCGAAGGTCCCCGTCATCTTCATGGCCTTCGACCTGCTCTGCGAGCGCGGCGAGCTGACGCTGCATCTCCCCCTGCGCGAGCGCCGCAATCGGCTCGAAGCTATCGTCGAGAAGCTTTCGCCGCATACGACGGCGCCACTCGAGATCAACCCCCACGCGAATGATCCACAGGCATCGCTCTTTTCACCCGCAGATGCGGGTACCCCAGGTCTCGATTCTGAGACCTGGGAGGGCAGACCCCTGCCACGCCTTCTGCTCGCGCCCTCCCGTCTGGTCGAAAGCGCCGAAGACATTGATCGCGCCTACGCTGCCGCTCGCGCGCGATCGAACGAAGGCGTGATGATCAAGGCTGCTGATTCCACCTATCAGCCGGGTCGTCGCGGCCTCGCATGGGTCAAGCTCAAACGCGAACTCGCTACGCTCGACGTCGTCATCACGGGTGCTGAGTACGGTCATGGCAAGCGCGCCGGCCTGCTCAGCGACTACACCTTCGCCGTGCGTGGACCGGATTACGGGCGCAACGGCGAGCTGCTCGGCGGATTATTGAATGTGGGCAAAGCCTACTCCGGCGTCACCGACGCCGAGATCGCCGAGTTGACCATCTTCCTCAAAGAGCACACGCTTTCTGACTTCGGCCACTTCCGCACCGTCGAGCCGCTCATCGTCCTTGAAGTCGCCTTCAACAACATCATGCGCAGCGATCGCCACAACTCGGGCTTCGCGCTGCGCTTCCCGCGCATCCTGCGCCTGCGACCCGACAAGCCCGTCGCCGAGACCGACACCCTCGCCCGCGTCGAAGATGTCTATGAATCGCAAGTCGACAAGCCGGAATCACAGGTCGACAAGCCGGGATCATAAGTCAGGGTTCGAAGCGCGGCCAATGCCGCTGCGGCTCGGCGCCTTGGTCTGTACCCCCCTCCCCCTATCCAATTTTGCAAAATCAACAAAGCAAGAGGCTTATAGGCTATATTCTTGAGAATAAGCAGCTTATCTGTGAGATGCTGATTTCATTGAAGTTATGCCTGGCGGTTCTGGAAATCTGGAGCGAGGGACACACAATCCTGAGACCGGTGGATTCTGCGCTGGCTCTTTTTTAATTGTACATGGGGTGTCAAGATCCGGAGCGAACAGCGGTCGCTGCACCACCTTCGCTCCGTAGGGGAAGGTTTGGGCGCGGGCCTACAGCCGCTATTTTTCCGGGTGGCCGATACCTGGGGCTCCGCCCCAGGCCAGATGAGCGCGAGCCCTTGGCGCGCAGCTTGGGGATGAGGCACCCGGCACCGGGCCGGGAGATTGGAGTCAGCGCAGGGCTGTTGCCCGTGAATGACGCGCGGGGAGTTGAGTCAGCGCATGGCGGCGGCGGTGATGTTGACGCTGACGGAGATCTGCTGATCGCCGGAGGCCGTTTGCATGGGCGCCGGCGCGAGCTGCCCGCCCATAAAACCATCTACCCTCGCGCGCATTGCTATCGGCTGAACCATCCCGTTGTCCACGTTGATGTTCCTCATCGCGACCACATGCATCCCCGCCGCGCGGGCAATCGCATCCGCCTGGGCGACGGCCGTCTTCGTCGCATCTTCCGAAAGCTTCTTGCGTGCGTCGGAAAGCTCCTGCTCCGTCGGCGTGAAGGTCGTGCCCTCGATCTCGTTCGCGCCATTCGTCAGCACGCCGGCGAGGATATCCGGTGCTTTTTCCGGCGTAGTCCGGAAGCTGACCTGCTCCGAGCCGTTGTAGCCGACGGTCTTGTCCGGAGCATTCTTCTGCGATCGCATGTCGGGCGAGAAGTTGATGTTGGATGTAATCAGCCGGTCCACCTTTTGGCCGCGCAGATACGCCAACAATCCGTTCGACTGGGTCGCCAGCGCGCGCTGCACATCGGCCAGGTCTTTGCCGGATGCGTTCACCGCAACGGACACATCTACGACCGTATTCGCGATCCGTGTCTGGCTCGTCGCGCGCGTCGTGATCAGCGTGGCGCAACTCGCAGGCGCAGTCGCGCAGGGATCAGGCTGTGTCTGCGCTGCGGCAACAGTCGCACAGGAAGCCAGCATCAACACCGCAATCTGAATCTTCATCGCATTCCTCATATCATCAAAGTGAAGTTACAGAACCACAACCCATCTCACCCTACAATAGACACTCAGGCGTTGGACGTTGTTCCCCAACGTTTGCTCCCACCTTTTCAGGAGATGGCATGGAATACAGGTTCCTCGGCAGGTCAGGCTTCAAAGTTCCCGAGCTCTGCTTCGGCTGCGGCACCTTCGGCGGCAGGGACGAGTTCTTCGACGCATGGGGCGCCACGGAAGACACCAACGAAGCCCGCAAGATGGTCGACATCTGCATGGAAGCCGGCCTCAACTTTTTCGACACCGCCGACATCTACTCGTTCGGCCGCAGCGAAACCGTGCTCGGCAAGGCCATCGCGCACCTCAAGCGCGAAGACGTGCTGATCTCCACCAAGGCCACCTTCCGCTTCGGCGACGGCCCCAACAACGTCGGCTCCTCGCGCTGGCATCTCACGCGCTCGCTCGAAGCCTCGCTCCAGCGCCTGGGCACGGACTACGTTGACGTCTACCACATGCATGAGATCGATCCGCAGACTCCGGTCGAAGAGATGCTCTCCACGCTCAACGACTTCGTCCACTCCGGGAAAGTCCGCTACATCGCATGTTCCAACTACACCGGCTGGCTGCTGATGAAGTCGCTCTCCGTCAGCGAGCGCTACGGCTGGAGCCGCTTCATCGGCCATCAGGTCTACTACTCGCTGCTCAACCGCGAATACGAGTGGGAGCTGATGCCGCTTGCGATCGACCAGGGCGTCGGCGCACTCATCTGGTCGCCGCTCGGGTGGGGCCGCCTTACGGGCAAAATCCGCCGCAGCACCGGAATCCCCAAAGACAGCCGCCTCAACTCGAAGCTCGTGGTCGATACCGGCCCGCAGGTGCCCGAAGAACACCTCTACAAGGTCGTCGATGCGCTGGACGAAGTGGCGAAGGAGACCGGTAAGACCGTTCCGCAGATCGCCCTCAACTGGCTGCTGCGCCGGCCTACTATCTCGACGCTGATCATCGGCGCCCGCAACGAGGAGCAGCTCCGCCAGAACCTCGGCGCAGTTGGCTGGTCGCTCACGCCGGAACAGATGGCTAAGCTCGACGCAGCGAGCGACGTGCCGCAGCCCTGGCCCTATTGGCATAACCTCCAGTTCGCGGAGCGCAACCCGAAGATTGTTTGAAGCGAAGCCCGTTACTGTACGGCGCAATCGTAACTTCGCGCTTTTTCGTTTGCCGCTGCGGCTCGGAATGAGAAGATGGGTGCGCGGCGCACTGCAAGTACTCGCAGGCGCCGGTTACGCACAGGAACGAAGGAATCAGAGCCACATGAATCTCCGCAAAATTCTCCCGGCGCTGTTGGTTGCTGGACTCTTTCACGCCGCCACTGCGCTTGCGCAAGCCAACGCAACCGCAACGCGCACACTCGAGCTGTCGGCGTTCGGCGCGGTCTCCGGCGTCTATACCGGCTTCCACGGCGGCAAGAACTTCGGTGTGGTCGCCGGCGCGGACCTCGGCTTGCCGGTCTGGCGTGGAGTGCGACCTCAGCTGGAGGTGCGCGGCCTTTACCCCGCGGACCACGGCGTGATCGATTCGCAGAAGAGCCTGCTGGGTGGGGCGCGCTTCGACTTCCTGCTGAACCATCGCCTGCGCCCCTACGCGGACTTCCTCGCCGGCCGTGGCCTGATGCGTTACGGCATCAACGGCTACCAGTTCGGCAACTCCATCTATATCCAGACGGTCACGCCGGTGTACTCGCCTGGCGCTGGTTTCGATTACGACCTGAGCCAGCACCTCTCGGTTAAGGTGGACGCGCAATTGCAGCACTGGGGCGGCGCACCTACGCAGTCCGGCAATGTCTGGTCGAAGGTCGGCACGGTGGGGATTGTCTACCGGTTTACTTTCGGGCCGAGGAATTTGCCGTGAGAATGAAGCTGGCTACAGATGAGAGGCACGTAGCGAAGCCTCACTCGCGATCATGACGATGACACAGAATGTGTCGATGAGCGCTAGCAATATCGCTACCCAGCGAATAAGTTTGCGCCGATCGGTGCGCATCGAGATATTGCCGAAGGTGGCGACCCACATGGACACTACTGCGGCCAAGACAAACGCAAAATAGATGTAGAAACCACTGGGATGGTCGAGTTCGTCGGTATAGCCTGCAGAACCAAGCGCTCCGCTCAGCACAGCGCAGGCAATCGACGTCAATAGGGCTATCATCCCCGGCCTTGTACTGTTAGGGTGTTCAGGAGGAACGCGGAGCGATATGGCCGCTACGGCTCCTCCCCCCAGTAGGGTGAAGAACATCATGATGCAATACGCGAAAAGAAACTCAAGCGCGTTGGCGTTAAGCATCCCTTAGTCCGTGAGCGCTTACAGATTGAACAGCTCCCGCAGCCGTTTCGTCTGCGCCCGGCTCACCGGAATCTCCGTCTTCTTCGGATCGTCCATGCGCAGCTGATAGCTTGACTTGAACCAGGGCACTACCTCGCGGATGTGTTGGATGTTCACGACAAAAGAGCGGTGCGCGCGCCAGAAGGCTTCCGGATCGAGCTGGTCCATCAGCTCGTCCAGCGTGCGGCAGTTCGATTCACCCTCCACGCCGCGCGTAGCGACCGTGATCGCACCGCTCTCGATGGAGGCGTAGCAAATCTCTTTCTGGTCCACCAGCAGCAGGCGGCCGGCCGCGCGCAGCACCACCTTGCCGGAGTTGGTTTTTGCGGGAGTAGTCCGCTCCTCCACCAGTTTTAGCAGGGCATCCAGCTTGGCCTCGCCGCCCGCGTCGTTCCCGTTGCCTGCGAGCCGCGCTCGCACCTTGTCCAGCGTCTTCAGCACGCGCTTGCGGTCGAACGGCTTGAGCAGATAGTCGACCGCATTCACCTCAAAGGCGCGGACGGCGTACTGGTCGAATGCCGTGGCGAAGACCACCTGTGGCGGATCCGCCTTCTTGTCGAGGAGTTTTTTGAGCACCGCGAAGCCATCCAGGCCCGGCATCTGCACATCGAGAAAGACCACATCGGGCTTGTGTGCGCGGATCAGCTCGACGGCTTCGATACCATTCGAGCCCTGGGCCACGACCTCCACGTCTTCGGCGGCCTGGAGTTGGTACAGAAGTTCCTGCCGCGCCAGCGGCTCATCGTCGACGATGACAGCAGTGAGTGCCACGAGAGCGATGCTACCGCATTTCGTGCGCAGTGGCGAAGGGTAGTGGGTCAGTTTGAATTTGCTTTGAAAGAGCGTGGCTTCAGCCACGCCATAAGCTCACCATTCCTGAGGCGGGGCTTCAGCCCCTGAGGTCAATTTTCAAAATGACCCGTTGGCGCTCGCTGACTCGCTGTCTAGTTGCTGTCGCTGTACACACGCAGCCGTGCCGGCGCCGAATCCTCCGCGAGGTCGTGCCCGCACTGCTGGCAATACACATCGGTGATCTGCACTCCGCGAAAGCATTGTCCGCATACGGGCGCCATCTGGAAGCGGCATTGCGGGCAGAAGTGCGTGCCCGCGGTCAGCTCGGTAGTGCAGTTGGGGCACCGCACCATGATGGGCTGCCGCAGCAGGAAGTAGACCACGCCGCCGATGCCGCCCGGCATCAGCGCAACGATCACCATCCACAGCGCCACCGGCATGCCGCGCCGCCGCACGTCCCGGCTTACGTAGCCCAGCAGCAGAATGTAGCTGGCCAGCGCCGTGACCATGGTGTAGATGAAGATCCAGTGCGACGTCATCCAGCCCGGACGCCGGTGACTTGGCGGCGGCACATGCTGATTGAAATAAATCAGCGCTGTCGTCGAGACGGCCACCGCCAGCAGCACAGACCACAGCGGAATCATCTTCAAACCGTCGCTGTCCCGGTGCTTGTGCAGCGCGGCAGCGCTGCCCGATCGCGCGCCTTCTTCTGGCGCGCTTCCGGATTGGAGATTCCAGGAACTCATCGTGTCGGTTCACTCTCGCGGCTGCGTACATGACGCACCCACACCGCGACCAGCAGGATCAAGGTCAACGGAACAAACCAGAGCATTGCCACCATCAGATGGTTGGTAGTGTCGAAACTTGTCAGCGACGAAACGTCCTGAATCGCTTCCGCGGCATCGGTGCTTTGGTACATGCCGCTCCACACCGCAAACGTAACCAGCGTCAGAAGTACCGAGCAGAGCGACAGCGGCACCCACAGACTGTTTACATAGCTGCGCCGCGCCTGCATCGCCTTCGCGCGATGCCGTACCACGCGATGGGTCCGGTTCACCAGGGCAGCCGGAGCGGCGCCGTTCATCGCCATCGCATGACGCGACAGAATCGATGCCTCATCCATCTCCGAGTCGAACTGTGTATTCCAGGAGCTCATCGTGCCTCCGCCGCGCGGCAGGCCCGCAGATGCTCGATCTCCGGCTTCAGCGCCGCCAGCCCGCGATAGAGCCGCGACTTCACCGTCGAGAGCGGCGCGCGCGTTACGCCCGCGATCTCCTCAAGCGACATCTCTTCATGGAACCGCAGCACCAGAACTTCGCGATAACTAGGCTCCAACTTCAGCAGTACCTGCGCGACTTCCGCGCGATCTTCGCTCAACTGGAACTGCTCATGCGGCGACGGTCCGTCCGTCGCTATTTCGAACGCACGGCCATCCTCGGCCACTTCGCTCATTTCATCGAGCGATGCCATCGTGCGCTTGCGAGAAAGATCGATCACCAAATTGCGCGCGATCGTGAACAGCCACGTGTCGAACCGCGCCTTGCCGTTGTACTGGCTGCCGCGCAGCAGAACCCGCATCCATGTCTCTTGGAACAGGTCCTCGGCGACTTCGCGTTTGCCGGTGAGGAATAGCAGGTATCGGAGCAGCCGGTGTTGGTACAGCTCAATCAAATGGTCCAGAAGCTCGGGGTCCTGGTTCTTCAGGCCGCGGGCAATGGCCGCGTTCTCCCGTGCCGCAATTTCAGCCTGTTCAACCGAGATAGCTATCGCCGCGCCGCGCATATGGGTAGAGACGCCCGCCTGCCCGGAAAAGTCTCGGTGCACAGAGGTTATTTCCACGTCCCGAGACTTCGTTTTGCGCAATAACGCCATTCGCACACCCCTCCTGAGGGGAATTCCGAAACTTTGCTGCAAAAATGACCAGGGGAACAACGCCACTCACCATTGTATGGGCATTTCCGCGAGTTTTGGCGAAAAGTTTTCGCGACGTAAACTCTTTCTATGGAAGTCCTTTACGGCCTGCACCCGGTCGAGGAAGCTGTCCGCTCGGGCGCCCGCAGGCTGGACCGCGTGATGCTGGCGCGCGACCGCAAAGACGCCCGTCTCGATCAGCTTGCCCGCGCATGCCGCGAAGCGGGTATCCGCGTGACCCTGGAGCCTCGCGAGAACCTCACCCGTTCCGCCCGCACCGACGCCCACCAGGGCGCCGTCGCCCTCGTCCGCGAGCGCAGCTTCCTTTCCATCGAAGACCTTCTCGCCGACCTTGAGCGCGACCGCTCGTCTAACTCACGTTTGGACCCAGCAGCCACTTCGCACCACTTCTACCTCGCCCTCGACGGCGTCGAAGACCCTCACAACCTCGGTGCGCTCCTTCGCACAGCCGACGGCGCAGGCGTGGACGGCGTTCTTCTGCCCGAGCGCCGTAGCGCCCCCATCTCCGCCACCGTCGCCAAGACCTCCGCCGGCGCCAGCGAACACGTCCGCATCGCGCGCGTCACGAACCTGGTCCGAGCACTCGAGCAGATGAAAGCCGCCAATGTCTGGGTCGTTGGCCTGGACGAGCGCGGCAAGCCCGACTACTCCGACTTCGACTTCCGCACCGACTGCGTGCTCGTCCTCGGCCGCGAAGGCGCCGGGCTGCACGATCTGGTGAAGAAGACCTGCGATCACCTGCTTCGCATCCCCATGGCCGGACAGGTGTCCTCGCTCAACGTATCCGTCGCCGGCGCAATTGTGATGTACGAGGCGATGCGACAGCGCCGCACTTTAAAATCCGCGCCATCGGCCGCGATCGGTGTCCCGTCATCTCCCAAGCCCCGCAAAGGCCTCGGCTCGTGAACTTCGCGCATTACCTCAAATGCCGTCATCCCAGGGGACTCCAGCCGGATGGCCCATCCTTTCGCATCGCGAAAGGGTGGGTTGCGGTCGATCCACAGTGGGAAAAGATGCCGTCATCCCGAGCGCAGCGCGCAGCGCGCAGCCGAGGGACCCCAACATTTGCTTTTCTCTTCGCTTTCGCGCTTCTCCACGCCTCCGCCCAGACCACTTCCCAAGCTGACCCGCAGACCCCCACCCCTCAACCCGGCTCGACCGTCGTCTTCTCGCGCGACGCCACCGCCGCGCCAGATTCCCATCCGCAATCCTTGGCGCCCGCTGCGGCCAGTCTTGCCCCCGGCGACCCCGACCCACTCCACGTCACCGAAGCCGAGCGTTCCGCCCTCATCTTCACAGCCTACGACCTCGACCTGCACCTCTCGCCCGCATCTGCCGGGCTTTCTGCCCGCGCGGCCCTCACTGTTCGCAATGATTCCACTGCGCCGCTCTCGCGCCTCATTCTGCAACTCTCCTCCACACTGCACTGGGACGCGATCTCACTGCGCGCAAGCGCCGCCGCCACGCCCACGCCCGCGCACTTCACCTCCCGTCTGGTCGATACCGATGCGGACCACACCGGCTCCATGTCCGAAGCCATCGTCACTCTGCCCCAGCCGCTTGCTTCCGGCGCATCCCTGTCTCTCATCGCCCTCTACTCCGGTACTATCCCGCAATCCGCCAACCGGCTCATCCGCATTGGTGCTCCCGGCCCTCAGGCCCTCGCGCAGGACTGGGACCAGATCGCTCCTACCGATCCCAACGCCGACACCTTTGCCGGTACCGCACTCCGCGGCTTCGGCAACGTCCTCTGGTATCCCATCTCGGCCCCGGCGGTCTTCCTCGGCGATGGCGCAAAGCTCTTCGATCTCGTCGGCCGTACCAAGCTGCGCGAATCCGCCGCCACCCTCCGCCTCCGTCTCGCCATTGAATACGCCGGCGAGCCGCCCGACGCCGCTTACTTCTGCGGCCGCCGCGGGCAGCTCGCCGCCATCAGCGACAATGCCGACCTTCCCGCCACCGACGCGCCCGGCATCGCTACCGTCACCTTCGATGCCCAGCCCATCGGCTTCCGCACGCCGAGCCTCTTCATCACTGCCTCCGCCGCGCACCTCACAGGGCCGCCGGACAACGGCGACCTCATCGCCGCCATCACTGGCCGCGACTCCATCCTGGCCACGTATGCTTCTGCCGCCGCCGAGATCGCGCCCATGCTCGGCGGCTGGCTTGGCGCGCAGCCCGATGGCCCGCTCACCATCCTCGATCACCCGGGCGACCCGTACGAAGACGACGCGCTGCTCGTGGCGTCGATGTCAGCTCAGTCCATGTCGTCCGACTCGCTTACGCTCCCACTCGTCCACTCGCTCACCCACGCCTGGATTCATTCCTCGCATCCCTGGATTGATGAAGGCCTGCCCGCGTTCATGGCCCTCCTCTGGACCGAGCGCAGCAAGGGCCGCACGGCAGCGATCGCGCAACTGGCCGAACTGGATCGCCCGCTCGCCCTTGCCGAACCCGACCTCAGCAATCCTGCCCACGAGCCCAGCCTCGCCGGCGCCTCGCTCGCTGATGCCTCGGGCGAAATCTTCTATCGCAACAAGGCCGCCGCCGTGTGGTGGATGCTGCGCTCCATCGTGGGCGACGATGCGCTGAAAGCCGCACTCCAGACCTACCGAGAAGATTCCCGCCTCGATCGCCAGTCCGACGGCTTTGAGAAGACCGTAGAAGCGGTCACCCGCACCGACCTTCGCTGGTTCTTTCGCGACTGGGTCTACACGGACCGCGGCCTGCCCGACCTCCGCATCGCCAACGTGACGCCGAGCCATCTGGAACCCAACGGCGCTGCCGCCGCAGGCTGGCTGGTTGCCGTCGAAGTCCGCAACGATGGCTTCGCCGAAGCTGAGGTGCCGGTCATCGTCCGCTCCGCCGACGCCAAGGAGACCCGCCCGCTCCGCGTCCCGGCGCGCGGTAGCGCTTCGGTGCGCATCGTCTTCGCCGGCCGGCCTGACCAGGTTCAGGTCAATGACGGCTCCGTTCCCGAAACCGAATCCTCAACCCACATCCGCGACATCGTCCTGCCTGCAAAGTAGGGAACTGAGAGCCAATACTCAAACTGACAACTTCGTTGCGTAACTGCCAGTCGTAACCATCTCCAGCCACTCTGCTGTAACCTCCCGGTTACATAGTGCTAACGGGGGAGACGGCCGCGCCAAGGTGGAATGTTCGCTCGCACATGTGAATGCCTATAGTCATTCACGGATCAGAAGAAGACCCCTCTCCCAAGGTCTGGTCCATTTCCGCAGTTGCTTTTACCCCCTAAACCCGCACTACCAGGAGCGGGAGGCGCGCGGCGATCCAATCGCCAGGCACTCCCCTCCACCTCTCCTCACCTGACAACTCAGAACCCGCTCTGCGACAATCCTTACGCCGGGGATTCATCCCCTCAAAGGACGTTCCAGATGCCGTTCCTTCGTCGCACCGCCGCCTGCTCGCTCGTTCTCACCGTTGCCATCCTTACGCCTGTGCTTGCTTCGGCGCAGAACCGCCTGAACGACGCTATGCCGCCGGAAACGTCTGCCCCGGCCGCCGCATCGCCCAACATGAACGGCATCGCCCACATCGCCATCCGCGTGAAGGACATGAACGCGTCGGTGGACTTCTACCACAAGCTCGGATTCGACCATCCCTTCGATCGCAAGAACGGCGACGTTGTTTCGCAGTCCTTCATCAAGATCAATGACAAACAGTACATCGAAATCTACCCGGTCACACCCCGGGACACCCAGACCGGCTTTCTGCATCTCTGTTTTGAAGGCATGGACCTGAATGCGCTGCACGATTTCTACGTCTCCGAAGGCCTGACCCCCATCTCGGTACGCACGGCCGGCGCGGGCAACCTGCTCTTCACCATGAAAGGCCCTGACCAGCCCTCCGGCCCGCAGAACATCGAGTACACCCAGTACATGCCCGCGTCCTTTCACTCCAAGGACGTTGGCCAGCACCTCGGCCCCGACCGCGTGGGCGACAGGATGACCGTGGTCGCGCTCTCCATGAACGACCCCGCCGCTGCGCGCACCTTCTACATCCAGAAGCTCGGCTTCTCGCCATCGCACAACAACGCCGCGCGCCTCGACCTTCCCGGAAATTCCGGCGAATCCGTTGAGATCGTTCCTGCCAGCGATCTCGGTTTTCGTTCGAGCATCGTCCTCTCCACGCCGGATATCGAGAAATCCGCCGCGCAGCTCAAGCGCCAGCAGGTGGAATTCAAGCGTGCTGCATCGACCTCCACTGATGCAGCAGGCCACGCCCACACCGTCGATATGATCTCCGTCACCGACCCCGACGGCAACATCATCCGCATCGCCCAGACGAAGTAGGGCCGTGAATACCGATGAAATGGAGAGACAGGCGAGCGAAATGGGCACCCGTACTCGGGGCCGAAGTAACGCGATGGTCAGGCAAACCGTGCGAGCAACTCATCGACGAACTGCGCGAGTCGCAGGCTTATCAGATTGAGGTCGAATCAAAGCTGTATCAATTTGAAGTCCTTCTTGTTGAGAACACCAGTGACTATGTTCACGTCACGATTTCCGTCGATGATGGCAGGCTGCCGGAGTCAATGTTCCCTCTCACCGAGGGGTTCATCAAAGAGAAGACCGACCCTTCGACCGACGCGCAACAACCTGAGAACTGAAACCTGACAACGCTCTCCGCCATCCTCGCCCGCGCCACCGCGCAACTCACCGCTTCGCATGAGCTGCGCGAATCCGCCGCACGCGACGCGTTCACGCTCCTGCTGCACACGCTCAACATCACGCGCACGCAGTTCTACGCCAATCCAGATCGCGAAATCGCACCAGAACAGCAGGCCGCCTACGATGCCGCCATCGCTCGCCGCCTGAAGAACGAGCCAATCCAGTACATCACCGGCGAGCAGGAGTTCTACGGCCTCTCCTTCCGCGTCACTCCCGCTGTCCTCATCCCACGGCCCGAAACCGAACACCTGGTCGAATCCGTCCTCTCCGAGCTAATCAGCTCCGGGAATAACAAAGATGCGGTCATCCCGGGCGAAGCCGCGCAGCGGCGGAGTCGAGGGACCCCCGCATTTGCCTTTAGGTCAGAGAAACAGTCGCGCATCCTCGACATCGGCACGGGTTCCGGCGCCATCGCGCTCGCGCTCGCGCATCATCTGCCGCACGCACACATCACAGCCACCGACATCTCTCCCACGGCGCTGGACATCGCCCGCGAAAACGCAGCCCGCCACAACCTCGCAGACCGTATCGACTTTATCCAATCCGACCTGCTCGACAGCGTTCGCCACAAAGGTCATACGCGAGAAGCGACAGCCACGCGCGAAGCGCGTCGAGAACGGTACGAAGTACTCGTCTCCAATCCGCCCTACGTCCCGGAGTCCGACCGCGCAGCCCTTCACCCCCAGGTCCGCGATTACGAACCGGCCACCGCGCTCTTTGCACCTGTCATTTCGGGAGTAGACGACGGCCTCGCCATCTACCGCCGGTTGATCCCGCAGGCCCGCGCCGCGCTCGTCCCCAAGGGCCTGCTCGCCCTGGAGATCGGCCATGGCCAGCGCGATGCCGTCGCGCAACTGCTCGCCGGCTGGAGCTCCGTCCGCTTCGTCGACGACCTCCAGGGCATCCCCCGCGTGGCCCTCGCCCGCAACCCCGAACCGCCCGCGCTCAAGCTCTAAGCTGAAAAGCTGTCAGCTTACAGCTCGAGATGCGTTTTTTGTTCCAGCGATGTCAAGCCCATGCGAGACGCTGTTTCCGCGTAAATCGCTCCACCCGCGCAGGATATATTTTTCCAAAGAGTGGCAATTTAGTTTTCGCCCACTTGGTAAAATAGAATCCACGAGACTTAGGAACCTTAGCGGCGAACTCGCCGCTTTCGTCGTTTTTGCAGCCCTTTTTCTTGGGTCGATGCAGACTCGGCCACGTAACTCACAGAAAGCAGGAATTTGTACGCAAGTCTCCTGTTTTCAATATGTTGCAGGCTCAAAGCTGGCGTATCCTGCTGAAAACAGGAATTTTACGCGCCAATATATATCAAAAAAAAAATCACTCGTGCGGCCAAAGCCAGGCCGCGCCGCGCACCCCACTCGCGTCGCCGTGCTTCGCCTTCCGGATCGGCGTCGCCAGCGTGCCGCCCCCAAACAGATGCTGCTCGATAAGTGGCGGCACATTGCGGTAAATGCGATCCAGTTTCGACAATCCGCCGCCCACCACGATCACATCCGGATCGAGCAGGTTGATGACGCTGGCCATGGCCCGTGCGATCCGCTCTTCGAGTCGCCGCAGACTCGCTTCCGCTGCTGCATCGCCTGCTTCCGCCGCGCGCACGATCGCTTC
>DATNAU010000188.1:0-4615 GCA_035572415.1 Acidobacteriaceae bacterium
CAGCGTTCGAGACGAGGTTTGCGACCACCTGCTTCAGTTCACCCGGAACTACATACGCAAACAACCCGTTCTCCAGTTCCATCTCACACTGAACGTCACGCGATGCAATGCGGCTGCGGTAAACCTCCACCGTCTGGCCCACAATTAGGCCGACGTCGCTCTTCCGCGGCCCCACGGACTCGCGGTAGAAGCCCAGCGTCTGACGCACAATCTGCGCAATGCGCATCAGTTCTTCGTCAACTGTTTTCAGGTAGGAAGCTACCTTTTCCGGCAATCCGTCTGCGCTGCGGCTCAAGTAGACCAGGTTGACGATCGACTCCAGCGGATTGTTGATCTCGTGTGCGACAGTGGCCGCCAGCCGTCCCGCGGCGGCAAGTTTTTCCGTCTTGCGCAGCGCTTCTTCGGCTTGGCGCCGCTCGGTAATGTCCATGGCAATGCCGACGACGCCTATGGCGCGGCCATCGTTGTCTCGCTCAATCCTGCCGCGCGAGTGCACCCAGAAGACCGTGCCGTCGGAGCGCATGGCCCGGTGCTCTACGGAGACGAACTCGCCACCCTGATCGAACGCTTCCTGCATCTCGCGCAGCACGCGCTCGCGATCATCTGGATAGATCAGCCCCGGTCCTGCGCCCTCGGTCGATGCCGCGTTGTGGCTCAGTCCATGCAACTCACGGAATTCGTCGGACCACGTCATGCGTCCGTTCACGATGTCCCAGCTCCACGCGCCCATTCGCGCCGCTGCGTGTGCCAGCCGGAAGCGGTTCTCCTGCTCCAGCACGGCGCGGTGCAGTTGCGCATTCTCGATGGCCGCGCCGGCGCGTCGCGCGAGGTCCTCGCCGAGACGCACATCATCTTCACGGAATCGCCGCTCACCTGACGCGAGCAGGCGGATCGCTCCCAGCACCTTGCCGCGCGACTTGAGCGGCACCACGATGCTTGCCGTCAGTCCAAGGCGCTGCAACATCGCACGCTGCTCGTGATCGGGAATCCCTTCCGAAAGCAGCTCTTCGGTGATTGCCGGCACAAACTCCGGCTCGCCGGTGCGCAGCACACGGCCCAGTCCCCGGTCCTCGCGCGGCTTTTCAGGATACCGCGCCAAATACTCGTGAGCCAGCTCCACCATCTCGGGATCAGCGTGCGCAACCGCGACACGTGTCAGCGCGCCATTCTCGACTACCTGGACCGTGCACCAGTCAGCGACGCGGGGGACTGCCAGCCGTGCCACGCGCTCCAATGTAATTTCATAGTCGAGCGACGACGCCAGCAACTCGCTGGCTTCTGCAAGGAATGCCAACCGAGCCTTCTCGCGCTGGTTCTGCTCATGCAGCTCGCTGATGCGCAGCGCGGCGGAAGAGAGATTGGCCAGCGCCGAGGCATAGAAGATGTCGAGGTGCGAGGGCTCGCGCTGCGTGCGCCAGTAAAACGTGATGGTCCCGCCATTCGGTCCATCGGGCAGAGGATCGGCAAGTTGCAGCGGGACCACCAGCAGGCTGCGGATGCCTTCCTCTTTATAGATCTGTTCATAGCGACCTACGACATCGTCGCGGGTCACGTCCGGGATGGCCTGGAACTGCGGAACGATGGGTTCCTTGGCCAAAAGCTCCCGGCGGTAGTCCGGCGAGAGGCCGCTGGCGGCCAGTACTCGCCAGCAGCGCCCGTCATAAGTCCGCCATACGGCATAAGCGTCGGCCTTGATGATCTGCCGCGCCAGGTCGACGATGCGGGCGACCACCTCATCCACGCTCACGCTGGCCAGCAGCATCGCGGAAGCATCCAGCAGCGCCTGCACTCCCTCCGAGGCGGGCACTGCGCTGCCTGCAGTGGCCTGTGCCTCCACGGCTGGAGATGCTGGAATCATCGATCGCCCCTCTGGGCATTGTAGGATCTGTTGGTCAATGGCCTGCGTCATTGGGGAAGAGCCGGATGTCCGGGACGTTGCGGTAGACCTCCGCATAGTCCATCCCATAGCCGATCACGAACTGGTTGGGAATCTTGAATCCAACGTAGTCCGCTTCAATCGGCACCAGCCTCCGTTCGGGTTTGTCGAGGCAGGTGGCAATCTTCAGTGATGCAGGTTTGTGCTGCAACATCAGGCCGCGCAGATAGCTGAGCGTGAGCCCTGTGTCGAGAATGTCCTCCACCAGAATGACGTGACGGCCCTCGATCGGATTGTCGATGTCCTTGATCAGCTTCACTGCGCCCGAGGATACGCGCGCCCGGCCATAGCTGGAAACCGCCACAAAATCGAACGTGTTGTCGATGGCGATCGCGCGCGCGAGGTCGCTCAGAAAAATAGCCGCGCCCTTCAGTACGCCGATCAATACCAGAGGATGTCCGGTGGACTGCTCCTGGTAATCGGCGGTGATCTGGCGTCCGAGCTCGGCCACGCGGTCGGCAAGCTGTTGCTTGGAGACGAGTACTTGCATATCGACGGCAGGCGGAAAGGCAGGGGCGCTGGTGGTCGGCATGGCCCTAGCGTAGCCGATGCGTGGGTCGCAGTCGAGTCCGCCCCTTTCGCGTCTATACTTTATCCAGCGTTATGTATCCCTACCTGCCCGCCATTGGGCCCATTCACCTCTTTCACTCCACGTTTGGACCGTTCCAGCCCGGTACGTTCGGCCTGATGCTCTGGCTGGCCGCGGTTGCGGCCGTCCTGGTGCTGCAAAAGAACTTTACGCGGCATCGTGTATCCGCCGATGCGCTCAATGTTGTGGCGCTGGTGGTGATCTTCGGCATCATTGGCGCCAAGAGCTGGCATGAACTGCAGAACATCCGCGAGATGAGGTATGCGCTCAGAATCATTACGCAGCCCGGCTGGAACCATCCTCTCGATGTTCTGCTTGGCTTCCTCGTCTGGTTCCGGGATGGTTTTGCCTGGTTCGGCGGCCTGTGCGCCGGCATTGCAGTGCTGATGATCGAGGGGCATCGCGCGCGCTTCAGAGGCGCGAACTGGAAGTCGCTTGAAAATCCCGGCACGCCCGGCGCGCGCGTCGGCGCCGTACGCATGCTGGATCTGGCGGCTCCCGCGGCGGCCATCGGTTATGGCATTGGCCGCATCGGCTGCCTGCTTTCCGGCGACGGCGATTACGGCATCAACACCACGCTTCCCTGGGGCGTTCACATGGCGAAGAATGCGCTGGTCCCGCCGAACCCGCCGAATGCCCTGGTGCAGCCGACGCCCATCTACGAGCTGCTTTTTTCGCTGGCTCTGTTCTGGTTTCTTTGGCAACTCGGCAAGCGGGCTCATCCTGCCGGCTGGATGACAGGCGTCTATCTGGCCCTTTCCGGTGTGGGCCGTTTCCTGGTCGAGTTTGTGCGCATCAATCCGAAGCTTTATGTCCACCACACCATGAGCAATGCCCAGATCGCAGCCTTACTCAGCTCCATCGTTGGGCTTGTTGTCGTGCTGATCGCTCAGCGGCATGCTCCAGTGGAAGCGACCGACGAGTCGCCGCGCGCTCCGGTACAGCAGACCAGTACCGCATCCTGAAGGCTCGCACCGAATTGGTCTGACCGCGTATGATTCTCTCCGAATCGACACTCCGGAGAAATCATGAACCGCATTTGCGTTGCCGCCTCTCTTACCGCCGCTCTTCTGCTTCCCCTTTCCGCGCACGCGAAGGCCCCGAAGAAGAAAGTCGTTACGGTCGCGGCCGACGGTTCGGGCCAGTTCAAAACGGTGCAGGAGGCCGTGAACTCCGCGCCGGATGGCAACCTTCGGATCAACATCAAGCCCGGCGTGTATCGAGACCTGATCAATGTGGCGACCAACGGCGTTGAGCTACACGGGCTGGGCAAGACTCCGCAGGATACGGTGCTGATCTACGACAACGCCGCGCTGACGCCTGGGCCTGATGGGCGGCAGCTTGGGACTGGGCGTTCCGCGACGGTGATGGTGACCGGCGACGACTTCACCGCGGAAAACCTCACCATCGCCAACGACTTCGAGAAGCGCCATGCGCGCACCGAGATGACGTCGCAGGCGGTTGCGCTGCACATCACTGGCGATCGCGAGGTGTTCCGCCATGTGCGGTTCCTCGGCTTCCAGGACACGCTTTACGCGGACTCGAAGCTCTGCCATACGCAACCGCGACCGACCGGAACGGCGAGCGACAGGCCGGCGCAGGCGACGGGCGACGCTTCGGCGACGTGCTATGCGGCGCGCGACTATTTCGCCGACTGCTACATCGAGGGGCACGTGGACTTCATCTTCGGCGATGCGCGCGCGGTGTTCGACCGCTGCGAGATTCACGTGATGCCGCACTCGATGGATACCATCACCGCGCAGTCACGGCTCCGGCCGTCGGAGGATTCGGGATATGTGTTCCGCAACTGCATCGTCACTGCCGATCCGGCAAATCCTTCCGCGACGCCGGACATTTTGCTTGGCCGGCCATGGCGCGACTACTCGACGGCGGTTTTCATCAACACGGATTTCCGGGCGCCGCTCGATCCAGCAGGCTGGAAGGAGTGGGGCGGAAGGCTCAAGACGTCCACCTATGCCGAGTACCATTCCCGCGGGCAGGCCGGCGATGTGTCCAAGCGCGTTCCCAGCAGCAAGCAGCTCACGCAGGCTGATCTTGCGCAGTACGCGACCAAGGCGTTCCTTGGCCCT
>DATNAU010000189.1:0-3691 GCA_035572415.1 Acidobacteriaceae bacterium
GCGAAACACCGACAAAAACCAGTCCGGACGCCGGGCAGACTGCCGGCGCGGGGCTCGCCAGCTTGCATGGTAAGTATCCGCTGCGCGCGTTCTCATCAGGGACCAGGTCCACGCCGGTTTGATGCAGGTGCTGGCGGAATCCCTCGTAGTTGCCGAAGAGGAACAGCTTGTTCTTCCGCAGCGGGCCGCCGAGCGCCGCGCCAAACTGATTTCGCTGGAATTCCGGAATTTGCGCCTGGTCGAAATAATTCCGCGTATCAAGCGCGCTGTTGCGCAGGAACTCAAAGGCTGACCCGTGCACCTCATTCGTGCCCGACGAGGTCACAATGCTCACCTGCGCGCCGTCGCGCTTGCCATAGCTCGCGCCATAGGTATCCGTCACCACGTTGAACTCGCGCACTGCATCCACGCCCAGCAACTCGCCGCTCGTGCCGCCCGGCGTCACGTTGATCAGCGAGGCTCCGGTGTACTCGATGCCGTTCAGCAGAAACAGATTGTCCTGCGGTCTGCGCCCGCTCACCGAGAACATGTTGCCCACCGACGAATTCGACGTCCCAACGCCGCCGGCGCGCTCACCGGTGGCATTGACGGCTGATGGATTCAGCGTCAGCAACTCGTCGTAGCTGCGCCCGTTCAGCGGAAGCTGCTTCACCTGCCGCTCGTCGATAAGTCCCGACACCTGTTGCGTCGTGGTGTTCACTGCCGGAGCCGCCGTGCTCACAACCACCTGCTGCTGCACTTCGGCGATGGCCAGCTGAAACGTCAGGTCCAGCGTCTGCGCAATGACCAGAGAGACGCCGTCGCGCTTCTGCGTCCCGAACCCGTCGTGGGAAACCGCGATCGAATACACCCCGACCGGCAGCGACGGCGCTGAAAAGCGCCCATCTCCGCCGCTCGTCACCGTGCGCACCGCGCCGGTCTCCACGTTGCGCACGGTCACGGTCGCGTCCGGCACCGCCGCGCCGGAGACGTCCTCAACCGTGCCACTGATAGTTCCGCCAACAATCTGCGCGCGCAGCGGCATTCCCGCCGCCAGCATCGCGGCCAGCAACATGCCCAGATACACGCTCGTCTTCTGCAGTCTCACAGCAAGCTCCTCGAAGGTTCTGAAGGGAAAAACGGAATTGCGGAAAGGCCCGGCGAAGCTACGCGCAACAACAGCGCGCGGCCACGCGACAGAGGCGACAGGAGACGAGGCAATACTCGGGGACAAGATGCATGGGTCGATCCTCAAAGGTTGGGGAGGCCCGGAAACAACAAAACCCGCGCTGTGGAACGGGCGCGGGCGGCAGCTAAACCCTGATCCGGCTTAGCACACGATTCCGCCGCGACAACACAGAGAGCTGCGACAACAGCCCGTCAAGCGCATCGAGCGACCGAATCTCATAGTCTGACCTTATGCGAAGAGCTCCGGCGCGTCAAGGTACACTCAAAGGCGCATGAGCGAAAAAATCCTCGCTGCGCTGGGCCACTTCATCATTGCTGTCATCTCCGCCAGCGGCTACGGGGGCGTGCTTCTGCTGATGGCCATCGAGTCGGCCTGCATCCCTCTGCCCTCTGAAATCATCATGCCCTTCGCGGGTTACCTGGTGCATGCCGGGCGCCTGAGCCTCTTCGGCATCGCGACCGCCGGCGCGCTCGGCTGCAATCTCGGCTCAGCCGTCGCCTACTGGATCGGCGCTCGCGGCGGCCGTCCCTTCATCGCACGCTACGGTCGCTTCATCCTGCTCAATGAGCATGACCTTGACCGCGCCGAGCACTTTTTCGCCCGCTTCGGCGGCATCACCGTCTTCATCGGACGCCTGCTGCCCGTCATTCGCACCTTCATCGCTCTGCCTGCCGGGATCGCGAAGATGCCCCAGCTTCGCTTTCATGTCTACACCTTTATCGGATCATGGCCGTGGTGCTTCGTCCTCGGCTACGCGGGCATGAAGCTGGGTCAGGCGTGGGACAGCGACCCGCGCTTCAAAGCCATCTACCACCGCTTCCACCTCGGCGTGGAGGTCCTGCTGGTCCTCGCCATCGTGTGGTTTGTCTGGACCCACTGGCGCAACCGCGTCCGCCCAGCTGAGACGAGCGTCTAGGGTGGAGCGTCCAGCGTGCAGAGGCGCTATCCGCTGCCCTGCCGTATAGACTGATTGTTTGGTCCACCTCACATCTGCATTCATGGAAAGGCTTGTAGGGAAATGACTGCAAAGACTGATTCGGCAGCAAAAGGCAAGGGAGCACCTCAGCCCGCAAAGGGCAAGCTGGGCGTCATGGTCGTCGGCATGGGCGCTGTTGCGACCACGCTGATCGCCGGCGTGGAAGCCGTCCGCAAGGGACTGGCCAAACCGATTGGCTCGGTCACGCAGATGGGCACCATCCGACTGGGCAAGCGCACCGAGAACCGGACGCCGCTGGTGAAGGACTTCGTTCCGCTCGCCGATCTCAACGACATCGTCTTTACCGGTTGGGACATCTTCCCGGAGGACATGTACGGCGCCGCCAGCCACGCTGCCGTGCTCGACCGCGATCATCTGGAGAGCATCAAGCCCTTTCTTGAGTCCATTAAGCCGATGCCCGCCGTCTTCGACCAGTACTACGTCAAGCGGCTCAACGGCACGCATGTGAAGCAGGGCAAGAACAAGTGCGACCTGGCGCAGCAGGTGCGGAACGACATTCAGAGGTTCAAGTCGCAGGTGGAGCGGGTCGTCGTCATCTGGTGCGGGTCGACTGAGATCTTCCTGGAGCCGACGGCGGTGCATGAGAGCGTCGCTTCGTTTGAGAAGGGGCTGAACGAGAACGACCCGGCCATTGCGCCATCGCAGATCTATGCCTACGCGGCGCTGAAGGAGGGGGTGCCGTTTGCCAATGGGGCGCCGAACCTGACCGTCGATCTGCCGTGCATGATCGAGCTTTCGCGCCAGAATGGCGCGCCGATCTGCGGGAAGGACTTCAAGACGGGGCAGACGCTGATCAAGACGGTCCTGTCGCCGGCGTTCAAGGCGAGGATGCTGGGGGTGAGCGGGTGGTATTCGACCAACATTCTGGGCAACCGGGATGGCGAGGTGCTGGACGATCCTGAGTCGTTCAAGACCAAGGAGGAGTCGAAGCTGGGGGTGCTGGAGTACATCCTGCAGCCGGATAAGTACCCCGAGTTATACGGCAACATCTACCACAAGGTGCGGATTAACTACTATCCGCCTCGGGGGGATAACAAGGAGGGGTGGGATAACATCGACATCTTCGGATGGCTTGGGTATCCCATGCAGATCAAGGTCGACTTCCTGTGCCGGGACTCGATTCTGGCGGCGCCGATTGCGCTGGACCTGGTCTTGTTCCTTGACCTGGCGCAGAGGACGCCGGAGCTGCGGCATCTGGGCATTCAGGAGTGGCTGAGCTTCTACTTCAAGAGCCCGCAGTCGGCGCCGGGGCTCTATCCGGAGCATGACCTGTTCATCCAGTCCATGAAGCTCAAGAACACCCTGCGGCACATCATGGGCGAGGATCTGATTACGCACCTGGGGCTGGAGTATTACGACTAGGGGGGGTAGTACCCCCCTGGTGCCGCGGATGCATTTGGTTTGAGAGGAGTTAGGGAGGGCGCAGGGGGTAGGGTTTAGGGGGTAGGGTGTGGGGAAAGACAGTACCCTGGTAAGTCTGCCGGGCGCTGCATCCAAAGAAAGTTGGCACTTGAGTTATTCCGGTC
>DATNAU010000190.1:0-5043 GCA_035572415.1 Acidobacteriaceae bacterium
GTGATCGCCGATAGGATTCGGGAATCGACTGAGGTGCGCGGGCGCGCGGAGGCGTCCGCGCATTTCCGTTTTTAGCCGAGGACCACTGTTGGCTGCATGAGTGTTCCCGCGACGCGTTTGACGATCGCGAGAAGTTCCGTGGGACCGGTGAAGACTTTGACCAGCGGCGCGGAGGAGAAGTCCGGCAGATTGACCGTCATGCCGTTGCGAATGCGGCCGGCGAGTTCATCGCTGATCGTTACGGACGGCATCTCGGGCAGCAACGTGCGCGGATGGGGCAGGCGGGCCTCAATGGCGGTGGGATCCGCGGCGAGTGATTTGAGTTCTTCGACGGTGATCGACTGCGCAAGAGTGAAGGGGCCGGCCTGCGTGCGGCGGAGCGATGCAAGATGTGCGCCGCACCCTGCGAGCTGGCCGAGTTCATGCGCGACGGAGCGGACGTAGCCGCCGGCGGAGACGGAGATCTCGAAGCCAGCCTGCATTTCCGTGGGCGAAGGGCCTTCGAGCGAGAGCAGTGCGAAGCGATGGATGATGATGCGTGCGGGTTTGACTTCAACGGGTTTGCCGGCGCGGGCGAGCTTGTGCGCGGGGACGCCGCCGACTTTCTTGGCGGAGAAGACCGGCGGGGTCTGCAGCATCTCGCCGGTGAAGCGCGAGGCGAGGCTGCGGAGTGCTTCGAGCGAGAGAGTGAGCGGCTGCGGGTCGGAGGCGGGAGTTCCTTCGGCATCGAAGGTGTCGGTTGCAAAGCCGAAGCGGATGGCGCCTTCGTAGGATTTGTCGGCAGTGGAGAAGAACTGCGCGAGGCGTGTGTACTTGCCAAGCAGCAGCGGCAAGACACCGGTGGCCATGGGATCGAGCGTGCCGAGGTGGCCGACGGAGCGCTCGCCCGTGGCGCGGCGCACGATGTCGACCACATCGTGCGAGGTGATGCCTGCGGGTTTGTCGAGGATGAGAAGACCATTCATGGGGAGTCTGGATCGTCTGCGGCGTGAAGGGCGCCTTGGCGATTGTATCGTTGGAACTAGAGGAAGACGCGATGAGAGCAGGCTACACCGGACGATGTTCGACGGAAGATAACGATGAATACGTGCTGGAGGAGTTGCGCTCGCGCGAGCCAATCTTTCATCGGCCGGAGTTGGGGGCAACACGCGCCGACTTCGAACGGATGATGATGGATGAGTTCCGGGAGGTAGGCGCATCCGGACGCAGGTACGATCGCGCATTTGTGCTGGATGAGTTGGAACGACGTCATGCGGCCCCGCATGCAGATGTGTGGGAGACGAGCGAGTTTTGCTGTCAGCGGCTTGCGGAAGGTCTCTATCTGCTGACGTACACGCTGCTGCAGGACCACGCCCGCCTGACGCGGCGAGCGACCATCTGGCGCAGGACAGCGGAGGGATGGAAGATCGTGTTCCATCAGGGAACGATCGTGCAGGACGCGATAGCCGATTAGATGGCGCTGTTTTGGCGCCGCACCAGCGAGAGAAATTCATTGCGCGTCTGTAACTGCGTCTTGAAGACGCCGCGCATGGCCGAGGTGACGGTGGCGGAGTGCTGCTTCTCCACACCGCGCATCATCATGCAGAGGTGCTGGGCTTCCATGATGACCGCGACACCCTGCGGATCGATGGCTTCGGTCACAGCGTCGGCGATCTGTGCGGTCAGGCGCTCCTGAACCTGGAGTCGACGGGCGAAGACATCGACCAGCCGGGGGAGTTTGGAAAGCCCGATGACCTTGCCCTTGGGAAGATAAGCGACATGCGCTTTGCCGAAAAAGGGAAGCAGATGGTGTTCGCAGAGCGAGAAGAACTCGATGTCCTTGACGATGACCATCTCGTCGTAGTCGACGTCGAAGAGCGCGCCATGCAGGACGGTGGGAACGTCCTGGGTGTAGCCGCGGGTGAGGAAGGCCATGGATTTTTCGACGCGCTCGGGAGTGTCCAGCAGACCGTCGCGCGTGGGGTCTTCGCCGATGCGGAGCAGCAGTTCGCGGTAGAGTTCCTGCGTGGTGAGCGAGGCGGCGGTGGCTTCCGGTGTGGTGAGTGGGCTCATGGTTGGTTAGCCTTTCGTCGTGGTGCGCTGCGGCGAAGGCATCTGACGCAGCGCGTATTCAAATGAGTTGTTGCTGGTCTCTTCGACGCGCACGCGGGTCAGTTCTGCGTGCGGAAAGCTCTGAAAAATGTGTGCGATTTCTACAGTGAGATTTTCGGTGGTAGGCACGCGCTCGCGGAAGGGGGCGAGCGTGTTGAGATTCATGTGGTCGAATACGGCGAGTAGATTTGTTTGCGCGAAGGAATCGAGCGCGGCGAGATCGCAGACCATACCCGTTGCAGGATGGATCCGGCCGGCGAGCGTGACCTCGATGGTGTAGTTATGGCCGTGGCCGTGCGGGTTGTTGCATTTCCCGTAGGCGGCACGGTTCTGCTCGGCGGTGAATGAGTCCACATGCAGGCGATGCGAGGCGGACAGATGGTATCGGCGCGAAAGGTAGGCGCGCGGATGCTGCGGCTGCGAGTTGCTGGCGGAGGAGGTCATGCCTGCTCTCCGTAATAGTCGGCAAACAGGTCGGGCAGTTCGTAGACGCGGACGCGGAAGAGGCTGGCGCTGGGGACTTTGCCGTTGAGGCGGTCCCAGATGGCGACGGCGATGTTTTCCGTGGTTGGGATGCGCGAGGCAAACTCGGGCACTTCGAGGTTCAGGTGGCGGTGGTCGTAAACAGAGACGACCTCGCGCTCCAGGATGTCCTTGAGCTCCTTCAGATCGACGACGAAGCCGGTGACGGGATCGACCTCGCCGGCGACGGTGACCTCCAGCGTGTAGTTGTGGCCATGCCCATTGCGGTTGGCACATTTGCCGAAGAAGCGCGCGTTCTCCTCTGCCGACCAGGCAGCGTTCCAGTAGTAGTGGGCGGCGGAGAATTCGGCTTTACGAGTGAGAAGAACCATGGGTATCCGTCAATTAGCTCTGATACATAAGAGCAGATAGTAAGGAAAAGGTTACAGCAGCAACCAGCCGACCGCCGTCAAGTATTGGATGAGCGGCGGCAGGGGATTGATGCGGAGCCTAAGCGGTGTATCTTCGTCCCTTCCAGGCGACCGATTTGCGGAGCCGATTGTGGAGAGTGCTGCGGAACAGTAGCCAGACGAAGAGCGGGACCGCCAGGATGGAGATGGCGATGTCGACTGCGGGGAAGTGTGAGCGCATGACGCGGTGATAGAAGCGGAAGAGCGTGCGCACCCAGAGAATCCAGACGATGGCGGGCTCCCAGTACGGGCGGCCATATGCGCTGAGGGCAAGGGCCACAACGGGCAGACCGAAGTAGAGCAGTACATCGAGGATGCGCCAGAGGGCGAGCGCGATGGGGCTGGGGAAGAGCAGGGCGAGATTTTTTGTCCAGCCCTCGATCATCTCCGGGAAGGCGCGGTACATCCGGGTGGCGAGGGCGTCCGGGGCATAACGGAAGCGGATACTTCTGTTGCGCTTGATGGCGCGGGCGAGGGCGACATCTTCGAGGACTTCGCGGCCGACTGTGCGATGGCCGCCGGCGGCGAAGTAGGCTTCGCGCTGCACGAGCAGGAACTGTCCGTTGGCTGCTGCGAGGCGTGAGTTGGGATCGCTGACCTGCTTGGGCGGGTAGACACTCGCCAGCTCAGAGAAGACCAGCGGCATGAGCGCGTGCTGCCAGAAGCCGGTGACGATCTGCCTTGGGGAGTAAGAGAGCAGGGCGGCGTGATATTTCTCCGCCTCGTGGATGGCGCGGGAGAGATCGCCGGGCTCGTGAATGGTGTCGGCGTCGGTGAAGAGCAGCCATGCGCCGAGGGCCTGCTGCGCGCCGGCCCAGCAGGCGTTGGTTTTGCCGGTGAACCCGCGGTGCGGGCCGAGGTCAAGCGGCGGAGCGGAGAGGACTGCGATGCCGGCGTGGGATGCCGCGGCTTCGTCGGCGATAGCGCGCGTGGAGTCGGTGGAATCGTCATCAACGATGAGCAGTTCCCATTCAGAGCCGAGCGCGAACCCGTCGTCGGACTGCGAGACGAGAGATGCGAGGCAGGCGGGAAGATTCGCAGCCTCATTGCGCGCGGGAATGATGACGGAGAGGCGGAGCGAGGGTGCGCTTGAATCCTGCGGGCCGCTGGCAGCACTGATGGAATCGGTCACAGGTTCGTATTATAGGAAGTGAGGATGCGTGTGTCGGGGTTTTCAATGAGGCGGGTGCAGTGGCTGCTGGCAATGACGATTTGTGCGCTGCTTGCCGGGGCATGTGATCGCGGGGCGCATCCAGCGCGGATCGGGAAGGCGGCGCCGGAGTTTCAGGTCAGCGACGGGACGCGATCTGTAGATCTGGCAAAGCTCCGCGGACATGTGGTGCTGCTGAACTTCTGGCAGAGTTCGTGTGTGCCGTGCGTGGATGAGTTGCCCAGCCTGGAGCGGTTGCAGCGCGCGATGCCGCAGGTCACGGTCGTGGGCATCAGCAATGACGAGGACCCTGAAGCCTATGCGCAGTTCCTGAAGACCTACCACGTGGATTTTCTGACGGTGCGCGATCCGTCCTTCCGTATTCCGACAATGTACGGCACGGTAAAGATCCCCGAGACTTACGTGATCGACCCGAAGGGCATTGTGCGGAGAAAGTTTGTGTCGGAACAGGATTGGACGAGTGCAGAGATCATCGACTACCTGAACAAGCTTTAGGTCTGCGAAGGACGTGTGGGGTGCGCTGTTAGAATCGGTGTATGACGCAGCTGGATGTGGTCTACCGCTATGGCGCGCCGCCGAGCGAGCGCGCGATGCTGGCGATGGCCAAAGTACGCGACGTGTACGGCGTGCGCAAGATGGAATTTGACGAGCGCGGCAAGACGGTGCGCGTGGAGTATGACGCCAGCCGCCTGACAGGAGCTACCATCCATCAGTTGCTGCGCCGCGCCGGCCTGGACATCATCGAGACGGTGAACCTTATTCCAGAGCCAACCGACACCGCGCCTCCCGCGCCGGTGAAGGCGTCAGTAGCCTAGCGCGGGCAGACTTGGCCGACGGTCGCCTAACGGG
>DATNAU010000191.1:0-10473 GCA_035572415.1 Acidobacteriaceae bacterium
CCGTGAAGCTGTCCTCGCTCCGCGTCACCGCGCGGTACAGGGTGTCGCGTTCAAAAGGCACGCGCCCGGCCTCTGTGATTAACCGCTCAAGATCGCGCCGCCGCAGCCCCTGCGGAGTCGTCGCGCCGGCATCATGGTAGATCTTCTCCTCCACCACCGTGCCGTCGATATCATCCGCACCAAAGCGCAGCGAAATCTGCGCCATCTTCGGCGTCACCATCTGCCAGTAGCTCTTGATGTGCGGGAAGTTGTCGAGCATCAAGCGGCTCACTGCAATCTGCTTGATGTCCTGCATGCCCGTCGACTTCGGCAGATGACTGAGCGCCGTGTGGTCCGGATGGAAGCTCAACGGAATAAATGTCTGGAATCCACCCGTCTCATCCTGCACCGCGCGCAGCTTCAACAGGTGATCGACGCGGTCCTCATCGTTCTCAATGTGCCCGTAGAGCATGGTCGCATTCGACTTGAGCCCCGCCTTGTGCGCGAGCCGCGCCGTCTCCAGCCACTCGCTGCCGTCGATCTTGTGATCGCAGATGATATGCCGCACGCGATCCGCGAAGATCTCCGCTCCGCCCCCTGGGCACGAGTCCACACCCGCAGCCTTCATGCGCTCCAGCGTCTCGGCAATCGAAAGCTTCGCGCGCTTCGCGAGGAACGCCACCTCGACCATCGTAAAAGCTTTGATGTGCACCTGCGGGTAGCGCTCCTTCAGCCCGCTCACCAGGTCCATGAAGTACTCGAACGGAAGATCAGGATGCAGACCGCCAACGATATGAAACTCCGTCACGGCCTCCGTAAGGCCCTTCCCCGCGGTCTCCCACGCCTCTTCGAGCGCCATCGTGTACGTGTCCGCAGCGCCCTTCTTGCGCCCAAATGCGCACAGCCTGCACGACGCCACGCAGACGTTCGTCGGATTGATATGGCGGTTGACGTTGAAGTAGGCGATGTCGGCGTGCATGCGCTCGCGCACAAGGTTCGCCATCCACCCCACTGCGAGAATATCCCCGCTGCGATAGAGTGCGAGCCCGTCCTCGTAGGTCAGGCGTTCGCCGTGCTGCACCTTCTCCGCAATCGGCTCCAGTGCCGCATCATCGGTCTGAAAAGAGTGGCGCGGCCTGGCCTCGATTGCGTTGCGATCCATGCCTCTATTTTAGACCTGTATCCAGGTGATATCTCGGCCTCACTCTAGGTGATATAGACGAGCAGAGCCAGCAGAACCACCGCCATTACGCCCGCAGAAAACAGCAGCGCAAGACAACCACAACCCTTATTCTGCGCGAACCCGGTGGACACGAGACCGCCGAGCATACCAAGAACGGCCAATCCGACCCAGCACAGAAATAGAAATGCAGCAACCAAAAGCGCGAGATGGATCATCGCCGGAATTCTCGCAAGAACCCGGCTGACCGTCCACCGTTTTTAGCGAGCCTTCACCGTGTGACCATGCGTCTGCTCACCCGGGAATGGAGACGCCACCATCTTCGGCTCAACCACAATGCCGTCGAACAGCGTTGCGCCGACGAGATGATCGCCGACCGGACGCAGGAAGCGAAGCGCCCAGCCCGTATCCCAGTACGTGACCCTGTAGTCTGGCAGCGACGCCGCAAACCCAACCGTGCCACTCGCTGAAGCGACCAGCACGCGCTTGTTCGTTGCATCGTAATAGATGCCGGCCACGTGGCGCACAAACAAGTTTTGCAGCGTCTTCCAATTGGCCCCACGGTCCGTCGAGTAGAAGACACCCTCCGGTCCGCCGATCCACAGATTACCCAGGCCATCGATCGCCAGTGCATTGATCTGCGTCAGCGTCGCCGGCGGCATGAGATTCGTCCAGCTGTCACCGCCATTCTCTGAAAGCGCCGCATTGGCCAGGCTTGCCGCCACAATCATCTGCCCGTGCGAGGCGAGGTGGCGACCGTCGGTAAGCTGCGGCACATGCAACTGCGTCCAGCCCTGCGCTCCATTCGTGCTGCGCCATATCCCGGCAGATGTTCCGGCAAAGATGCCCTCGGTGCCGCTCGCCAGCGCGTAGACGGCCGCAGTGCTCAGCGATGACGATACCTTCTCTGCAGGTTTGCGCGGCGGAGGCGGGATCACCGGATGAGCCCCCTTCTTCGTTACAGGTTTCTTCGCGGGAGGAGCCGGCGGAGGAACCAGGTCTGAAGCCAGAGTCCACATCCCGTCCGTCATCCGGAACACGCCGTGCGACGTGCCCGCCAGCAGCGTATCCTCCGGCGTCATCGTCAGACTGTAGACATCGCGGCCGCCGAGCCCGCTGCTCATCTGCTGCCACTTCACGCCGCCGTCACGGCTCGTAAAGACGCCGCCGACCTCCTTGTCGTTCACAACACCCACGTACAGCTGCGCAGGATCCTTCTGGTCGGCAGCGAACGACACCACCTGGCGCAGCGTGAAGCCTTCGTTTGAAGGCTGAAACGTCATGCCCGAGTCTTCGCTGCGCAATACGCCGCCGCGGTCTGTCGCCAGCAGCACATGCTGCGGCTGAGTCGGATCCACGTACACGTCATTCACAATGACGTCACCGCTGGTCATCCTCACCCACGTCGATCCGTCATCCGTCGACTTGTA
This sequence comes from Acidobacteriaceae bacterium, assembly GCA_035572415.1. Taxonomy (GTDB): domain Bacteria; phylum Acidobacteriota; class Terriglobia; order Terriglobales; family Acidobacteriaceae; genus Edaphobacter. The sequence goes on from DATNAU010000191.1 coordinate 2,590, forward strand.
CAGACCCTGCGTCGTGCCCGCATAAATTGTGGTTGGTTTCGTCGGATCCAGCTTCAGCTTTCGCGTCCTGCGTGCCGTGGCCGGAATTCCCTGCGCCTTGTTGACCGTCACGCCACCCTTGAACTGTCCGCCCGCGTCCACGCTCTTGTAGATCCCTGAGCACGCACTCGCAAACATGATGTTCGGATTGGTCGGATCGATGACAATCGAGAACACATCCGAGTCGTCGATGAGGCCCTGCTTTGCGGTAATGTTCTGCCAGTGCGCTCCACCGTCCACTGTCTTCCACGGCAAATGCCAGGTGCCGGCGAAAATGATGTTCGGATCCTTCGGATTGATGGCGATCGACTCGATCTCGTGAATCTCCTTCGATCCCGGCGGGCTGATCAGCTCCCAGTGCTTTCCGTTGTCCTTGCTGCGGTACACACCCTGAAGCGTGCCCGCGATGAGGAGGTTCGGATCAGACGGGGCTCGTGTCAGCGAGCGCACCGACTGGTCCGTCATATCCGGCACCTTGGCCCAGCGCTTGCCGCCATCGTCGCTGACGTATAGGCCACCACCCGGTTTGTTCAGTTGAAAGGCAGAAAGGATCATATGCTCGGGCGCCGCCGGATCAATCGAGATGTGATCGATCACCAGGTCGTTGTTACCGTCGATCTGCGTGACGCGCTTCCACGAGGTCCCACCATCGTGGCTCTGGTAGATCCAGCCGGTCTGCGTACCGAGATACAAATGCTTGGAGTCGTGCGGATCGATTCCAAACGAACGCGCGTCGCCTCCATACGGCCCCAGCGGAAACCAGTTGGCTGCGTGTGCCTGCAGTCCCACTAGCTGACAAGCCAATACTGTGACGCCGAGGTGGCGAAGCAGAGTTCCCTTCATTGTTGCTGTACTCCTTCATCAAGATTAATGCATTGCACGGTGGTCGTGATGTATCCCCCAAGCTGCGTACTCCGAAAGGAACATCTTTCTGATTAACATCTGTCGCCTTGGGACAGACCCGGCAGGTTTCACGCCCCGCATACGTGATGCCTGCCGAGGAGAGCACCCTTTCACCGCCTTGTCTGCTGGCAGAAAGAGAAACGGCTGACCGGTTTCCCGGTCAGCCGTTTGCAGTTGAAACTGCGGTTATCGACTACTTCTTGTGGTGGCGCTTCGCCTTCTTCGGCGGAGCAGTCCGGGATACCGGCTTGACCGCCGACTCGTCCACCGGGGTCAGACCCGAGGTGTCGAGGGTTGCGCCGTCTGGGACCAGGGTCGCCGCAGAGGTCTTCGTGCCGGCCGTCCCGGTGTAAACCGAGATGCGGGAGGCATCGATGCCCTTCTCCGTGACCAGGTATTCCTTCTCGTTGACAGCGCGCTGAGCAGCGTTCTTGTCAGCATTCTTCTCGTCGCTCGCTGCCGAACCCACAACCGCCAGCTTGGCGTTCGGATCCTGCTGCGCGCTCAGGGCGATGTCGTCAAGGCAAGCCTTGGCTTCATTGTCCACACGAGTCGGCCGCTTGGTGTCGCGATCGAAGCTGATCGAGCAGAGGCTCTTGGTCTCGGGCTTCACAACCGGCGGCGGCGCGTTCACTGTCACCGTCGTAGTTGCGGATGCCGTCTGCGCCTTGTCATCGACAACGTTGCAGGTAACCGTGACCGTTCCCGGAGCAACACCGGTGGTGGTCAGGGTCGCCGTCGACGTGTTGCCGCTAATGGAGCCGGCGGTCGAGGAGTAGCTGTAGGTCAGCGGCCGGTTCTGCGGGCTCACGCCGTTCGCCGTAATCGTCGAAGGCTCGTTGAGGTTGACCGTCGAAGGATTGGCCGAGCAGCTGACGGTCGGCGGCTGGAACTGCGTGACCGTAACGGTCGCGGAGCAGTCAGCAAACTGACCGGGCTTCTTGCCCTCTTCCACGTGGCCCTTCACCGTGTAGGTGCCGGGGTTCAGTGCCTTGGTGTCGATCGTCACCGTGTTCGTGGTGCTCGTAGCAGTGACACCCTGGTCAGCCGACCAGCTGTAAGCTGCCGTCTTCTTCGGGTTCAGGTTGGTCGCCGTTCCAGTGACCGTCACCTGGTCGCCCGGATAGACCGTGCCCGTCGGAGCCGTCACCGAGCACGAGTACTGCACCGGCGGCGGCGGGATGATGTGACCGAAGTGCAGCAGCAGACCAGTGCTCAACTCAGCCACGCCGAGGTTCGCACGGCCACCCATGTCGCAGCAGGTCGGCGGGTTCACCGCAGGTCCGTAGTTGTTGTGCAGGTACCGGTAGTCTGCCTGGAAGAGGCGCAGTCCCAACCTGCCGTCCATAAAGGGCAGGTTGTAGTCCATGCCGCCGCCAACGATAAGGCTCGGACCCCACGTATACCGGTTGTGACCGAAGGTCGCCGGCGCATCGCTGTTCGGTCCGCCAAGGTTCGTCGCGCCCGCTCCAGCATGGGCGAAGAGGGTGAAGTTTTCCATCGGGGCGCGGACGATCGGGCCGACGTACATGCCATAGGCACCGTCGTTCTGTCCGTCGGGGTTCGCAATGAACGTGAATTCGCCGCCAATGTACTTGTTGAAGTAGTAGGCGCCGCTTCCAATCGCACCAAGGTCGATTGACGAGTACCGGATGTTCTGTGGCTTTAACTGCCCATGCGCGCCAAAGTACGAGTAACCCATGAAGACATCTACGCGCGAAGGGTTGTTTTCACTGGGAGCTGCAGTGTTCTGTGCGTTCAGACTCATTGTTACCAGGCTGACCGCACATGCAGCCAGCAGGAACCGGCTGATACTGCGAAACGGACGATAAGACATTCGACAACCCTCCACTAAGAAAACTACATGATTTGTTCTGCAGACTCGTAGGGACAGTGCGGTCTGCTGGACCTTTGTTAATTCCAAAAAAGTTTACCGCGTTTAGTGCCTGTGTCGAGTACAAAATTACTGCGTTTCCTAATATCTCACTATGACTTACTGCTTCTCCATATCGCACCAGTTACCAATCAAGCACCACTGTCAAAAGAACTCATGTGAGATTCAGCGTATCCTTCAGGCTTCCTCGCGTCGCCTGAATCTTCTCCTGAAGCAGCGTAATCGCGTATAGCAACTGCTCCGGGCGCGGCGGGCAGCCGGGCACATACACGTCCACCGGGATCACCTGATTCACTCCCTGCAGCAGCGCATAATTGTTGAAAACTCCACCCGACGTCGCGCACGCACCCATCGAGATCACCCACTTCGGCTCCGGCATTTGTTCATAGAGCCGACGAATCACCGGCGCCATCTTCTGTGACACTCGCCCCGCGATAATCATCAGGTCGCTCTGCCGCGGGCTCGGACGAAACACCTCCGCGCCAAATCGCGCAATGTCGTACCGGCTCCCGCCCATCGACATCATCTCGATCGCGCAGCACGCCAGGCCAAAGGTCATCGGCCATACCGAGTTCTTCCGGACCCAATTGATCGCCCCGTCCAGCGACGCCAGCAACACACCCTCCGGCTGGTCATCGCCCCAGTTCACCTCGGCAACCTTCTCGCGGTTCTTCCCGAAGCTCTCCAGTGTTCCAAATAGGTAGCGGTCATTACGCTGCGGAACCGCAGTCGGTCGGCCGCTGGTGGTCGTCTGGTTGGGATCAGTACTCATATTGCTCAGTATACGTACTGCCAAATCTTCGCCTTGGCAGGCCTGGAGCGATCACCTCAACTTGAGTTCGTTTCCTTGTGATGCAAATCTGGTGCAATCCGGTTGCAGATCTCTCCGGAAACCGGTCAACCTTTAGCGTGCATTCTCCTCAATCGCGTCCACCAGGGCCGTGCGCAGCTCCCTTTTTTGAGTCGCAGTGAGGCGATTCCCATTCTGGGTCAGGTAGAACACGTCGATCGCCGTCTCGCCCTCCGTGTCTACAAGGGCCACCTCAACATTGAACCGCATCTCGCTCAGCGTGACGCTGATGGTCCGCAGCAACCCCGGCACGTCCTGCGCCACCACCTGCAGCAGCGTGCTCGCCGCCGAAGCCCCATCGTCGAACTCCACCGACGTCTCCACCACCACACGCGGGCTCTTTCGCCGCCCACGCCGCCGTCCGCTCAGCATCGCCTCGGCCGATACTCGCCCCTCCACCACGTCGTGCACACTCGCCACAAACCGCTCGCGCTCGCTCTCATTCAGTTCCAGAGTGCGGAACGTGTCCTGAAACCGGAAGCTGTCCACCACCACGCCATCCGCATTCGCGAACGCCTCCGCAGTAACGACGTTCATCCCCCATGCCGCCAGCGCCGTCGTAATCGCCGCAAAAAGACCCGGCCGGTCGCGGCTTACCAGGGTAATCTCGCTGGTCTCCGGCGCATATTCAAAGTCCAGCTGCACCGCCTCGCTCTTCAGCTGTTGCGCCATCCGGAACTGCCCATAGATCACCTTCGACGGCCGCGTGCGCACATACCGCTCCGGAAAGCCTTCGACGAACCGCTCCAGATCCTTGCGCTCGCCCGGCTGCGCCCGCGCCAGCAGCCGCGAGATCCGCCCCGCATCCCCGCCTCGCCTCGCATAGCCTCCGCGCGCCGGCTGCACACGCTCCTGGTCCACATTGCGGTCCAGCTGGTTCGCCGTCGACATCGACAGCCGCCACAGGTTCTCCGCCTTCCACGGCGTCAGCGCATCCGGGTGCACCGCGCGTATATCGGCATACGTAAACAGCGTCAGCATCCACAGCGACTCATGCGTCTGCACCTTGCCCGCAAACGACCGCACCGTCTCCGTATCGAAGATGTCCCTCCTCAGCGCCGACGACATCTCCAGGTGCGTCTCGATCAACTGCAGCACCATCGCCTGGTCATACGGATCCATCTCCAGCCGGCTCATCAGGCTCTCTGCCAGCCGCGAGCTCTCCGTCGCATGATCGTCGCCCGCTTTTCCCTTGCCCGTGTCGTGCATCAGCGCCGCCAGGTACAGCAGCGCCGGATTCTCGAGCTCACGGATCATCTTCCCCAGCCGCGACCTCCAGTCCGGCGCTCCCTGCCCGGGCTCCTCCTCCAGCTCATGCAGCGTGTCGATCAGGACAAACGTGTGTTCATCCACCGTGTACCGGTGATACGCATCCCGAATCACCAGCGCGTCAATGCCATGAAACTCCGGCAGGATCAGCTCCAGCACACCAACCGCGTGCATCGATCGCAGAGCCACACCAGCCCGTGGCCCCGTCAAAATCTCCGCCAGTTGTGACCACAGCGCCGCTCCCTCTACCAGCCGCGCACTCAGCGCCGGAATCATCGCCTCAATCCGGTCCTCACTCGCCGTGCCCAGCCGGATGCCCGTGCGGGCCACCTCCGCAAACGCACGCAGCACCACCTCCGGATCCTGCGCCGTATCGGCATCCTTCGTCGCCCCGTCGTTCCCGGACGCGTCCAGCTCGATGCGCCCTTCCTGCAAGCGGAATCCAACCTGCGGCGCCAGCTTCGCTCCCTCGATCGGACGCGCGCTCACCACGATCTGCCCGGCCGCCTCCATCACCGTCAGCAGCCGCCGCTCAATCAGCCGCGCATGCCGGAAGTACACGCGCATCCAGTACGCCGCGTCGAGCGTCCGCGCTCCCCCCGGTGGAGCCCCGCGCCCCGTCTCACGCATCGCTGCCGGCAAACCAATCGCACGCTCTGCCGCCGCATCCTGCGCCAGCCAGTCCAGCACGTTGTCGTCGCGGTCATGTCGCCAGTGCAGAAAGCATCGTGCCGAGGTCAGAAACGCAACCGCCTCTTGGAACTCCGCCTCATCCATCTCATGCCGCGCGCCCACCAGCTTCGCAACCCAGCTGCACACGTTCGTATCGCGCAGCCCGCCCGGACAATCTTTGATGTTCGGTTCCAGGTGAAAGAGCGTCCCACCGTACTTCGCGTACCGATCACGCGTCAGCGTCCCCAGCTCCGCAAGAATCCGCCGCCCGTCGCGCCCCCGCCGGTTCGCCTCCAGCTTTCGCTCCAGCGACTCAACCACCTGCTCATCGCCGGCGACAAATCGCAGGTCCAGCAGCGCCAGCGCAAACTCCGGGTTCGAGGGCTCGAAACGTTCGCAGTCCTTCGGCGCGCGTGTCATCAGCGCCACCTGCAATCCCGAGTCCCACAGCGTCTGCGACATCCGCCGCACCGCATCCTTCACGCCAGCAGGCTTCGCCGCGCACACCAGCAGGTCTACATCGGAGTGTGGAAACAGAATCCCGCGGCCATATCCTCCAATCGCCGCAATCGCGACCCCGCCCGCCAGCTTGCGATCCGCCGCCACCTCGCGCGCCCACAGCGCGCGCACCACCTCGTCGACCAGAGCCGCCCGCGCCGCCACCAGGCGCGTCCCATCGCCATCCGCCTCAAACGCACGCCGCAACTCCAGCATCCGGCTCTGGTACTCCGAACGCGCAGGGCCACCGCTCGTGATCGTTCCAGCCAGTCTGCCCTCCCAAATAAGCCGTCATCCTGAGCGGAGCGCGTAGCGCGGAGTCGAAGGACCCCTGTATTTCGAAGCCGTCTGAATCACCCACGCCTCGCTGGGTGCCCCATTCATGCCGACGGCATCTCGTCGGCATGAATGGGGTTGAACAGGTCCAACCCTCCCCTACAGCGCGATCTCTCCACGCTCATCATTCCGAATCCGGATCGCCTCATCGATCCGCGACACGAAGATCTTTCCATCGCCAATACGCCCCGTCCGCGCCGCCGAAATAATCGCCTCGATCGCCCGCTCCTTCATCTCATCCGCGACCACCAGCTCCAGCTTCACCTTCGGCAGCAGGTCCACCGCGTACTCTCGTCCGCGATAAAACTCCGTGTGGCCCTTCTGGCGTCCATGTCCACGAGCCTCGAAGATCGTGATTCCCGAGATCCCCGCTTCAACCAGCGCATCCTTCACCGCATCCAGCTTCGACGGCTGAATCACCGCCTCAATCTTCTGCATCTCCCCGTCGCCTTTCCACTAACCACTAAAGACTAACCACTAACCACTGCCTTTAGGCCGATTCCCAGTCGTAGCCCTCTTCACCGTGCTGCGACAGGTCCAGCCCCTCACGTTCAGCATCCTCGCTGACCCGCAAGCCAATCAGCTTATCAACTACGAAAAGAATTATCAGCGTCCCCACAATCGACAACCCCCAGGCGATGCCCACCCCGATCAACTGGTGCACCACCTGCATGTGGTTGCCCTCGAAGAATCCCGTCGCCTTGCCCTGCCCAAAAATCGGATTAATCACCGAATTCGCGAACAATCCCGTTAGCACCGCGCCCAGCGTTCCACCCGCTCCATGCACGCCAAACGCGTCCAGCGAGTCGTCATAGCCGAAGATATTCTTCACCTTCACGACCATCCAGAAGCAGAACACACCCGCAAACAGCCCAATCCACAGCGCGCTCATCGGCGTCACAAACCCCGCCGCCGGCGTAATCGCCACCAGCCCCGCCACCGCGCCTGAGATCCCGCCCAGTGCGCTCGGCTTGCCATTGCGAATCCACTCTGCCGCGAGCCACCCAATCGCCGCCGCCGCCGCGCCAAAGTGCGTCGCCACAAACGCCGACGTCGCCAGCGTTCCCGCGCCCAGAGCCGACCCCGCATTGAACCCGAACCACCCCACCCATAGCAAGCACGCACCAATAAAACTGAGCACCACCGAATGCGGCGGCATCGGCCGCTGCGGATACCCCAGCCGCTTGCCGAGATAGATCGCCGTACACAGCGCACTGACTCCCGAAGTGACGTGCACCACCGTACCGCCCGCAAAGTCCAGGCAAGGAAGCCGCCCGCCCAGCGTCGCGCTCAAAAATCCGCCCTTGCCCCAAACCATGTGCGCCATCGGGCTATAAACGGCAATCGCCCAAAGCACCATAAACGCCACCATCGCCGAAAACTTCATCCGTTCCGCAAACGCCCCAGTAATCAGCGCGGGAGT
>DATNAU010000192.1:0-2209 GCA_035572415.1 Acidobacteriaceae bacterium
CCGTTCGTAACTGCCGCAGCAAGTCCACAGCCGCGGGCAGGGCAAACTGCGTGGCGCCGAGTCCGGCCACAAAATATCCGCGGCGGATACGTCCGCTTTCTTCCAGTGCCTTCAGCACGTCGTAGATTGTGCTGAACCCTCCCGGCACATTTTCCGCTGCCACCGCCTCGCGCAGCAGCACTCCGTAACGATTGAGCAATTGCAGCGCCAGCGCGTGACTGGCTTCCGTCTCGCTTACCTCGCCTCGTGGAACCAGCGACCAACGGCCCTGCGCTGCAGGCGGCGTCGTGCGCCGCGAACGAAAGACGGCTCCCGATGGCTCTCCCTGCTGCACGCCGCGATGGCTACGCCGGCTTGATTCCGGCCGCGCGATATATGCGCGCAGTGCATGGAAAGAGTCATTTGTTGCTATCCCGCGCCACACCAGGCTCCAGAGCTGATCGACGGTCTCGCCGGGATAGCCGCCGCCCACTGCCTGATGCAGCGGATCGAAAAAACTCGCGCCCGTCGATGCAAGCGCCGCCACCAGCTTCTCTTCGCGTTCGCTCAGCGGCCCTGGGGCCGGCCTCCGCTGCGCCAGCAAAGGCAGCCGGTCGGCCAGAAACAGTGCAATGCGCCCATCGCGTTCGCCGATCGGCTCAACACCGGCCCACGCCAGTTCGCCGGCGGCAATCAATGTGTCGAGATCGGCGGGGGTGTAGTCTGCGACCCGCGCGGGCAGAATGGCGCTCTCCAGAAGAGACGCCGGCAGCGGCGCTCCCTGCAGGCTCTCGACAGCATCGAGCAGCGCATCGAGATGTGCGCGGGCGCTGCGCCTCGGAGCGATCACGCCCTGCCAGTGCGTGAACAACCGCGCCAGTGTGTGCTGCTCCACCGGCTCCACTTCGCGGCGCAATCTGGCCAGCGACTTGCGCCGGATCTGCCGCAGGATTTCGGCATCGCACCATTCGCTTTGAAGCCCGCCTGGACGGAAACCGCCTTCCAGCACGCGGCCTTCACGCGCCAATAGCCGCAGATCGCGTTCCACGACCTGGGGGTCGAAGCCAAAGCGGTTCGCCGGCTCCCGCGTCGTGAATGGGCCGTGCGTGCGGGCGTACCGTCGAACCAGTTCCAGCACAGGATGAGCCACCGGCTCCAGCAGCGCCGCGGCCAAACCAGGCGGCAGCGGAATGCCCAGAGCATCGCGATAGCGCGCCGCATCCTCCGCCGCAATCAGCCGCTTTTCGCCGCCGATGCGTAATTCCAACAGCCGCCGAGTGCGCAGCAGCCGATCGACCTGCGCGGGCAGATCGGGTAAAACCGCGCGCCGCGCAAGCTCCGCGTGCGAAAGGTCACCCAGGCGCAGGGCGAGATCGTGAATTCCATCGGCTGAACGTGCGCGGAAGCTTTCCGCGAGACATTGCGCCTGCTCTTCCACTTCAGCAATTGCATCGGCGTCCAACAATTCGCGCAGATCGGGTTCGCCCATTAGCTCGCGCAACTGTTCCTGGTCAATGGTGAGCGCCTGAGCCCGGCGCTCAGCCAGCGGCGCATCTCCGTCATAGACGAAATTCGCCACGTAACCGAACATCAGCGATGCGGCAAACGGCGATGGCTTGTTTGTCTCCACCACATGTACGCGCAATTGCCTTTGCTCGATCGCACGCAGCGTTTCCACCAATGCAGGCATGTCGAAGACATCGCGCAGGCATTCGCGATACGCCTCAAGCAGAAGCGGAAAAGCCGGATAGCGCGAGGCGACGCTGAGCAGGTCGTAGGACCGTTTCCGCAACTGCCAAAGCGGCGAGCGGGCATCCGCGCGCCGGCGAGGCAGCAGCAGCGCGCGTCCCGCAGCCTCGCGAAAACGTCCGGCAAAAAGCGCTGTCGATCCCAACTGCCGGGTAACCAGTTGCACCGCTTCCGCCGCTTCCACCATGATCCAGTCCGAATCGGGCGGTTCGTCCGTGTCCGGAAAGCGGAGCACGAAACCGTCATCGCTCCAGAGCGCTTCCACCTCCGAGCCGCCGGCAACTCGAATGCGCGCGCTCACCGCCATGGCCCAGGGGATGTGGATGCGACTGCCGAATGGCGTCAGCACGCATACGCGCCAGTCGCCGAGCTCATCGCGGCAGCGTTCCACCACAATGGTGCGGTCGTCGGGAACCGCGCCAGTCGCCATCTCTTGGTCACCGAGGAAGGCCAGCAGACTTTCCGCGGCCTGTGAGTCGAG
>DATNAU010000193.1:0-25444 GCA_035572415.1 Acidobacteriaceae bacterium
CCGGATTCCGCGGACGGCCGAGGGACAACTGCTGGCGATCTCGGATAAGGCCGACACGATTGCCGGGATGTTCGGGCTGGGGCTGGAGCCGACCGGATCGAAGGACCCGTTCGCGCTGCGGCGGGCGGCGAACGGGATTGTGAAGATTCTGGCGGAGGGCAGCCTGCCGCTGACGCTGGGCGATGTGGCCGACGCCGCAACAGAGAAGGAAGAGACGCGGCGCAAGATGGAGGTCTTCTTCGCGGAGCGGCTGGAGTTCTATCTGCGCGAGGCCAAGGGGCAGGCTTATGACGTGGTGAAGGCGGTGCTGGCTGCCGGAGCGAACGATGTCCGCGATGCTGTGGCCCGCGCCGAGGCAGTGACAGCGGTTCGTGGCAGTGATGACTTCGCGGCGGTGTCGGCGGCGTTCAAGCGGATGAAGAACATTCTGGCGCAGGCGGAGGAAAAGGGCGTCAAGATCGAGCATGGTAAGGCCCGTGCGGGTGAGGTCCATGCAGCGCAGAGGCAGTTGGTGGATGCGGCGGGGAGAATTGGTGCGCGGTTCAAGACGCTCGCGGAGAAGCATGAGTACGGGCCGGCCATGGAGCTGATCGCCGGGCTGCGCGGGCCGGTGGATGCGTTCTTCGATCAGGTGATGGTGATGGACCCGGATGTTGCGGTGAGGAACGCGCGGCTGGCGTTGCTGGCCGGACTGGTGGAGACGTTCTCGAAGATTGCGGACTTCTCGGAGATTGTGACGGCGGGATAGGTCGGGCTTTCAGCCCTCTGTCCTATTTGGCGGCAATACCTGGGGCTTCGCCCCAGGCTGGTATAGGGCGCGCCTACGGCGCTTACATTGGTATGCCGATCCCACTCATCGCGCAAAATGCGCGCGATGAATGGGGCACGGACTCATGCAGGTTCAAATGAAGCCAAGGCGTAGAGGGACGATCACCCGAAGCGCGGGGCGAGCAGGATGTGCTGTTCGATGGCGCGCTGTTCGAGGACGGACTTGTCGGGGTTGGATTCCTTGTAGCGAATGGGGACTTCCTTGTTCAGCATCGCGCGAACGAAGTCGCCTGCTTCTTCCGCGCTGAGGAACTCATGAATGTACTTTCCGGTGCGGTACTCGCCGATGAAGTAGGTATATTCCAGCGTGACGAGCCAGCGCTTGATTTTGGGAACCTCTTTGAAAGTTCCGGAATTGATGCGGCCGTTTACGGAGGGCCAGCCCAAGGCGGAGTTCTCAGCTCGTTGCTTGCGCCAGCGCTGGATGTAGATTCCGGCCCATCCGGCAATAACGGCAAGAGGATATTTGAGCAGATAAATCCATCCGTGCCAGAAGCGCAGAATGTCGTGCCACGTGATGGAGGCGAGGGCCATGGTGGGAAGGTAACACGGGGGCTTGAGTTGGTTAACCGAGAAAAGCCAAATGCGGGGATTCTTCGACTACGGCTCAGAATGACAAGCTCACGGAATTGATTGAACCGGACTGCTATCAGGTGGAAGGACCTGTTGTACATCACTGTCTTCCAGCAATGACTTGTCGGGTTTCGAGGGGTTGTAGCGAATTTGGACTTTCTTATCCTTCATAACCCGGACAAAATCGTCAGCCTTCTCTTGGGAACTAAAATCCTGTGTGTATTTCCCAATGTGGTACTCGTCGAGGTGGTAAGTGTACTCAAGCGTCGCTCTATAAAGACCTTCGATGCATTCCACGCTAGCGAACTGGATGCAGCCCTCGATTGATGACCAGCCTTCGGCGATTTCCTGTTTCCGCTTCCTTAGCCAGCGTTGTATTGCGGTTAATATCGCACCGACTGCAAACACAAAGGGAAGTCTCAGCGCGCCTATCCATAGCTGAACTTTATGCCAATTAACATTCCTGAAGTCGAAGCCGCCAATAGCGAACATGGTGAGACGGTAGCATGCGATACCCGCCAATAATAGAGACTTATTTGGCTAATTCACTCGCTGGAGGCGGGCGATAAGTTTTTCGGCGAGCGGTTCGCCGGATTCGGTCCAGAGGAGGCGGCTGGAGATGCCGCAGTTCTTTTCGACCAGCAGGGTGAAGGCGAGGAGCTTCTCGATGTTCTGCTGGATGTGGAGTTGGGCGTCATCGTCGAGCGGCTCCGTCTCGCCGGATTCGTTGTCGGGGTCGATGGGCGTGTCGAGCAGCCATGGGGTGTCGAGGCCGAAGTCGACGAGGATGTGGCCGTTCTGCTCGTAGCCGGCGACGTCGAATAGCGGGCCGAAGCCGAGGATGCGCACGGTGTGGGTGCGCAGGCGCCAGGGTGAGTCGGGGTCGAGGAGATTGGGCGCGCCCTCGTGCTCGTCGTCGGACTCTTCGTCGGGTTCGGCGGGCGGGGCGAGGCCGAGACCGGCGCGGAGGGCATCGGGCGGTTCGGCTGCCCAGAGCTGCCAGCGCATCTCGAATTCGTAGGCCATGTCGTCGTGGAGCTGCTCGGTGGCTTCGGCAACGGCTGCCTCAATGGCGGCGTCGGCGGTGGCGGCGTCGGGATCCATCTCGGCGGGCAGGCGCGGGTCGGAGCTGGAGGCTTCGTTGTAGAGCCGCTGGTAGGTTGGCGATTCGGTGAAGTTGATGGGATAGGCGCTGGCGGCGATGACGCGACGGCCTCCGATGACCGCGAACTGGCGCATGACGCCGGTGAGGGCGCCGGGCAGCGCCTCCAGGCGGAAGTTGGGGTACCAGAGGCTCAGGTAGAGGCGGTCGGCCATTGGGGACATTCTAGTACGGGTTTGAACGCCGGCCGGGGATTAGGTGCAGGGACTAGCGACTCGGGGCTCGGGACTGGCGACTAGGGACTCGGGACTGGGAGTGGGACTGGGGAAAAAGGAAAGGAGACTGGGAACCGGGACGAAGGCGCGGCTGGTGCGTCATTCAGGTATCGGGCCGGATGAGAAGATAGGCGTACGGATGGCGATGCGAATTGAGAGGCTGAGGGTCTGGCTGCTGGCGAGCGCGGCGCTGCTGCTGGTGGTGATCGCGGGGTTCATCGCATCGGCGCGGTATCTGCGGCGGCACCTGCTGGCAAACATTCCAGAGAAGCTGGGCGCGAATGTGGAGATCGATACCAGCGGCATTACGTGGAGTCATACGTCGGGGCCAGTGACTGATTTTGTCATTCACGCGGCCAAGGACATCAAGCACAAGGATGGCACCTACGCGCTGCATGACGTGTGGATGAAGATGTGCGGGCGGCAGCAGAAACGTGCGGACATGGTCCGCGGCGATGACTGGGAGTGGGACCAGAAGACAGGTGTGGTGCGCGCGCAGGGCGTGGTTCACATCGAGTTGCGCGCCGCGGACGGCAAGCCTGGCTGTACCGCAACAGATGATTCTGCGAAGGCGGATACGGTCGGCTCGAGGGCGCTGCGCGTAACGACCAGCGATCTGATCTATATGCAGTCACTCGGCGTGGCGGCGACCAGCGCGCCGATTGAGTTTGACTCGGGCGAAATGCACGGCCATGCGGTGGGCGCGGATTATGCGAGCGATAGCGGGACGTTGATGCTGCATTCGGCGGTAAGCATGTCAGGACTTTCGGCGGGGCAGCAGGTGGAGCTCAATGCGGCCTCGGCGGAGATAGACGGCCAGCAACGGGTGTTGCGGCTGGCGAACGCGCGGTACACGGCGGGTTTGGGAACGGCGGCGCGAACGGCGCAGGCGGAGCAGGCGCTGCTCTACCTGCGCGCCAACCAGACTCTGGAGCGGATTGAGGCGCAGGGCAAGGTGACGATGCAGGCCGCGGGAGGGAGTGTTACGTCAGCAAAGGCGGATATCGCGATGAACGCCGTTGGGCATCCGGTGAATGCGTTGCTAACGGGTGGGGTGCGCTACGCGGCGGCGGCGCCTCTGGAAGAGCGGCGAGGCGAGTCGCAGGAGGCGGAGATCGCGTTCGATGGGAAGTCGAGCCCGCAGGCGCAGCATGCCGTGTTTACCGGAGGGGCCCATCTGCTGGAACGCAGCCGAACCGACGCGAAGGCACCGTGGAAGACGAGCGAGCTATCCGCCGCAAAAGTGGAGCTGGCACTGGTTGCGGGTGCGGACGGCAAGAACGAGGTGCGCGACGCGGAGGCGACGGGCGGGGCGAAATTCAGCGAAACGGATGCGGCTGGGACAGGCCCGGGCGCAAGAGCGACCGAGATAGCCGCCGATGATTTGAAGGCGCATTTTGCGGCGGGAACGGATACCAAAGGAAAGCATCGGCCGCGGCTGGAGACGATCGCGGGGCAAGGCCACACGCTGGTAAGCCAGCTCGATGCGAAGGGAGTGGAGGAGACGAGCGCGGGGGACATGCTGGAGGCACGATTCCGGCGGACGGGACCTTCTGCGGCAAAAAGAAAAGGCGGCATCGGCGACGCCGACGAAGTAGCGAGCGCGGTACAGACCGGGCACATCGTTGTGACGCGCAAAGACCCGCCAAAGGCTGCGGGCCGAGATGGCGGCCAACTTGGTGCGGGAATTCAGCGCGCGACGGCGGAGCAGGCGGCCTACGATGGAGAGACCGACCAGTTGGTGCTGCGCGGCGGAGTGCAGCTCAAAGATTCGGATAAGGATTCGGATGGGCAACTGTGGGCGAACGAGATAACGCTGGACCATGCAACAGGCAACGCGCTTGCGACGGGAGAAGTTAGAGGCGAGTATGCCCCGATCGAGACGAAAACGGTGCGCGGGACAGAGCAGGAACCCTCGCACGTTCTGGCGCAGCGGGCCGAGCTGGACCATGCCACGAGCACGGCAATATTCCACGGAACTCCGGTGCGGATGTGGCAGGGCGGATCGCGGGTGCAGGCTCCGGTAGTCGAGATCGATCGCGCGGCGAAGCGGCTGATTGCGCGAGGCGAGAGTGCGGCAGGGCAGCCCGGTGCGGCGCAAACGGCGGAGGTGCGCACGGTGCTGATGAGTGCGCACGCTGGACAGCCGGTCGGATCCGACGCGAAAGCCGTCGCGTCCTGCGCCTCAGATACCACTTCGGAAAAAGGAGCGCAGCGGCAGCAGCAGGTAGTTCGCATTGCGAGCGGGGGCCTGGTGTTCTCCGGGGTTCTGGGCGAGGCGGACTTTACAGGCGGCTTTCGCGCGGAGACCGCCGATGCCACCATTCGCGCGAACTCAGGTGTGGTGTATTTTGTTGAGCCGAAGAAATCCGCAAACGATGCCGGCGCGGCGCAGCCGGGAGCGCGCGCAGTTCCCGCGCTCGAAGGCAATATCGACCACGTCGCCGCCAGCGGCGAGGTGGGAATCGATCATCCGCCGTTGCACGCGACCGGGGCGCGACTTTTGTATACGGCGGCCGGGCAGAGTTTTCTGCTGACGGGCGATGTCAAGAATCCGGCAACGGTGCGGGATGCGCGCGGATCGACAACTATGGGAGCGGCGCTGCGGTTTCATCCTGGCTGCGGGGCAGCAGGCGATACTGTAGAGGTGTTGAGTACGGTCCCGGGCATGCCGGGGTTGTCGTCGGGGCAGGTCCATACCGAGTCCCGTGTAGATACGAAGCGCGACAAGGCGCAGTAGCGATTGGAATGAGGCCGAAGTCCAAAATGGGAAACGTTGAAAGAGGGAATCGGTCGATGGACGAGAGCCGGGACGAAAGCGCACAGGCAGCGTTGACGCCAGCGGTCCGAACGCTCGCGACCGACGAGATTTGCAAGGCGTACGGCGGACGCCAGGTGGTGCGAGGCGTCAGCATGCAGATCGCCCAGGGCGAGGTGGTGGGTCTGCTGGGGCCGAATGGCGCGGGCAAGACGACCTGCTTCTACATGATTGTCGGGCTGGTGCGGCCGGATGCGGGGCGTGTGCTGGCGGATGGCCAGGAGATTACGCGGCTGCCGATGTACCTGCGAGCCCGGCAGCACGGGATCAGTTATCTGCCGCAGGAGCCCAGTGTGTTTCGCAAACTGACGGTGGAGGAGAACATCCTGGCGGTGCTGGAGGCGCAGCAGTTGAGCTGGCAGAGCCGGAGGACGCGGACAGAAAAGCTCATCGAGCAGTTGAATCTGGGACATGTGCGCAAGACGCTGGGGTATGCGCTGAGCGGCGGCGAGCGCCGGAGGGTGGAGATCGCGCGGTGCCTGGCCATCGAGCCGGCGTTCATTCTGCTGGATGAGCCCTTTTCGGGAATCGACCCGATTGCGGTGCTGGAACTGCAGGAGATCATCTTCGACCTGAAGATGAATGGGATTGGCGTGCTGATTACGGACCACAACGTTCGCGAGACGTTGTCGGTTACGGACCGAGCCTACATTATCAGCGACGGCAAAATTCTGTTTGCGGGCACGCCGCGCGATCTGGGGCGGAATGCCGAGGTGCGACGCATTTACCTGGGCGAAAAGTTTTCGATGGACTAGCAAAAAGGGGACTCGGGACTGGGGACTAGGGTTGAGACTTCGGCCGATGCAGGACGCGATGCAAGGCAACCAGCATTCTGCCTATCCTGCCGGAGAGCCCCGCCGAATCCGCGAGCATCCTTTTGTTACCGAAGCCGAGCCTCTCGGCGATGACGAGTTGTGTCTGCAATTCATCGTTTGAACCGAGCGCCATCTGAATGAAACGCCTGTATTCGATCCTGCTGCGCCGTCCCCAACCCTCCGCGATGTTGCTGGCGACGGATACGCTTGCGCGTCGCATTTGGGATGTCAGTCCATAAATCTCGCTTGAGGGGAAGCTCGATGTGAGCCGATATATCGCCTCCGCGAGATCAATCGAGCTCTGCCAGACCTGAAGGTCGCGGTATGTATTTGCCATGCGCGAAATCGTAGCATTGATGCTCGGTAGTTGAGCTAGCTAGTCCCCAGTTCCTAGTCCCGAGTCCCTAGTCCCGCCGGTTTGAGTGCGCAGATTTCTGCGGGGCAGGGCGAAGCCCGAAGGTGTTATTGCTCATGGTTACGTCCGGGGTATACACCGGAGTGTATGCTCCGCATTGCGGGGATGGCGGAGTGTGCTGCGCAGGGTTGGCCGGGGAGTTGTAGACTGAGGCCACGTCATCCGGCAACAGCGAAGGCAGGAGGCCTGCCCGACCATAGGCTCTCCTCCATCCGCGCCGAGTAGCTTGAAAGGACGAGAGAGGTCGAGGATTTGCTGCATCCGAAGCTCAACTTGAAGGTCTCCCAGCGGCAGGTGCTGACGCCTGGACTGGTGCAGATGGTCAGCGTACTGGCGCTGAACAAGCTTGAGTTGAAGGAGATGATCAACGCCGAGGTTGTGGAGAACCCGGTGCTTGAGGAGATTGAGGAGTCCGGAGTCACGCTGGATGAGATGCAGGACCGTGAGGCGAGCCGCGAGCAATCAGCGGAGGAAACGGTCGCGCAAGAGAAGACTGAGAAGGACCCGTTCGACGAGATCGACTTCGGCAGCTATTTTCAGGACTACCTCGATCCGGGCTTCAAGACGTCGTCGAATTTTGAGGACATTGAGCGGCCGTCCTTCGATAATTTCCTCTCGGCGCCCACCAATCTTGCAGATCATCTGGCATGGCAACTGGGCTCGATGACGCTTTCGCCGCAGGCGCGCCTGGCGGCGGAGTTAGTGATCGGCAACTTGAACGAAGACGGCTATCTGACTTCCACCGATGAGGAACTGGCGCAGGCGCTGATGGAGTTGACGCCGAAGCGCGCCGAGCCAATTCCATTTGAGCGCGGGATGAAGCGCCCCATATGGGAGACGGCGACGCCAACCGGCGGTGTCGAGATGGCAGCGGAAGCTGCAACTGATACGCATACAGATGCCGATGCGGGTTTCGACACCGACAATGCAGGCCTGGCGGCAGCGTTGCTGGCGGTAACCGAGGCACGGACGGTCATCAACAATCTCGATCCGCTGGGCGTGGGAGCGCGTGACCTGCGCGAGTGCTTGACGATCCAGATCAGGGCACAGCGGCGCGAGGCGGAGCTGGTGGCGGCCCGCAAGCAATCGCATTTTGACAATGGGGATGAGCAGCTTGATGAAGCCGTTCTGGCGCATCACGCCCAGAATGGGAATGGCGCCAAGGGGCATGTGAATGGCGCCGCGTTGGCGAATGGCTCGACGCGTGGGGCGTCGGCCGGGGACCTGTTCCAGATCGCAGAACAAATCGTCGCAAACCATCTGCCGCTGCTGCAGAAAAAGGACATGCGCGAACTGACGCGGTGCTGCGGGCGGCCAGTGGAAGAGGTTCAGGCTGCGGTGGAATTGATCCGCACACTGGACCCGCGGCCGGGGCAGCGCTACAACGTGAGCGAGACGCGGCTGATCGAGCCGGATGTGGCGTTTGTGAAGCGCGATGGCGAATACGTCGTGGTGATGAACGAGGAGGACCTGCCGTCCCTGCGCCTGAGCCACGCCTATCGCAAGCTGCTGCGCCAGCAATCCACGGAAAAAGATGTGCGGGACTATGTGAAGGAACGCTACAAATCGGCGATCCAACTGCTGCGCAACATTGAACAGCGGAAGAACACGATCCTGCGGACGTGCGAGGTGATCGTGCGGCGGCAGCAGGAGTTCCTGGAGCGCGGCGAGCAGGGGCTGAAGCCGATGATGATCAAGGAAGTGGCTGAAGAGATCGGTGTGCATCCTTCGACGGTGAGCCGTGCGGTTGCGAACAAATATGTTCACACCTCGCAGGGAGTGTACGAGCTGCGCTTCTTCTTTACCGAGGGCGTGAACGGTCCTGAAGGCGCGGACCTGCCGCTGGTGTTGCTGAAGCGCAAGGTGAAGGAGATGATCGCCGCCGAGGACCCGCGCAAGCCGCTGACGGACGATCAGCTTGCGGCGGACCTGCAAAAGCAGGGCATCAAGGTGACGCGGCGCACGGTTGCCAAGTACCGCGAAGATATGCAGATTCCCTCCACGCACCAAAGGCGTGTAAGGTAGAAAACACTGAAGTTCGTCGAGCACGTTGAGTCCAGCGAACGAGGTGAATCGATGGTGGTTGAGTACACGGGCAGGCAGTTCGCCATTACCCCCAAATACAGGGAGCAAGCTGAGGCTGGGTTGCGGGCGATCGAAAAGATCGTGAACGGCAGCGAGGCCACGACGGCGAAAGTGGTGCTCTCGGTGGACAAGTACCGCAAGGTCGCCGAGGTGACGGTGACGCATCGCGGGCAGAGCATGGTGGCACGCTGTGCGTCGGCGGAGATGGCGACGGCGCTGCGCGACGCTCTGGCCAAGATTGAGCAGCAGGCTGTGCGGCAGAAACAGAAGGTCACAACGACCAAGCGCCATCCAAAGACAGGGCGAGCTGTACTGGCCGCCGCAGGCGCATAACCGAACGCAGGCTGCAAATTCCAACGTCTGCGGTCAGACAAAGTGCGGCAGACATACCACCTGTGTGTGCCTGAGGTTTGCGGGCGGCAATGCTAGGATTCCTGCATGGCTCGGAAGAGCAAGGTGAAGCCGCGAACGCCGATAGACGAAGCAGCGGCGCATGCGAAGGACCGCGAGCTGGTGGTGCTGACCGGTATGTCCGGGTCCGGCAAGCTGTCGGCGCTGAAGGCGTTTGAGGACCTAGGCTATTACTCGGTCGACAATCTGCCGCTGGAACTGGTTTCGCGCTTCGCGGACCTGGTGCAGCAGTCGGGGGAGATTGAGCGCGCGGCGCTGGTGGTGGATGTGCGGGAAGGCATGCGGCTGGACCGCTTCCCGGCGCTGCTGAAGCAGGTGCGCAAGACGCTGCCGACGCGCGTCGTGTTTCTGGAGGCCAGCGACGATGTGCTGGTGCGGCGGTTCTCCGAGACGCGGCGGCCGCACCCGATGGGGCGCTCGCAGACGGTGGTGGAGGGCATCCACGCGGAGCGGAAGCGCCTGGAGCCGATCCGCAATGTGGCGGACATCATCATCGACACGTCGAGGTTCAACGTGCATGAGCTGCGCGCGCACATCAATGCGCAGTTCGAGCGCGGAGCGCAATCGCGGGACCTGACCATCTCGACGACAAGCTTTGGCTTCAAGAATGGTGTGCCGCCGGATGCCGACCTGGTGTTCGATGTGCGCTTCCTGCCCAATCCGCATTTCATTCCGGAGTTCCGCAAGCTGACGGGACGGCATCCCAAGGTGGCGAAGTACGTGCGCAGCTTCCCACAGACGCAGGAGTTTCTGGACAAGGCGACGGAGATGCTGAAGTTTCTGCTGCCCCATTACATCGAGGAAGGCAAAAGCTATCTGACGGTGGCGTTTGGATGTACGGGCGGCCAGCATCGGTCTGTGTTTATTGCCGAGGAGATGAAGAAGCGGCTGGAGGCAGCGGGGCATCGCGTGAAAACGGTGCATCGGGACATGCCGCGATGAAGGTTGCGGAGGGCGCCGAATGCGGCGGCGTTGTGTGGGCAAAACTCATAGAATTGGGTGCGATGAAGCAGCGAAGTGCAGGCGTATGCGCGAATGAGGCTGGGAGCGTGCAGCGGTGAAGCGCATCTGGCGGCTGGTGAAGTATGCGCGGCCGTATGCGCTGTACACACTGTTGTCCGTGGTGCTGATGGCGGTGGTCGGCGCGATGCAAGGGCTGCGCATCTTTCTGATCAAGCCGATCTTTGCCAAAGTCCTGCGTCCAGAAAATCAGAGCCAGGATTTTCTACTGATGCGGATTCCGTGGATCAATCGGCAGATTGACCTGCATGCCCTGGTGCCACATCAGCTCTCAAACGCATGGGATGTGGTTGCCTATGCGCTCGTAGCGTCGGCGATTGTCAAATCGATTTGCGATTACGCGGGCACATACCTGATCAACTACGCCGGCTTCGGCATGATCACGGACCTGCGCAACGATCTGTATGACGCGATTCTGCGGCGCTCCATCGCGTTCTTCCAGCGCCACTCAACGGGCACGCTGCTCTCGACGCTGATCAACGATGTGGAAAAGGTACAGGTCGCCATGTCGACGGTGCTCGCCGATTTCCTGCAGCAGTTCTTCACGCTGTTGGCGCTGATTGTGGTGGCGTCGAGCCTGGGCGGCAAGCTGGCGTGGGTGCTTTTGCTCTTCGTGCCGGTGGTGGTGGTTTCAGCACGGAAGATTGGACGGCGCGTGCGGACGACGACGCGCACAGGGCAAGAAAAGCTGGCCGAGATCCAGAACATTCTGCACGAGACCATCACTGGCAACCGTATCGTAAAAGCGTTCGGTATGGAGCTGTGGGAGACGGAGCGCTTCCGCAACGCGGCGCGACGGCTGTTCCGTGCAAACCTTCGATCGGTGAGCGTGCAGGCGATCAGTTCGCCGCTCATGGACGCACTCGGTTCCGTGGCCATTGCACTTCTTCTCTACCTCGGGCGTGAGGAGATTCGACACCACGCTTTGACGCTGGAAGAGTTCATTGCTTTCATCGTCGCGGTTTTCAGCCTGTACGACCCCGTCCGCAAGTTTGCGCTGTACTACAACAGCTTCCAGCAGGCGCTGGGCGCGAGCGAAGACATCTTCCGCTTTATGGAGGCGCAGGATGATGTGGTGGAGAAGAAGCGGCCATTCCTCATCAAGAACTTCAAAGAGTCGATCCGGTTTGAGGACGTGGATTTTGCCTATGAGGTCGACGGCGAGACGAAGCCAGTGCTGCATGGCATCAATCTGGAGGTAAAGCGCGGCGAAGTGCTGGCGATCGTTGGCCCGAGCGGGTCGGGCAAGTCGTCGCTGGTGAACCTGATTCCGCGGTTCTTCGATGTGTGCGGCGGCCGGATCACTGTGGATGGGCACGATGTGCGCGAGGTGAGCATCGCGTCGCTGCGACGGCTGATCGGCAAGGTGACGCAGGAGACGATCCTTTTCAACGATACGGTGCGCAACAACATCGCCTACGGCCAGCCGGACGTGCCGCTCGCGCGTGTGGAGGAGGCGGCGAAGATGGCGCTGGCGCATGACTTCATCATGAAGATGCCGGATGGGTACGACACGATGATCGGCGAGAAGGGTGTGCGGTTGTCGGGCGGCGAGCGGCAGCGGCTGGCGATTGCGCGCGCGATCCTGAAGAGCGCGCCGGTGTTGATTCTGGATGAGGCGACTTCGGCGCTGGACGCGGAAAGCGAGGCGTACGTGCAGGCCGCGCTCAAGAATCTGATGGAAGGGCGCACGGTATTCGTCATCGCACATCGCATGTCGACGGTGCGGAACGCGACGCGGATTGCGGTGCTGGAGGCGGGGCGCGTCACCGAGATCGGTACGCACGACGATCTGATGGCCCGGTCGGGGACGTATCGGCGGCTGTATGAGCTGCAGTTCGACTCTGACCGTTATGATCGCAAGGGAACCGAAGCGGCTGAGGCTGAGATGCTGGAGGGGATCAAATGAGTGCGGCGAAGAGCACCGATGCAACCGGAGCGAGGTCTCCGATCCGGTCCATGACCGGCTACGCCAGCGCGCAGTCGGCGACGGAGGATGGGCTTGCGTTCACGCTGTCGCTGAAGAGCGTGAACCACCGCTTCCTGGACCTGAGCATGCGGCTGCCGGGGGAAAGCGACGGTTTGGAGATCGCGCTGCGCAAGCTGATTAAGGACCGCGTGAAGCGTGGGCATCTGGATGTGACGCTGCATGTGGAGCGGCGCGCGCGGGAAGCGGCACAGTCCGTGCAGTTGAACCACGAGTTGCTGAGCGGATATGTGCAGGCGTTTCATGACGCCGCGAAGCAGCACCACTTCAACGCGGAGCCGGACCTGCACGAACTGCTGAAGATGCCTGGCGTGATGACGGCCGATGCGCCCGCAGGAGGACCTGATCCGGCACGCGCTGCCGCGATTGAGGCGGCAGTGATGGCGCTGGCTCCGGGACTGCTGGACCAGTTGAACCAGATGCGCGAGTCGGAGGGCGCGACGCTGGCGGAGGAGCTGCGGGTTTCCATGCAAAAGCTGCGCAAGCTGGCGGAGGAATGCGCTGCCCTTCGTTCCGGCGCGCGTGAGGCGCACTTCGAGCGGCTGCGGACACGGGTTGGCGAACTGCTGCGCGCGAGTGCAGAGGCCGAGGCGGCCGGCCAGATGACGGAGCAGCGATTGCTGGCGGAGGCTGCGTTGCTGGTGGAGCGGTCGGATATTGAAGAGGAGCTGGTGCGTCTGCGCGCACACATCGAGAGCTTCGTGGAGATGCTGGACGCGGGCGGAGAAGTGGGCAAGCGGCTCGACTTTCTGCTGCAGGAGCTGAACCGCGAGGGCAACACGCTGCTGTCGAAGACGACGGGCGGGGATCCGGGCATCGGCTTGCGGCTCACGGCGTTGGGGCTCGAGGTGAAGGCGGAGATTGAGCGCGCGCGGGAGCAGGTGCAGAACCTGGAGTGATTAGGAGTTACGCAGCAGAGAGGTTCGCGTGAAGAGACTGTCGATATCGTGGCTGGTGTTTCTCTCCTGTCCATTTGTATTGGTTCCGTACCTGGCAGGTTGCGGTGCCGGAAGCAGCGGAGGGCAGACGGTGCAGAGCGTTTCACCATCGATCGTGACGCAACCCGCGAATGAAAGCGTTCCAATGGGGCTTAGCGGCACGTTCACGGTCCATGCGGTCGGTACGAGCCTTCAATATCAGTGGGACCGCAATGGTCAGCCGATCGCTGGCGCGACGGCAACCTCCTACACGACGCCTGCAACGGCGTTCAGCGATACGGGCGGCACCTTTACTGTGACGATCACGAACTCCAGTGGAACTGTCATCAGCAACGCGGCTACCCTGACCGTGACGGCGCGCGCGCCGAAACCGGGCGACCTGCGGTTTCAGCAGGTGGACGCGGCTTCGACAATCAATGGTTACTCCGTTTCTCAAGGACTTTATTCCTCAGTGGTAGGATGCCCGCCTCCCGGCGGCGGCGGACTATCCACCGCCTTCCCGTCGGCTACGGGCACCGGTTTCTTCCTCTCGAACGATCTTTGTTCCTGGCAGTACAGCGTTTTTGCATTGCCTGACGGGGCGTCCGGACTCGGTGTGGGTTATTCCGGGATTCCGCTGGCTGAGTATCAGGACACTTTGAATGGGCCGACGTTTATCAACATTCCCGGTCCGAGCGATCCGGCATCAGTAGTCACGTCTCTGAGCCTGTATCAGTCTTATGCTGTCGGCCTCGGTTTCATACACAGCAGCACGTCGTCCGGCTTCCTCCCGATGCAGCACATCGTCGCGGGTTCCAACCTGCAGGCCTTGGCTACGCAGGAGGGTCTTAGCGGCCGAGTCATCACCGCCGTTTCGTATGACGGCACGAATGCGACGGCGTTTTCCTACGGATGGGCCGGCGATCCGTCGGCCGTGTACGAGTCCAGCGTCATCTTTGCCACCTTGGATACCGCGACGGCGGACATTCAGCAAATGGCGAGTCAGGGATACATCATCACCGCAACGGGATGTACGCAGGCCCCCGACGGGAGCGGAGTGGTCCTGATCGGAACGCGCGTGCAGGGCGACACCATGGCGAGGCCGATCCTGGTAGGAGATGAACTTGCAGGTACGGTCGATCCTCTCCTGGCTAACGGCTATGCGATCGTGGCAGTCGTAGAGAAGTTTCAGAACAACGCCCTTGTGCTGAAGAACTATATCGGCGAGCGGTAGCGCCGAGCCCCTTAACCGATATTCGCGTAGCGGTTACACTTTTGTTATCGCATGGCAGGCATTCTGTTCATCATCTCGGCGCCGTCGGGTTCGGGGAAGTCGACGCTGGTGGCGCAGTTGCGCTCGCTGGTGGAAGGGCTGGACTTTTCCATCTCGTACACTACGCGTGCGCCGCGCGGCTCGGAGACCGATGGGCGCGAGTACCACTTCATTGACCGTACTGCGTTCGAGGGCATGATCGCTCGTGACGAGTTCTTCGAGTGGGCGGAGGTCTTCGGCAACTATTACGGTACGGCACTCTCGGCGCTGGACCATGCGCGCGCGGCGGGCAAGGACCTTCTGCTGGACATCGATGTGCAAGGTGCGAAGCAGGTGATGCAGAAGCTGTCAGGGGCGGTATCGATCTTCATTCTGCCGCCGAGCCCCGAGGTGCTGGAGCGCCGGCTACGCAACCGCAGCGAGGCCGAGCACGTGACCTCCGAAGAGGTGATCGAGCTCAGGCTGCATCAGGCAAAGCAGGAGCTGGAGCAGGTGTGGGACTATAAATACGCGCTGATCAATGATGTGCTGGATGAGGCGACGGCGGAGCTGCGGGCGATCGTGCTGTGCGAGCGCGGCGCAGGTGACGGCGTAACTGCGACAGCCGAGGCCTGTCGCACGGCAAAGAAATCGGCACGGCTGTGCGAGGTGCTGCGGCGATTCGGAATCGAGTGCTGAGAATACTTGCCGGTTGGGAGTTCTCAGTTGTCAGTTCGTAGCCGGGTTATACACAGCCGGCATGGCAGGACAAAACGCACATGGTTGCGGTAGATTGATTGCATTCGTGAGGTGTGGGCCTATGTCAACCGAAGATCCTCTCCACAATAAATACAGCCTGGTGAAGGGCGCGGCACGGCGTGCGCGGCAACTGCAGAACGGCGCGCAGCCGCTGATGCCGACCAAGAGCATGAAGGCATGCCGCGTGGCACAGGACGAGATCACTCAGGGCAAGGTAACCTTTGTCGTGAACCACGCGCCAAAGGACGCCGCGCCCATCGAGGAGCCGCACACCAACGACGGCATCGATGCCGACTGAGCAGTCCAGCGCCCTGCGTGCATGGGTGGACTACTACCGCGATCTGGGCGTGCACGACTTTTATCGGCGGGGCGAATCGCCGGTTGCTGCTTCTGAGCCGGTCGAAGCGGCTGCGGTTTCAGTAGAAGAGACGGTGAGTGTTGTCCTGGCCGGCCACGGACCGGCAGCAGTTCCCACTGAGACGGCTACTCCGCCAATTCCATCGCCAGTCGAAGATGAGAGACCGCCCATCTGGACGACGGCGGAGCTCGCCGTGCCGCAGCCTGCACAGTTGCTCTCGTTCGACCAGCTCGCGCCGCTGCCGGCCGGCCCGGTTCCTGCCGCGGAGCGCGCTGCCGTCCTCAAGGCGATTCAGGACGACATAGGCGACTGCACGCGCTGCCCGCTCGCTTACGCCGGGCGGCACAAGATCGTCTTTGCGGATGGCGCTCCCACCGCCCGGCTGATGTTCATTGGTGAGGGACCCGGCGCGGATGAGGACGCGCAGGGCCTGCCGTTTGTTGGACGCGCCGGGCAACTGCTGAACAACATGATCGCAGCGATGGGGCTGAAGCGCGAAGAGGTCTACATCGCGAACATCGTGAAGTGCAGGCCGCCGGGCAATCGCGTGCCGGAGCCGGTGGAGGCGCAGACCTGCTCGCAGTTTCTGCTGCGGCAGATCGATGTTGTGCAGCCGGAGGTGATCGTCGCGTTGGGATCGACCGCGGCGACGTATCTGCTGGGTGTGCGGAAGTCGCTGAGCGCACTTCGAGGGCGCTGGCACAACTGCCGCGGCGCAAAACTGGCGGTGACGTATCACCCGGCATTCCTGCTGCGCGATCCGCGTCAGAAGGCCGAGGCATGGAAGGACCTGCAGATGGTGATGGCGGAGATGGGCCTGACGCCGCCGGCGAAGAAGATGACCTGACTGCAGGCCAGCCGCCTAGGGTTGAGGGGATGGAGCCGCGGCGAGATTCTGCGAGAGAAAGTCGAGAACCTTCGGGATCGCATCGATGGATGAGAGAGCATTGCCCTCGGGTGAGCCGCCGAAGGACTCCTCCTGGCCGCTGATCGGGTGCTGAACGCCGTTGGACCACGTGGGAACGATCATCGGATTGCCGGCGCGGTGTCCTGCATGCGGATAATCGAGCCGCTGAACGGTATAGCGAAAATGCGCCATCTGCAGACGGCGAGTAACTGCACTGGTCATGGGGTCCGAAGGCCAGACATCGTCGTCCTGCCCGGCGATGACCAGGATAGGGCCATGAGTGTGTTCGACCGCGATCTCTGCTGCGGGGTCGTTCGGGGAGGAGGAATGCGACGCGGGAACGGCATAGGCCAGCGGCATCCCTTTCCACGTCCATGCCGCGCCGGAGTTGAAGCTGCAACATGCTGCGTAACGCTGATTGGCCGGGACGTAGGCGACGACTGCATGGATCGCGGGATACATTGAGCCAAGCTGCAGCGCGAGTTCGCCGCCCCGTGAGGTGCCCATCACTGCAATCCTGGCCGGGTCGATCTCGGCGCGCTGCTGCATCCACGCAAGAGCTTCACCGAAGTATTCCAGCGGAATGTTTTGAAGCTGCGCGGGCAGACCTTCGTAGTGAAAGTACGCAAGCGCCAACGCGGCGTAACCGTGGGAAGCCAGCCAGATCGCCTTCGGAGCGGGCAAGCCGCCCTCCGAGCCGCCGACGACAAGCACGCCTGGATGGCGGCCAGCGCCGCCTGGAAGGTAGAGAGTTCCGTGGAGACCGCCTGTCAGGTGGACCTTCTGGATATCCGGAGGGACGAAGATTTGTTGAAGATGGGTCTCCGAGACGGGGTGTCCGTCCACGATGAGCGCCAAGTGAATGTCCTGGGAGTTGTGGGCAGCCTTGTAGCTGTGGGC
The DNA here is from genome assembly GCA_035572415.1 of Acidobacteriaceae bacterium. Lineage (GTDB taxonomy): Bacteria > Acidobacteriota > Terriglobia > Terriglobales > Acidobacteriaceae > Edaphobacter. The sequence continues at coordinate 17,423 of DATNAU010000193.1, forward strand.
ATCGCGGCCGGCGGGCTTCATGGACCAGATCAATCCCATTGCGGAGACGATACGGTACGAGGAGCCTTTCTCCGGCGCCTGCTTTGATGTATCGATGCTCCCCGCGTCGTCGGCTGCGAAGTCGGCCTTCGAGGTCCAGGTCTGCGACGCGCCATCGATGAGATCTGCCTCTACCGTCACGCGCTGGTGCGGCTGCAATCCGGTGACAGTGATGATGGCCGGCTGGTCGACCATCACCTTTGCCGGAGTCGCCTGTATCGCCTGCGAGAACGCTTCCCGTGCTGAAGAGACCGTTACAAACACCAGGCAGACAATGGCGAGACGGTGAAGGCTTGATGGCATAAACGCTCCGAAGGCTGCGCGGGATGAGACCAACAGCATACATCCAGTGGAATTCGCACAGGACGTTCGGCGAAGGCATACTAGAAGCTAGCCCGGCATCTGGGCGCCCCGCAATGCAATGCACGAGAGCGACTCGAACGTGAGAGCACGCCGCTACAAATATCTCGACATCCTGACCACGATGTTTGTGGTGATCCTGCTGGTGTCGAACCTGGTAGCGCAGAAGATCTGCATGATCGGGCCATTCGCCATCAGCGGCGCGATTCTGCTGTTTCCCATCACGTATATCTTCGGAGACGTGTTTACGGAGGTGTACGGATTCTCGGCATCCAGGCGCGCGATCTGGCTGGGGACGTTTGGCACGGCGCTGCTGTACCTGATGGGCGTGATCGTGATTGCACTGCCGGGCGCTCCGGGTTGGAAGAACCAGCAGGCGTTTGAGGTGGTGTTCGGTTTTCTGCCGCGCATTCAGACCGCATCGCTGATTGCCTTCTGGGCGGGCGATTTCGCGAACTCGTACACGCTGGCGCGGATGAAGCTGCTGACCAACGGCAAGTGGCTGTGGACGCGCACGGTGGGGTCAACGGTAATGGGGCAGGCCGTGGATACCACGCTGGTAATTGTGCTGACCTTCGGAGGAAAGTACGCAGCCGGGACTATGGTGAACATGATCCTCACCGGCTACGGACTGAAGGTGGCCTACGAGGTTCTGGCCACGCCGTTGACCTACGCCGTTGTGGGATGGCTGAAGCGGGCGGAGCAGTCGGATGCCTTCGACCGGCACGAGAGCTTCAATCCGTTTCGGCTGCAAAGCGCCGGCCCGGACAATGCATAGCCGGGCTGGTTAGAATCGTAAGCTGGTAGCAAGGGGCGGACGGGAGGTTTTCCGGTCCGAATCTCCAGCCTGGTTTTCCCGATCAGGCTTCGCATCTTTTTCGCATCTACGCCGGTTTGTGAAACATCCAACTAGCTGCCTCGCACGATTTGAAAGAATGTCATCTGATTCCAGTAATTTGCGGACAGACTGCCCGAAGGAGTATTGCTGTGGCATTGGTGAAGGGAATTGGGAGTGCCGGCCGTATCTTTGGCGGCGTCGCATCGATTGCGCTGATTGCCTCTCTCAGCGGTTGTAACAGCTCCGCCAAGCCGCAGGCGCCGGCTGCCGCGGCGCAACAGGCGATGCCGGTGGCGGTGCAGCCGGTTGCGCTGAACCCGGTTGCGGCGAGCGATACGTACGTGGCGACGATCAAAGGGCGTCGCTCGGCCACCCTGCAGCCGCAGGTGGATGGCAACCTGACGAAGATTCTGGTGAAGTCCGGCGATTCGGTGAAGGCGGGGCAGTTGCTGATGCAGATCGATCCGATTAAGCAGGTGGCAACCGTCCAGTCGCAGGAGGGCGCCGAGCAGCAGCAGAAGGCGCTCTTCGACTACAACCAGACGGAGTTGCAGCGGCAGGAGCAGCTGTATAAGGCAGGCATCATCTCGAAGCAGGCTTACGACCAGGCTGTGCAGAGCTTCCAGAACTCCAAGGCGGCGTTTTCCTCCGCGCAGGCGCTGACCAACACTCAGAAGGCGCAGCTGGCCTACTACCAGATACGCGCGCCGTTCGACGGCGTCGTGGGTGACATTCCGGTGCACCTCGGCGATTACGTTTCCTCCACCACGATGCTGACGACGGTGGACGAGAACAAGGACCTCGAGGCGTACATCTACATCCCCACGGACCGCGCGGCTTCGGTTCGCAACGGCCTCGCCGTCGATCTGCTGGATGAGAGCGGCAATGTTTTAGGGAAGACCGCCATCGATTTTGTCTCGCCGCAGGTGGACAACAACCTGCAGGGATTGCTGGTGAAGGCTCCGATCCCGAAGTCGAGCGAACGGCTGCGCAGCGGGCAGATAGTAAACGCGCGCGTGACGTGGGGCACCACGCAGCAGCCTACGGTTCCGGTGCTGGCGGTGACGCGGATCGGTGGGCAGGACTTTGTGTACGTGGCGGCGGCCGGCCCGAAGGGCGGCTATGCGGCGCATCTTGCGCCTGTAACACTGGGTGCGCCGGTGGGCAATTTCTATCCGGTGCTCGGCGGCCTGAAGACCGGCGACAAAGTGATCGTCTCGGGAATCCAGATGCTGCAGGAAGGCGCTCCCGTTCAGCCGATGGAAGGCGGACCGCCGCAAAAGACGGCAAGCGGAGTGTAGGCCTCCGCGTGGGGGGGCGATCGGCAATCCGCGGGGCGTGAGGCTCCGCACCAGCTAGGAAAGGGAATGACGCTTGGTTGAGTTCTTTATTCGCCGACCCATTTTTGCGACTGTCTGCGCGCTGCTGATCGTGCTGGCGGGCGCCGTGACGTTACCGACCCTTCCGATTTCGCTCTATCCGCAACTGGCGCCTCCACAGGTGGTGGTGAGTTCGAACTACGTCGGCGCCAATTCGGCTGACGTCGAGTCCGCGGTGACGACCATTCTGGAGGAGGCGATCAACGGCGTCGAGGGCATGCGATACATGTCGTCGACCTCCGCGAACGACGGCACGTCGACGATTACCATCACGTTCCAGACGGGCTACAACCTCGACATCGCAGCGGTGGACGTGCAGAACCGCGTGGCCTCGGCGCAGGGGCGCCTGCCTGCGGCGGTAAACAACACCGGTATCTCCATCACCAAAGCGAACTCGAACTTCGTGCTGGCCGCCGGCTTTATCTCGCCGGACCATTCGTTATCGCCGGCCTTCATCTCGAACTACCTCGATGTCTACGTGGCCGATGCGCTGAAGCGTGTGCCGGGGGTGGGCAATGTCATCATCTTCGGCGCGCGCAAATACGCCATGCGCATCTGGCTTGACCCGAACAAGCTGGCCGCGCGCGGACTGACGCCGCTGGATGTGACCAGCGCTCTTCAGCAGCAAAACGTCGAAGTGCCGGCCGGTCAACTGGGGATGCCGCCCTCCGACACGAAGCAGGACTACCAGATGGCGGTGCGGGTCGTGGGCCGCCTGAGCGATCCGCGGCAGTTTGAGAACATCATTCTGAAGTCGAATGCGCCGAGTTCGCCGGCCGGTTCAGTTGCCAATTCGGCAACCCCGCAAGGCTCCGGCATTGTGCTGCTGAAGGATGTGGGGCGCGCGGAACTGGGCGCGGAGAACTACAACACCAGCCTCCGCTACGGCGCCGTCGACGTGCCGGAAGGCGATGCCATCGGTGTCGGTGTGCAGCAGCTCTCGAACGCCAACGCGCTGGACGTGGACCGCCAATGCCGGGCCGTACTGGCTCAGCTGGAGAAGAGCTTCCCGCCGGGGATGAAAGACTTCATCGCGGTGGACACCACGGCCGTGGTTGCGGACTCGATCAAGGAAGTTGAGAAGACGCTTACGGAAGCGATCATCATCGTCATTCTGGTGATCTTCCTCTTCCTGCAGGACTGGCGGGCGACCATCATTCCCGCAATCACCATCCCGGTCTCGCTGATCGGCACCTTTGCGTTCATCAAGCTCTTCGGCTTCTCCGTCAATTCGCTGACGCTCTTCGGCATCACGCTGGCGACCGGGCTGGTTGTCGACGATGCCATCGTTGTCATTGAGAACGTGCAGCGGCATCTTGAAGGCGTCGGCTCGCTGGAAGGCGGCGACTGCGGGCACGATCCGCACAAGGCCACCAGCGTGGCTATGGCTGAGGTGACAAGCGCTGTGATCGCGACCTCGCTGGTGCTGATCTCGGTGTTCGTGCCGGTCAGCTTCTTTCCGGGTACCACGGGCATTCTCTACAAGCAGTTTTCGCTGACGATCGCATTCTCCATCGCCATCTCCGCCTTCAACGCGCTGACGCTTTCGCCTGCGCTGGCCGCGGTCTTCCTCCGTCCGGAGACGGAAAAGACGGGCTTCTGGGGGCTGATCTTCAACCCGATCGAGCGGGTCATCCGATGGATGATCGCCACATATGCGAAGGCTGTGACCTGGGTCGTGCGCTGGCGCTGGGCCTTCCTGGTGCTGTTTATCGCCGGCCTATGCGCAACGGTCTTCATGTACAACCATGTGCCGACAGCCTTTGTGCCGCAGGAGGACCAGGGCTACTTCCTGATCATTGTGCAGACGCCGCCGGGCGCGTCGCTGGCCTACACCACGGAGTTCGCGGACAAGGGCGCGGCACTGGTGGCGAAGGACCCGGACGTATTCGGGACGTTTTCGGTGATGGGCTTCTCGCAGACGGGTGGCAGTTCGCCGAATTCCGGCATCATCTTCGCGCCGCTGAAGCCGGTGGCGGACCGCGCGAAGGAAGGCCCGGGCCACACTGCGCACGATATCGTGACCCGCATTGTGCCCAAGCTGCTGGGGATTCCGGGCGGAGTATTGTTTGCCACCGAGCCGCCGGCGATCCAGGGCATCGGTTCGGTGGGTGGTTTCGCGTTTATTCTGGAAGACCAGAGCGGCGGCCGCATTACAGAAGCCGACCTGGACCGCGTGGCGCACACCATGGTGGCCGCGGCATATGACCCGCGCAACGGGCTTACCAATCTGAATACACAGTTCACGGCCAACGACCCGCAACTCTCGGTCACGATTGACCGGCAGAAGGCGGAGGCGATGGGCGTGCCGCTCTCGCAGATCACCGCGGCGATGGGCACCTACATGGGCTCCAGCTACGTGAACGACTTCAACTTCAACAATCGTTCGTATCGCGTTTACGTGCAGGCGGACTCGAAGTTCCGGCGCACGGCGGCGGACCTGCAGCAGTACTACGTTCGCGCGAACTCCGGGCAGATGGTGCCGCTGGACAACCTTGTCGCAATGAAGGAAACCTCGGGGCCGCAGGTGATCGACCACTACAATCTCTTCCGCTCCGCGGAGGTCGATGGTTCACCGGCCGAAGGGCTAAGCTCCGGGCAGGGCCTGGACAACATGGAGAAGCTTTTCAACAAAGTGAAGATGCCGGGCATGACCTACGAATGGACCGGTCTTGGTCTCGAAGAGAAGGAGTCGGAAGGCAAGGCGCTGCTGATCTTCGGGCTGGGCATCCTGGTGGTGTATCTCACCCTCTCGGCGCTCTATGAAAGCTTCTTTTTGCCGTTCATCATTCTGCTGGCGGTGCCGATGGCGGTGCTGGGCGCGCTCGGCCTTGTCGCCGCACGCGGACTGGTGGACGATGTCTACGTGCAAATCGGCCTGGTCATGCTGATCGGCCTCTCGGCGAAAAACTCGATCCTGATTGTGGAGTTCGCCGAGCAGCAACTGCATCACGGGAAGTCGATCATCGAGGCAGCGATCATCGCGGCCGAATTGCGGCTGCGGCCCATCCTGATGACCAGCTTTGCGTTCATCCTGGGCGTGCTGCCGCTTTACTTTGCGACCGGGGCAGGCGCGCTGGGGCGGCATTCGGTAGGTACGGCAGTGGTGGGTGGCATGCTGGTCTCCACACTGCTGAACCTGTTCTTTATCCCTGTGCTGTATGTGATTCTAAAAACGTTGCTTGGGGCGTTGGCGCGCAAGGGAAAATCCGACGGATCGGACCCTTGCGCAGAGCAGGTCAGCTAGGTTTGAGGGACTAGGGAGTAGGGACTAGGGACTAGGGACTGGGGCGGGCACCGGCGCTGGAGCGTTCTGCTAACACCTAAGTGGTAACCGAATAGCACCAAAGTGCGGTCTGTGGTCCGGTCGTGGGATGGGCTGCCCGTCGGAAGTCGCCGATAGTGAATGTGCCGGGCTGAGATCCGGCACAAGGCGGCTTCCCATGCACACAGCGCTCATCGGAATTCTGTTTACAGCTGCTGCGTTGTTTCCATGCCTTTACTCGATGGCAGCCTCGGAATAGCAGCCCTCCCCAACAGCAAGGCCCAAAGATATGGCCCTCCCACTGCGGAGGGCCATGTCGTTTTTTGTGGTCGGTTTAGAACAGCAGCTTGAGCCCGAACTGGATTTGCCGCGATGTGCCTGCTGAAGTGATCACGCCTGCGGTTGGACTCAGAGTGACCGCGGCGGTCTGGTTGGCGGTGGTGCCCTGCGTTGGTCCGGAGGCGAAGACCGTCTCGGACGGCGTGCCCAAGTTGGTGTGGTTGAGGATGTTGAAGAATTCAGCGCGGAACTGCAGGCGTGCGCTCTCGCCGAGCGGCGTCACCTTGGTGAGCGAAGCATCGAGGTCGTTGTAGGCGGGACCTGTCAGCAGATCGCGGCTCGCATTGCCCACTGTTCCATATGCCGGTGCGGAAAAGGCCGCCGGATGGAAGAACTGCGCGACTCTCTGCGCGGTGGTTCCGGACGTATAGCGTTGGCCACCGAAGGCCGGATTGATATCGGGCCGGACGGGATTCCGCGAGTCACCCGAGCCGGTGGGGTTGTAGCCGAGTTGCGGCGAGAAGGGGAAGCCGGTTTCGAGCGTGGCGATGGTCGAGAGCGTCCAGCCGGAGACTGCGCCGTTGACGATGGGTGAGGTGCCGGCAAGGAAAAAATGGTTGTGGCCGAAAGGCAGGTCGTAGCTGGCGTTCAACTGGCCGATATGCCGGACGTCCGTGGCTGCCGGCCCCCAGTCCAGCGCGGGGTTGTTGGGATAGGAGACGAAGGCCGGCGTGTTGGCGGATACCGACGTGTTCCATGCGGACCCATCGTCGAGGTTCTTCGAGTAGGTGTAGTTGCCGCGGAAGGCCACGCCGCGCGTCAGCGTGTGGCGCAGGTCGACTTCAAGGCCATTGTAGGAACTCGAGCCCTGCGAGACCCACGAGGTCGTGTTTGCCAGCGCGGGGTTCGGCTTGGTGATTGCCGGGTAGTAGATCGCGCCGTTCGGCAGGACGACGGACGCGGGCTCGTTCAGGTCCTCCGACAATATCTGGTGATAACCATGCGAACCGACATATCCAATGGTGAGGGAGGTGTTCTTCGCCACCTGCTGTTCGACGCGCAAGGTCCACGCGATGACCGAAGGCGTGCTCAGATCGGGCTGCACGGTTGAAGGCGAGACTGAGCTCGAACTGCCTGCGCCGCCCGTCGGATTCGCTACGCTGCTGCTTTTGACGGAGTAGACGGTGTTGAACGGCGCGGACTGATCGAGCCGGTAGTCCAGCGTGTCCAGCAGAGCGCGGTGCAGCCCGGCGCTGGCGCGGATCACGGTTCTTCCGGTCGAGAATGGATCGTAGGAGAGGCCGACGCGCGGCTCGGGAAGGAACTTCGCGCGATTTGTGGTCAGGGCTGAGGAGCCGACCGCCGGATTGGTATCGATTACGCCGTTGGTGAACCCATAGACCGCCGCGCGCCCATGCGAGGCATTCCATCCATCCGTCGATTCTGTGCGCAGGCCCGCGCGGAGTTCCAGGTTAGGTCGGAGCTTGATCGTGTCCTCGAGATAGGCAGCGATGAACTTGCTGCGCCAGCCGATCTCCGTGGTTTGCGGCGCGTAGGTAAAAGTCGCAATCGATCCCTGTAAAAAGCTGGTCAGCGTGGAGAAGCTGGCCTGGCCGTACTGGTCCTGCGCGAGGTTGTCGTTGGATTCGAGCAGCTGACCCCATCCGCCGGCTTCGATCTGCTGGCGTCCATGCGTCCAGTAGATGTGGTCGTCGAAGGTGAACAGATTGCGCGTCGTGCCGTTGTTCGAGCCGACATTTGCGCCGGCGGCCGTGATGGTGGAGGCGCCATTCGATGCGGTGGAACCGGAGATGACGACAGCACCGGTCGGTTTTCCCGCCAAAAACGTAGGTGTAAGGGCC
>DATNAU010000194.1:0-3102 GCA_035572415.1 Acidobacteriaceae bacterium
GGGCTCGAAGAGCACCACACCAGCCCGCCGCGCGAGAATGCTCATTTTGCTGATTTTGCGGCATGGGCTGCGGAGCGTTATGCCGCCCCGGCTCCACAAGACACGCAGTGCCCACACGTGGAAGAGGCTACGGTATGAGCAAGCAGATCCTGATCACGGGCGGAGCCGGATTCGTCGGCTCGCATCTTGCGGACGGTCTCCTCCGCGCCGGCCACCGGGTGCGCATTCTCGACGATCTGACGCCGCAGGTCCACCAGACGGCGCCTCCCGCCTACTTGTCGAAGGACGTAGAGCTCGTCCCCGGCGATATTCGCGATCCGAACCGCCTGAAGGAAGTGCTGGCCGGCGTTGAGGTCATCTTCCATTTCGCCGCTTGTGTCGGCGTGGGCCAATCCATGTACGAGATCAGCCGCTACATGAGCGTCAACACGCAGGGCACCGCCGAACTCCTGCAGGCTCTTCTCGACTCGAGATCCACGCCGGAAAAGCTGATCGTCGCCTCCTCCATGTCTATCTACGGCGAGGGCCGTTACCACTGCGAAGCGTGCAATCGCAGCGTGGCGCCGCCGGTACGCACAACGGCTCAACTCCGGTCAGGACACTGGGAAGTGCAGTGCGACGTTTGCGGCGGGCCACTGACACCGCGTCCAACCGATGAAACCAAGCCTTCAGAACTGAATTCCGTCTATGCCCTTGCCAAGCGCGATCAGGAAGAACTGTGCCTGATCTATGGCCGCACCTACGGATTGCCCGTCACGGCTCTGCGGTTCTTCAATATTTACGGCACGCGTCAGGCGCTCTCGAATCCGTACACCGGCGTCGCTGCCATCTTCGCCTCACGCCTGCTCAACGGACAGGCGCCGCTGGTCTTTGAAGACGGCCAGCAGATGCGCGACTTCGTCAGCGTTCACGACATCGTCCGCGCCAACTTGCTCGCGATGGAGCGGCCTGAGTCGAACAATGAGGTCATCAATATTGGGTGCGGCGTGCCCATCTCTATTCGTGAGGTGGCGGAGATTCTCAGCCGCTCCCTCGGCAGCGCCATTGAGCCGGTGATTACCCGCAAGTACCGCGCCGGCGATATTCGCCACTGTTACGCAGATATTTCCAAAGCGCGCCGCCTGCTCGGGTACGAGCCGCAGGTGCTGCACGAAGAAGGGTTTCGAGAACTGGCCGAATGGTTGCGCGACCAGAAGGCGGAAGACAAGGCAGAAACCATGTTGAAGGAGCTGAACGCTTATGGTTTGACCGCGTAGATTCGCCGAAGCGATCGACCGCTTTCATTCGCATGCAGGTTTACTGCGCAACCCACGAAGGATGAAAGGCTGATGGAAAAGTCAGGAGTACGCACGGCCCTCATCACTGGCGGTGCCGGATTCATCGGTTCCAATCTGGCAGAGCGCCTTCTGTCGGATCCGGTTATGCACGTTCGGATCTACGACAACCTCTCTCGCGCGGGTGTGACCCACAATGTTCAGTGGCTGCGCTCGTTGCCCGGGAGCAGTCGCCTGGAGATTGTCACAGGCGATGTCCGCGATGCCATCGCGATCCGTAAGGCAGCGGCAGACGCTGACGAAATCTACCACCTTGCAGCCCAGGTAGCGGTTACCACATCGGTCGACGATCCGGCGCACGATTTCGAGGTCAATGCGCAGGGCACCTTCAATGTTCTTGAGGCTGCGCGGCTCTCCGGGCGTCGTCCATTCGTTCTGTTTACCTCAACGAACAAGGTATACGGCGCGCTGAAACGGGTCCCCGTCGAGGTGGACGGATCGCATTACAAGCCGCTGGCGCAGGGCTTTCGCGGTGTGACAGAAAGTGAGCCGCTCGATTTCCACTCTCCCTATGGCTGCTCCAAGGGAGCCGCCGATCAGTACGTACACGACTATGCACGCATCTACAACCTGCCTACCGTGGTCTTCCGCATGTCGTGCATTGCCGGCCCTCGGCAGTTCGGGAATGAAGACCAGGGTTGGGTGGCGCACTTCCTCTACTCGGTTCTTTCGGGAACACCGATTACCGTTTATGGCAACGGCTGCCAGGTTCGCGACGTGCTGCATGTCTACGACCTGATCGACGCAATGATGGCCTCACGCAATGCCGTCGAGCGAACGCGCGGTAACGTCTTCAACGTCGGCGGCGGCATGAGCCGGGCCATCTCCGTCCTCGAACTTCTGCAGGAGATCGAGCATCGCATCGGCAGGCCGCCGCGCTGCCGCTTCCGCGAAGTGCGGCCGGGCGACCAGCCGCTGTATATCTCGGATACTTCCAAACTGCAGAGCCTCACCGGATGGTCTCCGGCGCGGTCGCTGGGCGCCACACTCGACGGAATCCACAACTTCTGGCTGCAGAACCGGGAAAGCATTGCCAATCTCGGCGCACCAGCAGCCAGTCCTGCCCTGCCAGTGGAGATGGAGGCAGCATGAGATACGCACTTGTCAACCCGCAATGGACGTTTCGTGGTTCGACATACTTTGGCTGCCCCGATCCGCACTTCCCAATTGAACTGCTTTCTGCGCGCGCCATGCTGCGCGCCGGCGGGCATGAGGTATTGCTCGTAGATGCCTTCATGGAGAATCTGAGTCCGGAGCAGGTCGTCGAGCGCCTCAACCAGTTCGGGGAAGACTTCCTGGTCATACCCACCGCGCCGTCGTATCTGTTTTGGCGTTGCCCCCAACCCGAACTTCGGGTGCCGCGCCAATGGATCAGCGAAATACGCCGCTCCTCCCCTGTCGTCGTCATTGGTCCGCATGGGTCGGCGACGCCGCGCTCCACCATGGCAAAGACCGCTGCCGATGTCGTGCTGCGAGGAGAGCCCGACCAAACACTGCCGCAACTCGCAGACACGGCATGGGAGACGATCCCCGGCTGCTGCTGGCGCGACCCCAGCGGCGAATTTCGGATGACGCAGGGACTCGGCGTCACCGATATGAAGTCGGTCCCGACGCTGGACTACTCCGACTACCCCGTCGAGCGCCACAGCCATAAGCACCATATCTTTCCAGGGAACGGAGCCGATCATCTGCAGAGAGGAGCGGAGGTCGAGTTTGCGCGCGGATGCCCCTATTCCTGCACGTTCTGCAACAAAACGCTCTTCCGCAA
>DATNAU010000195.1:0-46075 GCA_035572415.1 Acidobacteriaceae bacterium
CACACAGAAAAATGTGGTGGATATAATGCAGACTCGCATGGAGCTGTACGACTTTCTCGGTTACCACGAGTATGAGCGAAAGCTGGACCAGCTTTTCGCCCAGGGCGAGGCCGATCGAAAGGCATAGGAATCGCTTATGAACGAGGGCGCGGCAGGCCTGAAAACAAAGAAGTCGGTGGCGCTGAGCGGCGTGCCGGCGGGCAATACCGCGTTGTGTACGGTGGGGCGCAACGGCAACGATCTGCACTACCGCGGTTACGACATTGTCGATCTGGCGGCGAAGTGCGACTTTGAAGAGGTTGCGTATCTGCTGCTCTATGGGAAGCTGCCGAATGCGCAAGAGCTGGAGCGTTATCAGCAGCGGTTGCGCAGGCTGCGAGGACTCCCCGAGGGGGTTCGGACGGCACTGGAACAATTGCCCGCGTCGGCGCATCCGATGGATGTTCTGCGCGCCGGCGTGAGCGTGCTGGCGACGCTGGAGCCCGAGGCGGCGCTGGATAACCTGACGCATGCGCCGGACACGGTTCTCCCGATTGCAGATCGGTTGCTGGCTTCGATGGGCAGCATGCTTCTCTACTGGTTCCACTTTGCGAACAGTGGACGACGGATCGAGGTTGAAACGGATGACGACTCCATCGGCGGACATTTTCTGACGCTGTTGCACGGCAAGCCGGCCTGTGAAGAATGGGTGCGCGCGATGCATGTTTCGCTGATTCTCTATGCGGAGCATGAGTTCAACGCATCAACGTTTACAGCGCGCGTGATTGCGGGAACGGGCTCTGACATTTATTCATCGATTGCCGGCGCGATCGGCGCGCTGAAAGGCGCCAAGCACGGCGGCGCGAATGAGGTCGCGCTGGCGATCCAGCAGCGCTATCGCACGCCGGACGAGGCGGAGGAGGATATCCAGCGGCGGCTGAAGGAGAAGGAGGTCGTGATCGGCTTCGGGCATCCGGTGTATACGGTCAGCGACCCGCGGCACGGGATTATTCGTGGTGTGGCGCGCATTCTTGCGCGCTCGGAGGAGGACGCCAGGCTGTACGCCATCGCGGAGCGGATTGAAATGGTGATGTGGACGTCGAAGAAGATGTTTCCCAATCTGGACTGGTTCTCCGCCGTGAGCTATCACGTAATGGGGATTCCGGCGGCGATGTTCACACCGTTGTTCGCGATGGCGCGCACCAGCGGGTGGAGCGCGCACGTGGTGGAGCAGAGGACCGACGGGAAGATCATCCGGCCAAGCGCGAACTACACGGGGCCGGAAGATCTCGAGTTCGTGCCGATCGATTTGCGCAGCTGATGCGCTGCGGGCGGCTGGATAAGATTGGCGAATAGAATCAGCAAAGAACTCTTCCAGTATGTCCAGCCATATTTCCAGTGATCGCCCTCCTTTCGACCAACCTCTTTTCGATATTGTTGACTACGTCCTGAACTATCGAATCGATAGTGGGCTCGCCTATGAGACGGCGCGCTATTGCCTGATGGATACGCTGGGCTGCGGGTTGCAGGCGCTGCAGTTTCCGGCATGTACGCGGTTGCTGGGACCAGTTGTTCCGGGGCTGACGATGCAGCGGGGCGCGCGTGTTCCGTGGACTTCCTATGAGCTGGAACCGGTGGCTGCGGCGTTCAACATCGGCGCGATGATTCGGTGGCTGGACTTCAACGACACATGGCTCGCGGCGGAATGGGGCCATCCCAGCGACAACCTTGGGGGAATTCTGGGTGTCGCGGACTGGCTCGCGCGCAACGGGCACCGCCTGACGATGCGCGATGTGCTGACGGCGATGATCAAGGCACACGAGATTCAGGGCTGCCTGGCGCTGGAAAATTCTTTCAATAAGGTGGGCCTGGACCATGTGGTGCTGGTGAAGGTGGCGTCAACGGCCGTGGTGAGCCAATTGCTGGGACTCACGCGGGAGCAGTGCCTGAACGCGCTCTCGCTGGCGTGGGTGGATGGGCAGTCGCTGCGGACGTACCGGCATGCTCCGAATACGGGATCGCGGAAGAGCTGGGCGGCGGCCGATGCGACCTCCAGGGCGGTGCGGCTGGCGCTGATTGCGAAGACAGGCGAGATGGGATACCCGAGTGTGCTCTCCGCAAAGACATGGGGCTTTTACGATGCGAGTTTCCGGGGGAAGCCGTTTCAGTTCCAGCGACCGTACGGCAGCTACGTGATGGAGAATGTGCTGTTCAAGATCTCCTATCCGGCGGAGTTCCACGCGCAGACCGCGGTGGAGGCGGCGATGACGATCCACGGCGAGCTGAAGAAGATGGGACGGTCGCCCGGGGATATTCGCCAGGTCTCGGTGCGAACGCATGAAGCGGCGATTCGCATCATCGACAAACAGGGGGCGCTCAGTAATCCGGCTGACCGCGACCATTGCATCCAGTACATGATTGCGGTGCCACTGCTGTTTGGGCGGCTAACGGCGGAGGACTATGAGGATGCGGTTGCGGCGGACCCGCGGATTGATGAGCTGCGGGCGAAGATCGTTTGCACGGAAGATCCGCAATACACGCGGGATTACCATGACCCGGCGAAACGTTCGATTGCAAACGCGCTGACGGTGGAGTTGAACGACGGCACGGGACTGCCGGAGGTAGCGGTCGAATATCCGATTGGCCATCGGCTGAGGCGCGACGAGGGACTGCCGCTGTTGCTCGATAAGTTCCGCGGAAACCTAGCGCTTGGGCTACCGGCCGCGGCGCAGGAAAAGATTCTCGAGGTTTGTGCGGATCAGGACCGCCTTGAGGCCATGCCGGTGGATGAGTTCGTCGGGCTGTTTGTGCCGGCGCAATGCTAGAGAAGGTCTGATTAAGTATCAGGCGCATCGGAGACCGCTGAACAAAAACGCAGATTCGCTTCGGAATGACAAACAAAAAGGCTTCGACCGCCTGAAGTCACATCACATTTAATCAGACCTTCCCTAGGTCGTTGCGGGCACGACGACCTGGAATGAGGTGACGGCGCGCCCATCGCCCAAGACACTGCGGAAGGACAAGGTGCCGTCATACTTCTGTACGATGCCGCGGCTGATCCAGAGGCCGAGGCCTGTGCCTTTTGTGTCTTTGGTGGTGAAGAAGGGTTCGAAGAGGCGCTTCGCGTCTTCGGGCTGCACGCCGACTCCGGTATCGGTTACAGCGATGCGGACGCCGGCGGGGCTGGCGTTGTTTGGGGCGGGGCCGATGCTGACCCGGAGGCGCCCGCCCTGCGGCATAGCCTGAATCGCGTTACCTACGAGATTCATGAAGACCTGCTTCATCTCGACGGACATGGGAACGGACAATTCTTTGCTGCTGTAGCGTTTTTCCAGCGTGATGCGGTTCATCCGCAGCAAACGATGCTGGAGTTCGAGCACGCTATCGATGAGTTCATGAACAGGAGTGAGCGCGGTAGGTTGCGATTCGCGATAGAAGCTGAGCGTCTGCTTGGCGATGTGCGAGACACGGGTCAGTTCCTGCTCGGCCAGTTGTGCATAATATTGCGCTTGCTCATCAAGCGAGGGATGGGTGCGCAGCAGGTAAAAGGTGTTGGTGATGGCGGCGAGCGGGTTGTTGATCTCATGGGCAACTATGCCTGCAACCTTGCCCATGGCGGCGAGGCGGTCATTGCGGCGGAGGGCTTCTTCGGCAAGACGCTGGGAGGTGATGTCGCGATTGATTTCGAGAATCAGTGCGCTGTTTTTCTTGCGCGCCTGGCGGCTGGCGACGATGATCTCGCGGCCGTCCTTTGTGCAATGGTGCAGGTTGCCCTGCCATCGCTCATCGCCTTCGAGCGCCGCATTGAACTCATCTTTGACGTCCAGGCCGGTGCCGAGCAACTGATGGATATTCCTGCCGACGGCCTCCTCGCGTGGCCAGCCGTACAGCGCCTCAGCGCCCGCGTTCCAGAAGTGAATGGTGCCCGCTGAGTCGCGCACGATAATGGCCTCGGAGGCCAGTTCCAGCAGCTCGGCGCGTTCGCGGAGTGTCTCCTCCAGGTGTTTGCGTTCGGTGACGTCGAAGAACGCGCCTACGGCGCCCCGCACGTTGCCGCTGTCATCAAAGAGGGGCGAAGCGCTGGCAATCATGTGCAACTGTGCGCCGTTGTCTTTGGTGACGGAGACTTCGAGAATATCGGTTGGCCGTCCGGTCTGAATTGCGGTTTCGAGCGGCGGCGCGGTCGGCATGTTCACGCCATTGTGCATGATCTTCGCGGGCAGGCTGCGCGCAGCCGCGGAGAGATTGTCGCCCTGTTTGAGGCCAAGCATCTCGCTAGCGGCAGCGTTTCCGCGGACTATTTTGCAGCCGGGGTCTTCAGCGACGGCCACGCCGATGGGAAGGACCTGCATGATGGATTCGAGTTCCGCCACTCGCTCCTGGAGCTGCGAGTTCAAGCGCCGCAGTTCTTCGCTGCGTTCGGCCACGCGATCCTCGAGTTCGCGATTGAGCTCCTGCAACTCGCGAGTTTTGCGATGCAACTCGGCGAAGACGCTGACCTTGGCGCGCAGGACCTCAGGGACGACAGGGACCGAGATGTAGTCGACTGCGCCGCTTTGATAGCCGCGAATACGGTCTATTTCAGAGAGATGGATGGCGGAGACGAAGATGATGGGAATCTTCTGGAAGCGCGGATGCTGACGCATCATATCGGCCAGCTCGAAGCCGTCGATTTCGGGCATGGAAACATCCATCAGTACGACGGCGATGTCTCCCTTGAGAAGCTGTTCCAATGCTTCGCGGCCGGTGGCGGCGGTGACGAGGTTTTCGCCAAGCTCGCGGAGGATAGCCTCATAGGCCAGCAGCTTGGAGGGCTGGTCGTCCACCATCAAAACGTTGACGGGGGACTTCTTCCGGGTCAGGATGGACCTGCCGCTCTCCCCTTGTGCCGGAGGCATGGGAGAGTGTTGCGGCGCGGTGTCCGGGTTCGTATTGGGTCCCATTGCTATCGATGTAGCCACGTTCTCAATCCTGAAAGCAGTTGATCGGTGTTCACCGGCTTGGCCATGTATTCGGATGCGCCGGCTTCGAGGCACTTCTCGCGATCGCCCTTCATGGCCTTCGCGGTGAGGGCGATGATGGGCAGCCGGTGGAACTCGGGGTTCTGCCGGATGACCTGCATGGTCTCATATCCGTCCATTTCCGGCATCATGATGTCCATCAGCACAATTGCGACCTCGGGTGTTTGTTCCAGGGTGCTGATGGCTTCGCGGCCCGTGCCGGCAGTCAGGACGGTCATGCCGCGGCGCTCCAGCACGCTGGACAGCGCGAAGATGTTGCGCACGTCGTCGTCGACGACCAGGACTTTTCGGCCAATCAGCGCTTCATCAGATCGATGCAGGCGGTCGAGCATGCGCTGCTTCTCCGGCGGCAGGTTGGCAACGACGCGATGAAGGAACAATGCAGTTTCATCCAGCAGCCGTTCCGGCGATTCTACGTCCTTGACGACGACGCTGCGGGCGAGAGAGTGCAGGCGGGCGTCTTCTTCCGGCGAGAGGTCCTTGCCGGTGAAGACGACGACGGGAAGCTCCTGCAACTGCGGCGACTTGTTGATCTGGGCGAGCACTTCAAAGCCATCCATGTCCGGCAGGCGCAGGTCGAGGACGACGCAATCGTACTTTTCGCGATTGAGAGCCGCGAGTGCCGCTTCGCCGCTGTCGATGACCTCCACGTCGATGTCGTCGGAGCCGAGAAGCTCACGGATGGAGAGCTGTTCAGCGGGATTGTCCTCAACGATCAGCAGTTTCTTGCGCCGCGGCAGTGAATATTCGCGGATGCGGTTGAGGGCATCGTCGAGTCCTTCGGTGGTGCTGGGCTTGGTGACGAAGGAGAAGGCGCCGCGGGAGAGGCCGTGGTGCCAGTCTTCGTCGAGCGTGAGCATCTGCACGGGGATGTGGCGGGTAGCCGGGTCCTGCTTGAGGTGGTTGAGGACGGCCCAGCCGAGCATGTCCGGGAGGAATACGTCGAGTGAGATGGCGGTGGGCTGGAACTCACGGGCGAAGGAAAGCGCCTCCGATCCGCGCATGGCCACGAGGACTTTGAAGTTTTTATCGCGAGCGAGGTCGCAGAGGACGCGCGCATAGTGCGGGTCGTCCTCGACGATGAGCAGCACCATGTCGCCGGGCTGCAGGTTGTCGCGGTCGTCCTCGATGCGCTCGACGATCTGCTCGACCGCGGCAGGAAGCTGCAGGTTGGCCATGGTGAAGGTGGAGACCCGCTCCGGAGTGGAAGGAACGGCCACGGTGGCGCCCACGTAGGTCTGCGGAATATACAGCGTGAAAGTGCTGCCGGCGCCTGGGGTGGAGCGCAGTTGGATTTCGCCGCCAAGCAGGTTGGCGAGTTCGCGGCTGATGGCGAGGCCGAGGCCGGTGCCGCCGTACTTGCGGCTGGTGCCCGCATCGGCCTGCTGGAAGGCCTCGAAGATGATGCGTTGTTTCTCCTGCGGGATGCCGATGCCGGTATCGCTGACCTCGAAGGCGATAACGGAGGCTGCTGCGCTGAGCACGGGGTGTTCCGGGCTCCAGCCTTCGGATACGGAGTTGACGGAGAGCCGCACGCTGCCTTTCTCCGTGAACTTGAAGGCGTTGGAGAGCAGGTTTTTGAGCACCTGCTGCAGGCGTTTGGAGTCGGTGACGAGGCTGCGCGGGAGCTTGGCGTCGGAGTCGATCTCGAACGTGACCTTGCGGTTTTCCGCTTCGTGCCGGAAGGGCCGGGCGAGCATCTCGAGCAGGGACGCGAAGAAGACCTCTTCGGCTTCGACGGAGACGGTGCCGGACTCGATTTTGGAGAGATCGAGGATGTCCGAGATGAGGTTGAGGAGGTCAGTGCCGGCGCCGTGAATGGTGCGCGCGAACTCGACCTGCTTGGCGGTGAGGTTGCCGTCGGGATTGTCGGTCAACTGCTGGCCGAGCACGAGGATACTGTTGAGCGGGGTGCGCAGCTCGTGCGACATGTTGGCGAGGAACTCGGACTTGTATTTCGACGTGAGCGCCAGTTCCTTGGCCTTGTCTTCGAGAGCGCGGCGCGCCTGCTCGATCTCCTGGTTCTTGCGTTCGACTTCGGCGTTCTGTTCGGCCAGCTGCTTGGCCTTCTGTGCCAGTTGCTCGTTGGTCTGCTGCAGTTCCTTCTGCTGCGTCTGGAGTTCGGTGGCGAGCTGTTGCGACTGCTTGAGCAACGCCTCGGTCTGCATGGTGGCTTCGATGGAGTTGAGCACGATGCCGATGGAGGCGGTGAGCTGCTCGAGAAAGGCCAGTTGGGATGCGGTGAAGTGGCTGAGCGTTGCGAGCTCGATGACGGCTTTGACGCGGTCCTCGAAGAGGACCGGCAGGACGATGACGTTGCGTGGGGTGGACTCGAAGAGGCCGCTGCGGATGGGAAGCGTACCGGAGGGAAGTTCGTTGATGAGCATGCGGCGCTTGTCGCGTGCGCATTGGCCCAGCAGGCCTTCGCCGACGGCGATGCGTTCGAGATGGCCTTCCGGCGTGCTGGAATACGCGGAGAGAAGGACCATCATGCCGGACTCTTCTTCTTCCATCTGGTAGATGAGGCCCTGCTGCGCGTTGACCAGCGGAGCGAGCTCGGAGAGAAGCATGCGGCCGACGGTGCCGAGATCGCGCTGGCCCTGCAACATGCCGGTGAAGCGGGCGAGATTGGTCTTCAGCCAGTCCTGTTCGGTGTTGCGGTCCGTGGTCAGGCGCAGGTTGTCGATCATGGTGTTGATGTTGTCTTTGAGCTCGGCGACCTCGCCTGAGGCTTCCACCTGAATGGAGCGCGTGAGATCACCCTTGGTGACGGCGGTGGCGACTTCGGCGATGGCGCGGACCTGATTGGTGAGGTTGTCGGCCAGCAGGTTCACGTTGCCGGTGAGGTCCTTCCATGTGCCGGCGGCGCCGGGCACGTTGGCCTGTCCGCCGAGGCGGCCTTCGACGCCGACCTCGCGCGCGACGGTGGTGACCTGATCGGCGAAGGTGGCGAGCGTGCCGGTCATATTGTTAATGGTTTCGGCGAGCGCGGCGACCTCGCCCTTGGCGTTGACGGTGAGTTTCTTGGTCAGCTCGCCGTTGGCGACGGCGGTGACGACCTTTACGATACCGCGCACCTGTTCCGTCAGGTTGGCGGCCATGACGTTGACGTTATCGGTGAGGTCCTTCCATGTTCCGCCCACGCCGGGCACCTGTGCCTGGCCGCCGAGCTTGCCGTCGGTGCCGACCTCGCGCGCGACGCGAGTGACTTCCGCGGCGAAGGAGTTCAGCTGATCGACCATGGTGTTGATGGTGTTCTTGAGCTCAAGGATTTCGCCCTTGACGTCGACGGTGATCTTGCGGGAGAGGTCGCCGCGAGCGACGGCGGTCGTGACCTCGGCGATGTTGCGAACCTGTCCGGTCAAATTGGAGGCCATGGCGTTGACCGAATCGGTGAGGTCTTTCCATGTGCCGCCGACGCCGGGGACGTTGGCCTGACCGCCGAGACGGCCGTCGGTACCCACCTCGCGCGCGACGCGGGTAACTTCGGCGGCGAAGGAGCGCAGTTGCTCAACCATGGTGTTGAGGGTTTCTTTGAGCTGCAGGATCTCGCCGCGTACGTCCACGGTGATCTTCTTCGACAGGTCGCCGTTGGCGATGGCGGTGGCGACCTCGGCGATGTTGCGGACCTGGCCGGTAAGGTTGGAGGCCATGAAGTTGACGTTGTCGGTGAGGTCCTTCCAGGTGCCGGCGACGCCGGGCACTTCGGCCTGGCCGCCGAGCTTGCCGTCGGTGCCGACCTCGCGGGCAACGCGGGTGACCTCGCCGGCGAAGGCGTTGAGCTGGTCGACCATCGTGTTGATGGTGTTCTTGAGCTCGAGGATTTCGCCTTTCACGTCGACGGTGATCTTGCGGGAGAGGTCGCCGCGAGCGACGGCGGTGGTGACCTCGGCGATGTTGCGGACCTGGCCAGTGAGGTTTCCGGCCATGGAGTTAACGGAGTCGGTGAGATCTTTCCATGTGCCGGCCACGCCGGGAACGTTGGCCTGTCCACCAAGACGGCCTTCGGTGCCGACCTCGCGTGCGACGCGCGTGACTTCGCCGGCGAACGCGTTGAGCTGGTCAACCATGGTGTTGATGGTGTCTTTGAGCAGCAGGATTTCGCCGCGAACATCGACGGTGATCTTCTTGGAGAGATCGCCGTTCGCGATGGCCGTGGAAACCTCGGCGATGTTACGGACCTGGCCGGTGAGGTTGGAGGCCATGGAGTTGACCGAGTCGGTAAGGTCCTTCCATGTTCCAGCGACGCCGAGCACCTGTGCCTGGCCGCCGAGCTTGCCTTCGGTGCCGACCTCGCGGGCCACGCGCGTGACTTCGCCCGCGAAGGAGCGAAGCTGGTCCACCATGGTATTGATGATGTCTTTGAGTTCGAGAATCTCACCGCGCACATCGACAGTAATCTTGCGCGAGAGATCGCCGCGAGCGACGGCTGTTGCGACTTCGGCGATGTTACGGACCTGGCCGGTGAGGTTGGAGGCCATGAAGTTGACGTTGTCCGTGAGGTCCTTCCAGGTTCCGGCGACGCCCAGCACCTGCGCCTGGCCGCCGAGCTTGCCTTCGGTGCCAACCTCGCGCGCCACGCGGGTGACTTCGCCCGCGAACGCGTTGAGCTGATCGACCATGGTGTTAATGGTGTTTTTGAGTTCGAGAATCTCGCCTTTCACGTCGACGGTGATCTTGCGGGAGAGGTCGCCGCGGGCGACCGCGGTGGTGACTTCGGCGATGTTGCGGACCTGGCCGGTAAGGTTGCCGGCCATGGAGTTGACGGAGTCGGTGAGGTCCTTCCAGGTACCGGCGACGCCGGGGACGTTGGCCTGGCCGCCGAGGCGGCCTTCGGTTCCGACCTCGCGGGCAACGCGGGTAACTTCGCCGGCGAAGCGGTTGAGCTGATCCACCATCGTGTTCAGCGTTTCTTTCAGCTGAAGGATTTCGCCGCGCACATCGACGGTGATTTTGCGGGAGAGATCGCCGCCGGCGATTGCGGTGGCGACTTCGGCGATGTTGCGGACCTGGCCGGTGAGGTTGGAGGCCATGAAGTTGACGTTGTCGGTGAGGTCCTTCCAGGTGCCGCCGACGCCGGGCACCTGCGCCTGGCCGCCGAGCTTGCCTTCCGTTCCGACCTCGCGGGCGACGCGGGTGACTTCGCCGGCGAAGGCGTTGAGCTGGTCCACCATGGTGTTGATGGTGTCTTTGAGTTCGAGAATTTCGCCCTTCACGTCCACGGTGATCTTGCGGGAGAGATCGCCGCGGGCAATCGCGGTGGTTACTTCGGCGATGTTGCGGACCTGAGCGGTGAGGTTGCCGGCCATCGCGTTGACCGAATCGGTGAGGTCTTTCCACGTGCCGGCCACGCCGGGCACAACGGCCTGGCCGCCCAGCTTGCCGTCGGTGCCGACCTCGCGGGCGACGCGGGTGACTTCGGAGGCGAAGGAACGCAGCTGATCGACCATGGTGTTGATGGCTTCTTTCAGCTGCAGGATTTCGCCGCGAACATCGACGGTAATTTTGCGGGAGAGGTCGCCGGAAGCTACGGCGGTGGCGACTTCGGCGATGTTGCGCACCTGGCCGGTGAGGTTGGAGGCCATGGAGTTGACGGAATCGGTCAGATCCTTCCAGGTGCCGGCCACGCCTGGGACGGCGGCCTGGCCGCCCAGCTTGCCGTCGGTGCCGACCTCGCGCGCCACGCGGGTGACCTCCGAGGTGAAGACGCTGAGCTGCTGAATCATGGTGTTCACGATGTTGGCGGAGCGGAGGAACTCGCCCTCAAGTGGGCGCCCGTCCACGTCCAGACGGACGGTTTGCGCCAGATTGCCCTGGGCGACGGCGGCGATGGCGCGGGTAACTTCGGTCGTGGGCCGCAGGAGGTCTTCGACGAGGGTGTTGACGGAGCCTTCCATGTCTGCCCATGAACCGCGCAAGTGCTGGAAACGGGTGCGCTCGCGGGTGCGGCCCTGCTTTCCGACCACCTGGCCGATGCGCTTCAACTCGCCTGCCATCTGTTCGTTGGCGGAGACGATCTCGTTGAAGCAGTCGGCGACCTTGCCCTCGACCCCGACCCAGGCATTGGGCAGGCGGACGGAGAAGTCGCCATCCCTCATGCGGCGCAGCGCGGTCAGGACCATTGCCAGGTCAAAGGGGTCGGCGTGCACGCCCTTGCTGCCGTTGGTCGCTGCCTTGGTGGCGCCTGCTGCAGCTTTCGAAGAGGGTTTTGAGGAGGCAGAAATCCCATTTTCCAGAACGGCTGTTGCCGTTGCGGACTTGTCTGCATGTTGCTTGCGGCTGTCGGTCTTCACGGGGCAATCCTGGCAGGAGATGGAGAAGTGGGTCGGTCACCGGGAGAAGTTCTTTGATCCGGAGATTGTTGGACGATTCGGTGGTGTTATCCGCTTGTGAAGATCGCACGCACACGGGGATCAGCGGGAGAAGGAAATCCCGCGAAGCTGCGTTGGCCGCAGATCGATGGCGCGGAGGCCTGTTTCACGTTGGAAGATGCGATGTCTGCGGCGTGCGGCGGGTTGCTCGGACGCCCCAAAAGGGTCTCCACGCATCCCGAATTCTGGTTAGAACGGAGCGGCACTCAAGCCGTGGTTGAAGATGACCCATCGTGACTCCATCGTCACTCACGAGATAACTGCACTGGCGCAGGAAACATTTCTGGCTATCATTTCTGGGTGGGATACGTATAAGCCATAGGCGAATCAACCACGTGCAGGGAGAACGTTGTGCA
Organism: Acidobacteriaceae bacterium; assembly: GCA_035572415.1. Classification (GTDB taxonomy): domain Bacteria; phylum Acidobacteriota; class Terriglobia; order Terriglobales; family Acidobacteriaceae; genus Edaphobacter. The sequence goes on from DATNAU010000195.1 coordinate 11,728, forward strand.
TAAATCTGTCCTGGCACTGGTGATTTTGCCACTGCTCTGGCGTCCGATCGGTATTTCTGCCCAAACCGCATCGCAGCCCGGCAATTCTGCCGCAGTCGCAGCGGCAGTCGTCCGTGGCACCGTCACCGATCCCGACGGCGCGCTGGTGCCGGATGCTGAGGTCGTGCTTCACAGCGCTGCTGCCGGGGTCCCGGACCAAACCACCCGGACGGCGCGCGATGGCCACTACTCGTTCACGAACGTCGCGCCCGGCGCCTATTCCGTGCGGGTTGCGGCTGCGGGATTCGCATCTTTTGAGGGCGGTCAATTCACGATAGCTCCCGCGAAGACGCAAATGGCAGATGTCCAGCTGCGGCTCGAAACCGAGCAGGTCCACGTAAATGTCTCCGCCGATGCCGGCGACGAAACAGACCCGAACAACAACGGCAATGCCATCGTCCTGAAAGCCAAGGACCTCGACAACCTCTCCAATGAGCCCAGCATTCTGCAGCAGGAACTGCAGGCCATCTCCGGCGGCGACTCACCGGCGATGTATGTCGATGGCTTCTCCGGCGGAACGCTGCCGCCGAAGAACACGATTCGCGAGATCCGCATCAATCAGAATCCCTACTCCGCCCGCAACGATACCGATCCGGGCGGGGGCATGATCGAAATCTTCACCAAGCCTGGCAGCGACAAGCTCCACGGCGACATGCTTCTCTACGGGAACGATTCTGCCTTCAACACGCAGGACCCGTTTACCCATGGCCAGCCGGCCTATCACTCCACGGAATGGAACGGCGACGTCAACGGCCCGCTGAACAAGCATGCTTCATATTTCCTGAGCTTCAATCGCAACAGCACGCAGAGCAACGCGTTGATTAACGCGGAGATCCTCAACCCGACGGGACAGAATCAAGTCGCGTTTACCCAGGCATTGCCGAGCCCCAACGTGCTGACATCTTTCTCGCCGCGCCTGGACCTGCAGCTTGGCACGAAGAGCACCGTCGTCCTGCGCTACTCCTATACGAAGATGCAGCAGACGAATGGCGGAATCGGGCAATTCAACCTCGCCAGCCAGGGCTACGACAGCAGCACCACCACTCAACTGCTGCAGGCGAGCAACTCGCAGATTGTCAATGCGAAGTTTGTCAACGATACGCGCTTCCAGTACATTCGCACGCGCAGCGGCCAGACGCCATACAGCACCGCGCCGACGCTTGCCATACAAGGAGCTTTTACGGGTGGCGGCAGCAATTCCGGTGAGTTTCACGACAACCGCGACAGTTATGAGCTGCAGAACTACCTCAGCATCCAGGCCGGCAAGCACTACCTTAGCCCCGGCATTCGTCTCCGAATCAATCGCGACGCGAATGTCTCGCGCGCGGGTTACAACGGCGAGTTCCTGTTCTCGACGCTCGCTGCCTATCAGACCGCGACCCAGGCGCTTGCCCAATGTGAGCAGACGCAACCCGCGGCGCAATGCGATATCGCGGGAGCGAGTCAGTTTTCGCTCACTACCGGCACGCCGGCGGCGATCATCGACGTCGTCGACTTCGCCGCCTTCTATCAGGATGACTGGAAGGTTCGCCCGAGCTTCACCCTGAGCTACGGCCTTCGCTACGAGGTGCAGAACTATATCTCCGACCACGGCGACTTCGCGCCGCGGCTTGGGTTCGCCTGGAGCCTCGGCGCGAAAAAGGACAAGCCCGCGCCATTCGTGGTGCGTGGGGGCAGCGGCATCTTCTATACGCGCTTTGCGGCGGGCAATATCTTACAGGCGCAGCGACAGAACGGGGTCTCACAGCAGCAATATGTCGTTGCCTCGCCGACGACTTACCCCAACTTCCCGGCCCTCGGAGCGCAGAGCTCGCCGACCGTCTATCGCATCAGCCCTGACTTTCGCGCGCAGTATGGCATTATGAGCAGCATCGGCGTCGATCATCCGCTCGGAACCCATGGAAGCCTCTCCGTGAACTACTTCAACAACCGCGTAGTTCACTCGCTGCTGACGCGCAATATCAATGCTCCGCTGCCGGGCACTTACGACCCTGCCAATCCGGCGAGCGGACTGCGCCCATACGGCGGCACGCAGAATATCGACGAGTATGAATCGGCCGGTGTACAGCGCACGAACCGGCTCTCGGTGAGTATCAACTTCCGCACGAAGAACGAATTCGGCATCTACGGCTTCTATCAGTATCGCCATCGCAACTCCGATGCCAACGGCGGCTTTCCGTCGAACGGCTACGACATCGGCGCCGATTGGGGCCGCGGCAACCAGGACATCCGCCATCAGCTCTTTTTCAACATCAGTTCGCCGCTGCTGTACAAGCGCATTCACTTGAGCGCCTACCTCGATGCCAGCTCTGGATCGCCATTCAACATTACCGTTGCGCAGGACCTGAACGGCGACTCGCAGTTCAACGATCGGCCGGCTTTCGCCACCGATCCGACGCGGCCCTCCGTCATCGCCACACAGTGGGGCGTCTTCGACACCAGCCCGATCGCGGGCCAGACCATTATTCCCATCAACTATGGGCGCAGCCCGGCCACGATTACCGCCAGCACGGAGATATATCGCGAGTTTACCTTCGGGCCGGTTCCTCCGCCTGACCCCGATGCCAAGCCTCCGGCTACGGCGGCAGCCTCGACCGCGACGCCCAAAAAGAAGCCATATGTCGAGCGCAAATATAGTGTGTTCTTCGCTATCGAAGCCGACAACGTGATTAACCACGTCAATCTCGCGGCGCCGGTCGGCACGCTTGGTTCGCCGCTCTTCGGGCAATCGCTCGGGCTTTCGGGCAATTCCGGCGCGACGAACGCCAACCGCGTCATCAACCTGGTGCTCTTCGCCCGCTTTTAGCGTGGAGCAACGATCGAATCGCGCGCACAGAAGAGCAGTTGCGAACGTATGCAAAATTGTATTTGTAAAGACTTGATGCCTGGCTTAGGATGGGTCTGCGCAGGCGGTCGCGAGCCTGGCGCGTCCCCATACTCAAGCCAAGTTTGGCCGAGAGGCTTACCCACATGAAACGCAATCAGGACGCTTCGTCGATGAATCGGCGCAATTTTCTCCAGGCCGTAGCCGGAACCGCAGTGGTGATTGGTCTTGAACCTCGTGCGCTCGTGGCGGAAGAGGGCAATGCGGCCGAGGTGAATCTCGCGAAAATCGCGGTTGCCTCCAGTTCCGGGTTGGCCAGCGAAGGCACGCTCGCCGCGCTCAACGACGGCTTCGCGCCGGCCAGTTCAGCGGACCGCGAGCACGGCATGCATATCGTTCGCGGCGGGTATGGGCCAGCCACCGAGGGCGGGGCATGGGTGCAGTACACATGGAGTGAGCCGGTCTCGACCGATCGTGTGGATGTTTATTGGGCGATCGATGCGCCGCGGCCCGGTGCGCTCCCGGGCAGCCGCGGCCAGGGCATGCAGGGGCCAGCGTCCTATCGCGTTCTGTACTGGGATGGCGCGAATTTTGTGCCGGTGAAGAATGCGAGCGGACTTGCCGTGGTTGGGAATACGTTCAACCGGTCGACCTTTGAGGCGGTCCGCACCGACAAGATTCGGCTGGAGGTCGTGCCCGAGGGCCGTGGCGGAGCCGGGATTCTGGAGTGGCGTGTCCTGAACGCCGGGCCGGTGCCGACCATGGCGCCGTTGGTTGAGGCGGGCATCGATCGGTCCGTGGTGCTGGGTGGCAAGACATATCTTGCGGGCAAGTCGATTTTCCTGCAGGATCTGGCCGGCAATGACACACGCTGGACGAAGGCCTCAGGGCCGGGGACGGTGGAATTCGCGGACGCGAAGGCGCCGGTGACTACGGCGACGTTTTCGGCGCCCGGCGAATATGTGTTGTGGCTGAGCGGATCGGGGCAGCAGCGGGAGGCGCATGCTGAGCTGCACGTGCACGCCGAGGCGCGGCCGCCGAAGAATCGGCTGGACGTGGTGTACACCACTCCCTACACGATCGACAGCGCGTTCTGGCAGCCGCGGGCGAAGGCGCTGATCGTGAACTGGATTCCGCACTGCATTGCGTATTGCGAGCGAACGGATATCCCGGCGGGCCGAGGCGATGGCGGACTGGACAACTTCATCGAAGCGGGAAAGGCGCTTCGCGGCGAGGCGCATGGCCGGCACAAGGGCTATGTCTTCTCCAATGCATGGGTGCACCAGACGGTGGAGTCCATGTGCATCGCGCTGATGTATGACGCGCAGGGCGATCCGGAGATTCTGGCGGCGCAGCAGCATATGCGCGAGACGCTGGAGCGGTGGATTCCAACGATCCTCGGGGCGCAGATGCCGGATGGCTATCTGCAGACGGCGTATGTGCTGGCAGACCGCAAGTACTGGCCGGAGCGCTGGGACCCGGCGCACCGCGGCAACCATGAGGGCTACGTCTCTGGATACTTTATCGAGTCGGCCATCAACCACTACATGGTGACGCAGGGCAAGGACCTGCGCCTCTACAACGCGGCGAAGAAGCTGGCGGATTGCTGGGTCGCGAACATCGGGCCAGGCAAGAAGGAATGGTTCGACGGACACCAGGAGATGGAGCAGGCGCTGGTGCGGTTCGGGCGCTTCGTGAACGATCAGGAAGGCGATCATCGCGGGGACGCGTACATTACGCTGGCGAAGTTCCTGCTGGATTCGCGGCGGGGCGGACAGGAGTATGACCAGAGCCATCTGCCTCCCGGCCAGCAGTATGAGGCCGTCGGTCACGCGGTGCGCGCGGTGTACTTCTACTCCGGCATGGCGGACATCGCAGCGGAGACGCAGGACCACGACTATCAGAGCGCGGTGCTTTCGCTGTGGGACAACATCGTGAATCGGAAGTACTACGTTACGGGCGGGATCGGCAGCGGCGAGACGTCGGAAGGCTTTGGCCCGAACTATTCGCTGCGGAACAACGCGTATTGCGAGTCCTGCTCGAGCTGCGGGCTGATCTTCTTCCAGTACAAGCTGAACCTGGCGTATCACGATGCCAAATACGCCGACCTCTACGAAGAGACGATGTACAACGCGCTGCTGGGCGGCATGGCGCTGGACGGCAAGAGCTACTGCTACACCAACCCGCTGGTCAACACGGAGCGCGCCATCTGGCATACGTGCCCTTGCTGCGTGGGAAACATCTCTCGCACGCTGCTGATGATGCCGACGTGGTCTTACGTGCGGGGCGAGGATGGAATCTACGTGAACATGTTCGTGGGCAGCCGCATGCGTGTAGGCAAGGTGGCAGGGACGGACCTCGAGATCGTGCAGAAGACGGACTATCCGTGGAAGGGCGCGGTTGGCATTACGGTGAACCCGGCGGAGGCGAAGTCGTTTTCCGTGTATGTACGGGTGCCGAATCGCAAGACCAGCAGCCTCTACACCGAGACGCCGGCGGTCGAGGGCATTCAGGCATTCAAGGTGAATGGGAAGTCCGTGACACCGAAGATCGAAAAGGGGTATGCGGTCGTTACGCGGGTGTGGAAGAAGGGCGATACGATCGAGTTCCAGCTTCCGCTGGAGCCGCAGCGCGTGGTTGCCGACGATCGGATCAAGGCGGACCTTGGCGATGCGGCATTCAAGTATGGGCCGCTGGTGTACAACGTGGAGGCGGCCGACAACCAGAACATTGGGCAGGGAGTGAGCGATGCGCCGCTGAAGGCAGAGTGGAAGCCGGAGCTGCTGGGCGGCGTGATGACCATCAACGGAACGTGGAAGGATGGTTCACCGATGACGGCGATTCCGAACTACGCGCGCATGAATCGTGTGGGTCCGCCGCACGAGTATCCGGGCGAGGGCAACGTGAACTACGCGCCGGGAACGACGGTGAATGGCGCAAGCGCGACGCAGGGCGCGGCAGCGGCTCCGCCGGTAAGACGACGCCCGGACCCTGTATCGAAGGTTTGGATCTAGCTTCTATTGAGCTGCGAATGGCTCCAGGCGCCTCTCACAGGGCGCCTGGTTTGTTTTTCGGCTTGCCGCGCGTGAGCGCGAACGGAAGGGAGGGTTGGTGCAAAGGACAAATGCGGGGATTCTTCGGCTACGCATCAGAATGACAAGTTCAATCTGTCGATGGCTTCGTCTTGCGATGCGCGTTTGATCTTCAGGCCAGCGTGCGGACCGCTACGGGCCGGTTGCCGGTTTTCGGCTCGATGCGAATGGGATTGCGCAGGGCGCGGCCCATCTTTTCGAACTGAACCTCCATCCAGTCGCCATCTTCGAGTGCGATGTTGTGGCCAAAGCTGAGCGAGTGCGCGCCGAAGTAGTGCACGTGGACCTCGCCGGGCTGGCGGTGCCCTTCGTATTTGAAGTGATGGTGCTCGAGGTTGGCGAGGCTGTGGCACATGTTGTCTTCACCGGTGGCGATGGTCTTGGACCAGATCGTTTTGCCGTCGCGGGCGATGCGGACCTCGCCGGGAACAGCGTGGAAGTCAGCATCGATCACCAACTCAGGTCCGATGCTGCAGGTGCGCAGTTTTGAGCCTGCAAGGTTGAGGTAGTTACGCTTTTCGAACTGATGATCCGAGAATTCATTGCCGATGGCCATGCCGATGCGGTAGGGAGTTCCGTCTTCAGCGATGATGTAGACGCCGGCGAGTTCGGCTTCTTCGCCGCCATCTTCGGCATACGGGGGTACGAGCAGGGGCTCCGCAGGGCCGCGCAGGACATTGCCGGCGCCTTTGTAGAACCACTCCGGCGCGATGCCGATCTCGCCGGGCTTCGGACGACCGCCTTCGACGCCCCAGCGAAACATGCGCATGCTGTCGGTGAGCGGTTCGTCGGGATTTGAGGGCGGGGCAGCGCTTTTCTTCTGGTCGGCGAGATGCATCGCCTGGCGATCGGCGGCGCTGCCGAGATGCGTAAGGCCTGTTCCGGAAACCATCAGACGCGATGGCGCGCCCGGCACGTCGATGGGGGCGAGCAGCCGCCACTCGGACCTGCTGCTGTAGACCGCGTCGTAATTGAGAACTTCGCCCTGAGCAAGAGCTGAGACTATCTCGCGCATTCCGCGGCCGCTCTTAAGGCAGCCGTTGGCGAGTTCGTAGACGCTTTCAACTTCGGTGAGGCAACGAAGGTTGGGCTCTTCCACGACCGCGACGCGGCGTGAACTGTCCTTGGCAATCTGAACAAGATGGAGCATGGGGCCTCTTTACTCGATGATCTTGAAGCGCTTGAGCGATTCTTCATTGACGGTAATGCCGAGCCCCGGCGTGTTGTCGTCGAGGTCGATGTAACCGTCGACGGCTTCGGGTTCGCCGTCGAAGATGTACCAGAACAGTTCATTGCCGACCTCGACATCGACCTTGGGAAAGAACTCGGCCATGGGCGAGTTGAGGCTGGCCATGACGACGTGGAAGTTGTGCATCTGGCCGGCGTGTGGAATCACGGGCACCTGAAAGGCTTCGGCCATGGCGGCGATTTTGCGCGCCTGGCTGATGCCGCCGACGCGGTTGGTGTCGAACTGGATGTAGTCGAGAGCATTGGCTTCGAGCAGTTCGCGGAAACCGAAGACGGTGAACTCGTGCTCGCCGCCGGAGATGGGGATGCGGCCCGCTGCTTTCAGTTCGCGGTAACCGCGCGTGTCATCGGGAATGACCGGCTCCTCGAGCCAGCGCAGGTGGAAGGGCTCGAGCAGCGGCAGCATGCGCTGGGCGTAATCGAGGGTCCAGCCCATGTATGCGTCCGCCATCACATCGATGCCGTCGCCAACGACTTCACGCACGGTCCGCACGAGTTCGATATTGCGCTGCATGCCTTCCGCGCCATCGACGGGGCCCCAGCCGAAGCGCAGCTTCATCGCCTTGTAGCCCTGGTCGAGATATTTCTGCGCTTCCTGGCGAAGTTGATCCAGCGGAAGACTGTAGAGACGGCTTGCGTAGACGGGAATCTTCTTTTTGGTGCGGCCTCCGAGCAGGCGGAAGACAGGCTGCTTTGCGGATTTGCCGAGCAGGTCCCAGAGCGCGATGTCGACGGCGCTGATGGCGGTCATGCCGATGCCTTTGCGGCCGAAGGCCATGGTGCGGCGGTACATCTGCTGCCAGAGGAATTCGATGTCCCATGGGTCGGCGCCGATGAGTGCGGGCTTGAGGTACTGATCGATGCAGGCCTTGGTGACGAGCGGCGCGAGGGCCGCATTGCCGAGGCCGACGAGACCATTGTCGGTAAAGATTTCGACCAGCACCCATCCATGGAAGGCGAAGTTGCCCATGGACGCCTCACGGAACATAACGAGGTCCATCGGATTAGTGCAGAAGTGCGGAGGCAGCGGGACGGTCTTGCCTTCCCATTGAACGACTCGCGTGCGGACTTCGGTGATCTTCATGAGGGGCTCACAGTAGGTAGCAGGTCAGCGCTCCGTAGCGGCTGGATATTTCCGCCCAGAAGCAGAATTGCGGCAAAACCGATCAGGTGAAAGGTTCCGACGATAAGGAAGAGAGTTGCGTATCCAAAACCGTGGCTCAGCAGAAAGCCGGCGATGACGCCGAAGATGGCTCCGCCGATGGCTCCGCCAAAACCGATCATGCCAGCCACTGAGCCGACAGCAGAGAGAGGGAAGATGTCTGCGGGCAGCGTCATGATGAGGCCGGACCAGGATTGCTGGCAGAAAAATGCGACGCTGAACAGCGCGAGCGCCCAGGCGACCGGAACATGCGGTACCAGGATAACGACTGGCATGCAGGCTGCACTGAGGCCCAGCGCGAGCTTGCGCGCGAAGTCGAGCGAATGCCCGTGGGCGAGCAGAGAGCTGGAAAACCATCCTCCGAGGAAGCTACCGACGCCGGATGCGGCATAGGGAATCCAGGCGTACAGGCTGACATGCTTGATGTCGAAGCCGCGGGCGTCGTAGAGATACTTTGGGAGCCAGAGCAGGTAGAAATACCAGGCGGAGTCGCTCATGAACTTGGCGAAGACAAGTACCTGTACCTGCCTAATGCCGATCAGTTTGCGCAGCGAGAGCTGATGAGCAGGAGTGCCCGGATCGAGTGCCGCGACTGAGGCAGGATGGGCGCCGCGGTAAGAGATAAACCACCATGCAGACCACAGCAGTCCAAGCGCGCCAGATACAAAGAAAGCCGCTCGCCATCCGCTGTGCAGCAGGATGAAGCCGATCAGGATGGGAGCGAGCACCGAGCCGACCGCGGTACCGGCATTGATGATGCCCATGGCGGTAGAGCGCCGATCGGCGGGGACCCATTCCGCGACGACGCGCGTTGCTGCAGGAAACGCACCGCCTTCACCAATGCCAAGGAGACAGCGCCCAGCGAGCAGGAAGGCGAAACCGGTGGCGAGGCCCTGAAGCGCGCAAGCGGCCGACCACCAGAGCATGATCAGGAGGAAGCCACGCCGCGTGCCGATGAGGTCCAGCAGGCGTCCGCCACCGATGTAGAGAAAGGCGTAGGGAAGCAGGAAGGCCGATTGCAGCCAGGAGAACTGCTGGTCGTTCAGCGGGATATTCTTTTGGATCGAGACGATGGCGACAGACAGTGTCTGCCGATCGAAATAGCTGATGGCGATGGCGGCAGTTACGAGGGCGACAAAATACCAGCGCGCGTCAATGGTGGATCGGGAAATGCTGGCTTGCGGGACATCTCTCAACAGCGTTGCCACTCCATCACCATGCCAGATGAATCAAGGATGTCGCCTGACGTGGAAGATCCGTCTGGATCGTCACCTTATTGTCGTGGACTTCCAGCCACTCCGGGGAGGTGAGCAACTGCAGCTGGCCCGCCTCCCTGAGGCGTGCATATTGCTCAGGAGTGGGTGACTGCGGCGATCCCATGGCCTTCCATACAGTGTATGAGTTGCTGTGTGTGTCGTCGATGCGGTAGTGCTGGAGCAGCACTTTGTTTACTCCCGCTGGAATTCCGTCGATGGTGACGGCAACCGGAGCGCCTGCGGCGGGAAGGTCGTCGTCGTGGTAGTTCCAAAGCATGACGGCAGCTTCGCGCGCGTCCTTGGTGGCCAGAGCGTCGACATCGGGGTTCTCGCGGACACCGCTGTTGAGGATCGAATCGAGCGCGACCTGGCCTGTACTGCTCACCGCGACGCGCTGCCCGGACATCAGGCCGGCCATGCGGAAGACGTTGAGCACCGGCTTGTCGACACCATTGGTGGAGAGGGTGCGGAATCCTTCGAAGTAATCCTTGCCTTCAAATTCAAAGGACCAGGAGAGCATGGCCGCCAGGTTGACCTGATCGCGATCCTGCAGATCGAAAAGGCCCTTGATGGCTGCGGCGGTGTAAGAGGCGTAGAGGGGACCGTTGCGATAGGCGTTCGCCGGATTGGTCTTCATCGAGCATGCAGCGCAGCCCTCGGGATCCGCTTCGCTGAGGATGATCGGCAGCTTCTTGTACTTCGGATACTTCGCGACGATGCGGAAGCCGGCGTCCGCGGCTTTGAGTTCGTTCGCGATACCCATGCGGACGTGGCCTTCGATCACGGACGGCCGCCCCTTGGGATGGAACGAGATGAAGTCGAGCGGGATGGGACCGCCGTTGGCGGCGCTCTTGTCGTTCAGGCAGTGCTTGAGGAAATCGTTGAGGAATGTCTCCGCGCGCTGGCCGGAGGGGCCTGTGCTGGCCGGCCCGCCAACGCGCGCATTGGGCAGCGCAGCGCGGACGCCTGCGACGGCATAGTCATAGAGCTTGAAGTATTCGGCCGGAGTGCCGTGCCAGTAGGAGATGTCCGGCTCGTTCCACACCTCGAAGTACCATGTGGCGACCTCTTCGCGTCCGTAGCGTTGCACAAGATGCTCCACGTACTTCCGGATCAGTTCGCCCCACATCGCATAGTCTTTCGGCGGGTTGTTGACAGAGCCGGCCATGGTGGATTTGGGATAATGAAGCTGATATTCGGTGATGCCCTGGACGGTGGAAGCGAGGTCTTTGGGCATAAATCCAAGTTCGACGTAAGGCTTCACGCCGGCTCTTTTGTATTCGTCAAAGGTCTGGTCGGTGATGGTGAAGTCGTAAACCGGCTTGCCATTGGCGTCCAGCGAGAAGACGTTCGACGAGCTCCACTTCAGCTCGGCGATTCCATTGCCGGAAGTGAGCAGATGATGCGCCCGAATGTAGACAGGAGCCCGGCTCAGGTCATGCAACTCGCCCAGCAACTGCTTGCCATACTTCATGGTGGTGAAGTTGGACTCGTCATAGCCGAACCAGCGGTAGATGGGCGTATACGCACCCACAGGCCTGGCGAGGTGCACGTCAATAGCGATGGGCGCCGATGAAGTTTGCGCGGCTGCACCAAGAGATACGGCAGCGCAGGTAAGCAGCAGAGCGATAGAACGCATTCCCGAATCCTTTGATTTCTGAGAATCCCACTTGATCGCGAAATCGAATATGACGTGATGGAGCAGAAGCCTGCAAAACAGCGCGGCAGGTGGCGGATGTCCTTCTACTGCATGGAGAATAGTACCCCAGGTTCGACATGGGCGGGGTCGCAGGCGGCCTTTTCCGGGAGCGGGGTCGTGTTTCGCTCTAAGACGCCGATCGCTTCAGCAGGTAGTCAAGGCCGCCCACGCGATACCAGCGATAGCCATAGGGTTCAAGCAGAATCCGGTGGGCTCCGGAGCCTGCAGGCATACTGTGGTCTTCTGAAAGCAGGTTGATAAGTCCCTGATCGCCCGCGCTCTTCCGGCCCAGCCGCAGTTGCAACTCGCATGGAGCAGCGCCGAGATTGTGCAGAACGACGACCGAGTTATTGCGCCACTCGTAGCGCATCGCAAGGACCTCATTGGCTTTTACGTTAAGAAAGCTGAAGTCGCCCCAGCCGATCTCCGGCACTTCCTTGCGCATACGGATCATCCGCTCCATCCAGTTGAGCAACGAATTCGGATCCCGGCGCTGCGACGCAACATTCACATGCTCGAAGCCGTAAGCCCCTTCACGAATGACCGGCAGAACCGGCTTGTTGCTCTTGGTGAATCCAGCCCGCGGCTCTTTCGACCATTGCATCGGCGTTCTGGCGCACTGGCGCTCCGGTAACCTGAGGTCATCGCCCATGCCAATCTCGTCACCGTAGCGGATGACTGGTGTGCCGGGAAGCGTCAGCATGAGGCTGTACGCAAGTTCCAGCCTGCGGCGGTCCCCTTCCAGCATCGGAGCCAGACGGCGGCGAATGCCCCGGTCGTAGAGCTGCATGTCTTTATCCGCGCCGAATGCGTCGAACACCGTCTGGCGCTGGCTGTTGGTGAGCCTGCCAAGATCAAGCTCATCGTGGTTGCGCAGAAAGTGGCCCCACTGCGCCGATGCAGGACGCGACCGTGTATCTTCCATAGCCTTTATGAGGCTGCGGCAATCGCCGGATGCGAGCGCATAAAACAAATGCTGATTCACATCGAAGTTGAAGACCATCTGCAGGCGTTCCCCTGCGTCACCAAAGTATTCGAGGTCGTGTCTTGGCGTCACGTTCGCTTCACCCAGAATCATGGCGCCGCTCTTTCGCCACGACAGGAACTCCGCAAACGATCGCAGCATGTCATAGTGCTCAAGTGGGCGTTTGAGGCCAGGTCCCTTCTGCGATATGACGAACGGAACAGCGTCCATGCGAAAGCCGTCCACCCCAAGCTGAAGCCAGAAGCCCATGATCTTCAGAATCTCAGCCTGTACGTCAGGATGGGAGGTGTTCAGGTCCGGCTGAAAGTCGTAGAAGCGGTGAAAGTACCATTTGCGCGCGGTTTTTTCGTAGGACCACGTGGTTTTCTGCACTCCGGGGAAGACCATCCCTGTGTTTGCATCGCTCGGCTTCCTCTCGGCCCAGACATACCAGTCGCGGTATTTCGATTGCGGATCGGAGCAGGCCTCCTTGAACCACGGATGCTGGTTGGAGGTGTGGTTTACGACAAGATCGACGATGATGCGCATGCCTCTCTGCTTGCAGCCACGCGCGAACTCAACGAAATCTCCCATGGTCCCATAGCGGGGATCGACCTCGTAGTAATTGCTGATGTCGTAACCGTCGTCCCGGCCGGGCGAGCACTGGAAAGGCATGAGCCACAGCGCAGTGATACCCATCCCCTGCAGGTAATCGAGGCGGCGAAGCAAACCTTCGAAGTCGCCGACTCCGTCGCCGTTTGCATCCATGTAAGTGGCGACAGAGAGGCAATAGAAAATTGCGTTCTTGTACCAGAGATCGTTGATCATTGCGCTTACTGTCCGCGAGAAGCTGCGGAGGGGTACACGGTCGGATGCAGGATTTGAGTTGGTGGAAGCATGCGGTCATCTATCAGATTTATCCGCGGTCCTTCCAGGACACGAACGGCGACGGTGTCGGCGATTTGAACGGCATTCGTCGGCGCCTGGACTACCTGGTCGAGCTCGGTGTCGATGCGATCTGGATCTCGCCGATTTATCCCTCTCCCATGGCCGATTTCGGCTACGACGTCGCCGACTATTGCCGCATCGATCCTCTCTTCGGCACGATGAGCGATTTCGATCTGCTGCTTGAGGAAGCGCACAGCCGCGGGCTGCGGCTGGTGCTGGACTTTGTTCCCAACCACACCTCCGACCAACATCCATGGTTTGTGGAGAGCCGATCTTCACGTGACAATCCGAAGCGCGACTGGTATTTGTGGCGCGACGAACCCAACAACTGGCAGAGCCACTTCGGCGGGTCGGCGTGGGAGTTCGATGAGAAGACGCTGCAGTATTATCTCCACGAATTTCTGAAGGAGCAGCCGGACCTGAACTGGCGTAATCCGGCCGTGAAGGCCGCCATGTTCGACACGCTTCGTTTCTGGCTGCGCAAGGGCGTGGACGGCTTCCGCGTAGACGTGATGTGGCTGCTGATCAAAGACGATCAGTTTCGCGACAATCCGCCGAACCCGGCTTACAAGATCGATCAGGGGTCACGGGAAAAATTTCTGCCTGTTTACGATTCCGACCGCCCCGAAGTACATCCGCTGGTTGCCGAGATGCGGGCGGTGCTGGATGAGTTTGGAGATCGCGTTCTGATCGGAGAGATCTATCTGCCGATTCCGCGGCTGATGCAGTACTATGGGCCGGAGCTTCTTGGCGCGAACCTGCCCTTCAACTTCCAGCTTCTGCAATGTGCGTGGACTGCCGACGATCTGGAGCAAACAATCGGCAAGTACATGTCTGCCCTGCCTTCCGGCGCATGGCCGAATTGGGTGCTGGGCAATCACGACCGGCCGCGCATCGCGTCCCGCGTGGGCATCGAAAAAGCTCGCGCCGCTGCCCTGCTGCTGCTTTCGCTTCCCGGCACACTGACGGTTTACTACGGCGAAGAGCTTGGCATGCAGGATGTTTCGATTCCGCCGGACGAAGCGAAGGACCCCGCCGAGAAGCGGCAACCGGGAATCGCGATGGGCCGCGATCCCGAACGCACGCCGATGCCGTGGGATAATTCCGCGCGCTGCGGCTTTACCGCCGGCGAGCCATGGCTGCCGATCGGCGACGCCAACCGCGCAGTCAACGTGGAATCGTCGGAAAAGGAGCGTGATTCGATGCTTGCACTGTATCGGCGCCTGCTCAGGTTGCGGCGCACAGAGCCGGTACTCGTCTCGGGTCAATTGACGGACCTGAGTGCCAGCGACGGCGTGCTTCATTTCGTGCGATCGGATGGCAAGAAGAGCTTTCGCATCGTGATCAATCTGACAGATGAAGCGCGGCAGATCGCCATGCAAACAGGAGTCATCACAGCCTGCACCGAGACGCAACGGGACGGCGAGCCGATCCATGGCCAGCTGCATCTCAAACGCGCTGAAGCAGCGATCATCGAACAATTTGGCAGAGCAGCCCGGGATTCCTTCAGGGGTGAAGACTCTGGACCAAATCCGAGCAGATGATCGTTTACAAGCCGATTCACCCCGCCATACACTACACCTGCCGTTGACTTGAACCGTCATGAGACTGCAGCGTGCAAAAGGTTACTGCTGCCGTGTGCCGAAGCCTGCAATTGGCAGGCTAAGAGGTCTGTCCGGCAAACGATCCACTCCACGGAATATCTTAAAGTCCGCTCTCATTTTCTTCCTTGTCCCTCTTCAGATCTTCCCGGCTTTTGCATGGGTCTTTCCTGAGCATCGCGACATCGTCATCATCGGCGTACAAAAGCTCGACGCTGACAGACAAGCTCGTTTGCAGACGCTCTGGTCGGAGGCTCGCGCCGGGTATGAGCAGCGGCTTTGCGCGCAGGCAGCCGATCCAGCACAGGGGGCAAGCCCCACCTGTGTCGATTTCTCCGCATGGGCAGCGCTCTCCGGTGACCATTCCTGCTCTGCGCAGGACATGCTCAGCACTGCGATCAACGCGCCATGGGTCCTGGGCGTCGAGCGCGTCGGCGCGCGTCTTAAGGTCCAGCTCGCTGAGGCGAAGCGCCGGAGCGACCGTACGAATGCAGTGCGCAACTCCGATCTTGCGCTGGAACGCACTGACCCTGACTACGTCACGCGCGCCAGTTCCAACAATGCGCACTTTCTCCTGGCGCGTTCCGACGTCACGATGACGGCTGAGGCCTATGCTCGTATGGCGCTGGCCTCCACGTCGGAAGTCAATGCTATGGGCACGTATGTCTGGTACCACCTGCGTGCGCTCGATCGGGCACGTTCTGTCGCACGCGGCGCGGTGCCTGCCGCACAGCGCGCCGATGCAGTGCGTGCCGCGCTAGCCGACGAAGCCTTTGCCCTGCACTTCCTTGAGGACAGCTTCGCCGCCGGCCACGTCGCCGGGAACTGGGGAACTACGACTCTCCGCAAAGGAACACACGATTACTACAGCGAGCGCGGTCTCGCACTCACGACGTGGAACGGCGACGAATTTATCGGGGAAGGCGACGCCTTTATGAGTGCGGACAACGCCAACCGCGCCGGCAAAGCCGTGAGTGACAGCCTCGCCCAACTGATCGACGCTTTCGACGGGAAGATCGATCTTACCGACTCCGACGATACAGCGTACGAAGCGCCGGATTCCTTCAACGTCTGCAAAGGCACGCAGTTCCCCAATGCCGCTGGAACACGCGCCGACATCCGCAAGCTCGTTCCTATCCTCCGGGAGACTCCTGTCCCTGCACTCGGAGCAGGCGCGGGCGAGCTGCCCCGTTTCCGCACGGAGCTTGGCGCATTCGTCGGCATCTCCACCGGTTTTCGCGGGGGGCTTCTGACCCATGGCTTCGGCCCTCACCAGGCAGGCGGCAGCGCCAGTTCGGGTATCGAACTCGCCGCTCGAGCGGGCCTAGGTCTAGACGGCATCCTCAACGACTCGAGCGACGGGCTGGTCTTCGTCGAATTCGGCGTTCGCGATGAAAGCCATGCCGCGGGCGCAGTCACTATCCCCGGGCGCGGCGCCATCACAGGCAGAATCCGCATGCCATTCTGGCTCGTGCCGGGCGACCTTGCTGTCGCAGCTCCCGTCCTCGCCTTCACCGCGCCACATGCGCTGCAAAAATGGCAATTGGAGCAGCTAACGGAGGAGTCATTCCCTGGCAGTCCGGCATTGCGACCCGCGCAGGCCGTCTTCAATTCGTGCTCGGCCGTGAAGTGGGCGTCAGCATCTTTCGCAACGGTGGAGATCACCCATTTCAACTGCCCACCCCGGGCGTGCCTCCCAGTAACTCGACGCTCGTGAAACTCAACTCCGTTGAGTTCGAGTTCCCCATCTTTGAATATCGAGTCTTCAAGAATTTTTCTGTCAACCAGAGTTCCGGTTTGATGATGCAGCCCTATGTCGGTTTCGACACGCCGACTGCCATTACGGTGATCTCACCTGCAGGTGCGCCGGTTCCGGATGCGCACACCATTACTACGGCCGGTGTGCGTGTTGTCTTCGACTGGCGGCACTACTTCAGATAAATGCAATAGAGCACGGGATACAAACTCCGGTCGGCTGCTGCGGGAAGCCGGAAGATCCGCGCCAACATTCGCGTCTGTATCTTACTGATTCTTGATGGATTGCACAGAATATGGTGCATTCTTGAGTTGACATCCATACCGCGGCATAAGCGAATATAAGGCGAATATGCCGAGCGCCTCCACACTTCGAATCCAGATTGAATCGGCGCTCTCAAACCGCATCCCCTGTGCGCTTACTCCTGCGCCGCGGATCGTTCGCCCGGTTGCAGCAACGGGGATCGAGGCGGTAGACGAGTTACTGCATGGCGGATTGCCGCTTGGAGCAATCACAGAGGTTGTGGGTCCGGAATGTTCAGGGCGCACTGGGCTTGCACTTTCGTTCCTTGCGCGGATCACGGGCGAGGGAAAGGTTTGCGCATGGGTTGATGTCTCCGACGCCCTCGATCCCGAGTCGGCAGCAGCGGCGGGCGTGTGTCTTTCGCGAATGCTCTGGGTCCGATGCGGTCACGATCAGGTTTCGCAAGCGGCAACGGACCATCGCCCATTCTCGATTCCAGATACCTATTTCTCTCCGCCCGTGATCAGGAAGGGTTTGCACGGCGGAGGCTTTGGACCGCACCCGCGGACCGAAATCAAAGGTCTGCCCGAAGCCGTCAACGGGTTGCTCGATATCCATACATTCTCTCCGCGATGTGCGGAGCCGCAGCGGAGAGTGCGGTCACGACGGGAAATTTTGGAACCAATTCCATCCAGTAACCCGCACAGATTTCGAGAAAGACTGCTGAAACCGTTTTCAAGAATGGGGCAGGCTCTTCGTGTGACGGATCTGCTGCTGCAGGCAGGCGGCTTCAGCGCAATCGTTCTGGACTTTGGCAACATTGCGCCGGAACACGCAATTCGCATTCCGGCGGCGACGTGGTTCCGATACCGAGCCGCAGCGGAACGAACGCAGGCGAGCATTCTTCTGCTTACCCAACATAAGTGCGCGCAAAGCAGCGCAGGGCTGGTATTGCGCATGACGGCTGAGGACCCGCCTAAGGATGAGGAGACGGTTTTTACCGGAATGCGTCATCGGGTGGAGATTGTGCGCGAGCGATTTTCTGCGGCACCGGCGAATATTGTTCCGCTGCGAAAACCGCCACAGAGCGACAAACAAGCAACCTGGCAGAGTCGAACAAGCTGGGCAGGGTGCAGATGAAGAGACCAGCCGAGTTATATGCGTGTCTCCGCGCACCGGAATTCCCGGCGCAGGCGCTGCTTCGCCTGCGTGCCGATTTACGGGGCAGAGCCTGTGCCGTTCTGGAAGGCGAACCGCCGACTCAGCAGGTCTGTTCGTGTAATGGAGCGGCCTATCGTGCGCGCATTGAGCGGGGCATGACGCGCGTAGAGTTGGAAACCTTCGAGTCAGTCGCCGTGCTGGAGCGATCCAGAGTCGAGGAAAGAGCTGCCGGGAGTGTTTTGCTTGAATGCGCCGGCCGCTTTTCTCCGGCGATTGAAGATCGGAGTGAAGAGAGCGGTTTTCTGTGCGTACTCGACATCGCCGGCACGGAAAAGCTTCATGGGCCGCCTTCGATTCTGGGCAAGACCCTTCTCCATCAGGCGCGGGCGCTGGGATTCATATGCGCAGTTGCCATTGCCTCCAACTTCCACGCCGCGATCTGTTTAGCGCGCCATCTTGGTTCGGGCCGGTTTTGGGTTATTCCACCTGGCGGCGAAGCCGGTGCTCTGGCGCCATTACCGCTGTCCGTCCTCGATCTCACAGAAGATCAGCAGGAGACGTTCTTTCTATGGGGGATCAAATCTCTCGGCGGACTGGCGGCATTGCCGGAGAAGGCCCTGATTGCACGAATGGGTCAGGAGGGGCGAAGGCTTCAGCAAATGGCGCAGGGCGCGCTTCCTCACCTGTTTGCGCCGAGCGAGCCGCACTTTTCCCTGGAAGAATTCATCGAACTCGATTCTCCGGTAGAGATACTTGAATCCCTGCTTTTCGCGATGAGCGCAATGCTGGAGCAACTCATCGCCAGAGCCGCAAATCGGGCGCTGTCGCTTCGGTCTGTCACGGTGCTTCTTGCGCTGGAGGGAGGAAGTTCGCATAGCAGTACCGTCCGGCCGGCGGTGCCTTCCAATGACCGGCAACTCTGGATCAAGCTTCTCCACCTTGATCTTGAGGCGCACCCACCGGAGGCCGCGGTGCTTTCACTCCGGCTGTCGGCAGAGCCCGGGCATATAAGCAAGGTGCAACTCGGTCTCTTCTCTCCGCAACTGCCAGATACTTCACGGCTCGATGTCACACTTGCACGTATTCGCGCGATTGTTGGAGAAACGGCAGTAGGCAGCCCTGTCCTATGCGACTCGCATTCTCCTGACCGGTTCACGCTGAAGTCGTTCAGCATTGAGCGGCGGGAGGCGCGGACCCAATCTTTCCCACCTCACTCTTTTACTGCGGTGCGGCAGCTCCGTCCGCCAGAAGATGTATGGGTCACGCTGCGAGAACAGCGTCCACTCTCATTTTTCTTCCGGCAAAGACGCTATGACGTGGAGCGTTCTTATGGCCCATGGCTCGCCGGAGGAGAATGGTGGGCTCAGGCCCGGTGGGGCATGCAGCAGTGGGACTTGATCGCGCGGTCCCAGGAAGGAGAGACGCTGTGCTGCTGCCTTGTCCTTGACCTGATTGAGAAGCGTTGGCAGATGGTGGGGCTGTATGACTGAGCGCTACGTGGAGCTTCACACCGCCAGCGCCTTCAGTTTCCTGGAAGGCGCCTCGCAGCCTGAAGATCTGATCGAGCGCGCGCTCGAGCTGGATATGCCGGCGATTGCGCTGCTCGATCGCAATGGGGTGTATGGTACGGCGCGGTTTCATACCAGCGCCCGACGGAACGGGATTCGGGCGCACGTGGGTGCAGAAATTGCGATAGCGACCTTCGGACCGCGATTGGCGCCTCATTCCTGGTTGCCCCACCAATTTGTTCCGGAGCCGGGCCGTCTGCCATTGTTATGCGAGTCTCAGGGTGGGTATCAGAACCTCTGCCAACTGGTTACAGCGTTCAAGCTGAGAGAACCCGGCAAGGGAGAAGGCGTGGCAACCATTCACGACCTTCGGCAGTATGCAAATGGCCTGATCTGCCTGACCGGTGGAGATGAAGGGCCACTCGCCGCTGCTCTGATGGAAGGCGGCGAAGAGGCTGGCCGTGAGATCGTCCGGCAGCTGGCCGATGTTTTTGGAAGAACGAATGTGTATGTCGAACTGCAACGGCATTGCGAGCGCGAGGAGGAATGGCGCAATCAGGCGGCGCTGAGAATCGCTGAGTCGCTCGGGCTGCCGGTTATCGCAACCAATGGAGTTCGTTATGCGAAGGCTTACGATCGGGAGATTCTGGATCTCTTTACGGCAGTCCGCAATCGCACCGAACTCGACAGTGCAGGTCGTCTTCTTGCCGTCAACGGAATGCGCCACCTCAGGCCGGCAGGACAGATGGCGGCACTTTTCTCCGATGCTCCTGGAGCCATAGAGAACACAGTTGAACTTTCCAGCCGCTTGAAATTCGAGCTGGACGATCTGGGCTACATGTTTCCCCCTTACCAAATCCCAGATGACGAATCGATGGACAGCTTCCTGCGTAAACGAGTCGCGGAAGGAGTAGAGAGGCGCTATGGGCTCAAGGACCGCGATCTGCAGGAGCGCGCAAAAAAGCAGGTGGAGCATGAACTGGCCCTGATTGCGAAGCTCGGATTTGCCGGCTATTTCCTTATCGTTTGGGACATCGTTCAATACTGCAAACGGAATGACATTCTGATTCAGGGAAGAGGCAGCGCTGCCAACTCCGCGGTCTGCTATGCGCTGGAGATTACCGCTGTCGATCCGGTCGGCATGGACCTGCTGTTCGAGCGCTTCCTGAGCGAATCGCGCGGCGAGTGGCCGGACATCGATCTTGATCTGCCGTCGGAAGAAAAGCGCGAGCAGGCCATTCAGTATGTCTATAGGCGTTATGGCGAACTGGGCGCGGCGATGACCGCAAACGTCATCAGCTATCGAGGCAAATCCGCAGCGCGCGAAGTGGGCAAAGCGCTGGGTTTCGATCGGGACTCGCTCGGCCGGCTCTCCAGCCTTGTCAGCCAGTGGGAGTGGAGAGGAAAGACCGACACGATGGCCCACTCCTTCCAAAACGCGGGCTTTGATATAAAACATCCCCGGATCGCCAAATATCTTGAGCTCTGCATGCGCATTCAAGACCTGCCGCGTCATCTTGGGCAGCACTCCGGCGGAATGGTCATCTGCCAGGGGCAACTGAACAAGGTTGTCCCGCTGGAGCGAGCCTCGATGCCGGGCCGTACCGTCGTCCAGTGGGACAAAGAGGACTGCGCGGATATGGGCATCATCAAGGTCGATTTGCTGGGCCTCGGCATGATGGCTGTGCTCAAGGACTGCGTGGATTTAATTCCGCAGCACTATGGCGATCCGGTGGACCTCGCCCAACTGCCGGAGGACGAAGAGGTCTACAGGACCCTTCGTGAGGCCGATACAGTAGGCATGTTTCAGGTGGAAAGCCGCGCACAGATGGCTTCGCTGCCTCGAAACAGCCCAAAGAAGTTCTATGACCTCGTTGTCCAGGTCGCGATCATTCGGCCCGGGCCAATCGTGGGCAAAATGATGCACCCCTACATGCGGCGGCGGCAGGGAAAGGAAGAAGTCTCCTACCCCCACCCATCGCTGGAGCCGGTTCTGAAGCGAACGCTCGGTGTGCCGCTCTTTCAGGAGCAGCTGCTTCGCATCGCAATGACGGTCGCTAACTTCTCCGGCGCGGAGGCCGAAGAACTGCGCCGGGCAGTCGGAATGCGCAGGTCCTGGGAGCGCATGAAGAACCTCGAAGGGAAGCTCCGCGCGGGGATGACCGCCAATGGCATCGCACCAAAGATTCAGGAGACGATCATTGAAAACATCAGCTCGTTTGCACTTTATGGGTTTCCGGAGTCTCATGCGGCCAGCTTCGCCCTCATTGCGTATGCCTCCGCATATTTCAAGGTGAAGTATCTGGCCGCCTTCACCTGCGCCATCCTTAACAATCAGCCGATGGGTTTTTATATGCCAGCTGTGCTGGTGAAGGATGCGCAGCGCCATGGGCTTCGCGTGAAGCCTATCGATGCACAGGTTTCTGACTGGGCATGCACGATTGAGCATGAGCCCGGTGGAGAGCTCTCCTTACGACTGGGGCTGGGTTATGCGAAGGGACTTCGCAAGCACGCATGCGAAGCTCTGGTGAGGGAGCGGAACCAATCCGGACCGTTTCATTCCGTGGAGGATATTGCTGTTCGTGTCCGGTGCCTTAATCGCAAAGAGCTTACCTTGCTGGCCCGCATCGGAGCGATGAATCGCCTTGGCCGCGTGGAGCATCGCCGCGATGCGCTGTGGCAGGTGGAGAGGGCCGGCAAACTGGAAGGGCCTTTGCTTGCTCAGCAGAGCGGCTTACGGTGTGAGGATGAGAGATCTGTCCCACTGCAGCAAATGACTACTGGCGAACGGCTGGTTTCCGATTATGCGGGTACCGGACTCACCGTGGGACGGCACCCAATGCATTACCGGCGTCCAGTGTTGCGGCGCCAACAGGTACTGTCTGCGCAGGAACTTCGGCTTTGCAAGGATGGGGAAACTGTTCGGACAGCCGGCTGCATCATCGCCCGTCAACGACCGGGAACAGCCAAAGGGTTCATCTTTCTTTCCATGGAGGACGAAACAGGGATCGCAAATGTCATCATCACCCCTGACCTTTATGAGAGACAAAAGCTGGTCGTAACCCGCAGCAAATTTCTGATGGTGGAAGGACCTCTTCAGAACCAGGACGGAGTGGTCCATGTGAAGGCGGTTCGCCTGTTCCCGCTGCAAGATCATGCACTGGAACTACGCTCGCATGATTTCCATTAGCCCCTTGGCGCTGTTTTCGGCTCGCGCATTGCTACGATTCGCCGCGGTCCAGCTTCGGCCGGGTTGCGAGTTCCGGTCGAAGCCCTCGGCCATGCAGGCGAATTCGCACGGCAGTCGCAGCAATCGTCAGCAATGCAGCAATCTCGAGAAAGATTTTTCCTCCGTCCAGCAGGTCGGGATGACCGTCCTTCAGATTTGGGTCAGTGTAGATGCTGTGAATGAATAGCAATACCGCCGCTGGAAAAACCAAATAGTGCAATCGTCGCCACAGCGGGCGGCCTATTCGCGTCCGCAGGAGGGAAGTGACCAGCACCAGAACCAGCACGTACAACGCAATCGCTCCAATCGTATTCAGCGTGGGCTGCAGATAGGAATGCACCGGCCACAGAACGTCGATGATGCGAAAGCGCGGCTGATGCACAAACAACAGCACAGCCGGATGCGCCAGCACCAGTGCGATCGCGAGATAGGCAGTCCAGCGATGGAAGGCAAAAATATTGATGTGCCGATGAGGCCAAAACCGAACTGGACTGTACCGCATCGACAGCAGTAACCCGATCAGCAGATTGACTACGATGGAGCCCGCTGCCCCGAGCCCTAGATACGAACAAAGATCCAGTAATGTCATTCGTGTCGATGCGACCCGCAACTTGCGAGGGCCAACATTGTTGCCTCTCTAAGATGAGTAGGGCAGAATTGTATACAAACTCGCATCCATTCTTCTCAACCGGGGAAGTGCCGGCGCGATTGCATACCGTGCAACTCTGGAGATTCCGGCTTGACTCTTCGTTCCATCGCCATTGTCTGCAGCCTCATCGCCGCGCCCCTTGCGGCGCAGACTCCGGATACTGCCACGATTCGCGGCACCGTGCTGGATGTAAATCACGCTCCGATCTTAGGGGCACACATCTCTGTCCACAATACCCTTTCCGGCGAAACCCGAACCGTGGATTCGAGCGCCGTGGGCCGCTTCTCTCTGGCGGGCCTTCCGGTCAGCGGTGAATACAGCGTCAGCGCAACACTCGCCGGATTCGCAGAGGCGGATGAGAATCATGTCGTCCTCGCCGCCGGTTCGAGCGCAGTCCTCCAGCTCACGCTTCGCGTCGCTGGAGAAACCTCGACTGTAAACGTCAAAGGCGTTGCGAACGATCTTCGGGTTGACCAGCCGCAGTTGGGCTTATTCATTACCGGCTCGCAGAGTCAGAATCTGCCCGTACCCACTCGCCGTATCACCTATCTGCCCCTGCTTGATGCCGCGAATCACCCTGCGATCAACCAGGGAGACATCTTCATGAATCAGTTTCTGTTCACAACCAACGGCGCCGGCCGGCGGCAGGCGCTCTTTGTCGCGGATGGCGCAAACGCGATCGATATGTGGGGCCGTCAGACCATCTTTACCAACATCCCGCTGATGGCTGTCGATCAGCTGACCGTTCTGACCAATGCCTTCTCCGCGGAACATGGCGCATCCTCGGGCAGCGTCATCAACGTGGTCACCCGCAGCGGCGGCGATGGCCTTCACGGTCAGTTCCTCGAACTCTGGCGGCCCGCGGCTGCCCAGGCACAGCTCACCGGGTTTACAAACTTGAACGCCACCAGCGGCAACCAGGTGACCAGTGACGTGCTTGGCCAAAGCGCTGCATCGCTCTCCGGAAGCTTGGGCGCAGCTCACACTCTGCACATCTTCACGGCCGCGGAGTTCAACCGCGAAGCCAAAGCCTCACCTATCACCTCTCCTCTAGCGCCGGGCAGCTACGTTGGCCACTACCGCGGGTGGCTTGGCTTGATCCGCCTGGATCGCCAACTTGGCGCAAACAACAGCGCTTTTTTCCGCGCCGACGCCGACAACTTTTCCGACTCCAACCCAAATGGAATCGTCGGCGGTTCCAGTCTGGCAAACGTCGCGCGCATCTTCCGCCGCCGCACCTATTCAGGCGTGCTCGGCGAGACAGCTGTACTCGGCACGCGCTTCGTTAACAATGCGCGCCTCCAATTCCAGTTTGGCTCCCCAGTCACAGAGTTCGATCCTGTGCTCTACAGCACGCAGTTCGTCGTGCCCATCTCCTCAGGCGGAACTTTTACCTCCGGCACGTCACAGAGTGCGCTGCTCATGAACCGGCAGTATGAATTTTCCGACACACTCGCCGCCGGTCTCGGCCGGCATCAGGTCTCTGCCGGCGCGAGCATCATCGCAGCTCACAATGGCGGCAACAGCAAGGAGTTCGGCGGCCCGATCTTCCTCGGCAAATTCACCTACAACGTCTGCACCCAAGTCGCCAGCGTATGCGAAAGCAGCGCATACCTCAATGACATCACCAAGGTCGCAAATTACCAGCAGAGCTACGGTAATGCGAACTACCTTGTCGATGACCAGCTCTGGTCGCTCTTCGTGCAGGATGATTTCGCCGTTTTCCCGCGGCTGACCCTGAACGGCGGCATACGTTACGAGCGCCAGACATTGACCGACGCTGTACTCAACTTCGCTCCACGCGCCGGCTTCGTCTTCGATACGCGCGGGAACGGAGCCACCGTCATTCGCGGCGGGTTCGGCATCTACTACTCGCAGGTCGTCGACAATGCAGTTGCGAGCTATGCACTGGGAGAGCCTAACGGCGTATTCACCTACACGGCGTCTCCCGGTCAGGTCGGTTTCCCCACTAGCGTCGCGGGCGCGCCGCTTCCCGCGTTTCCGTCAGGCGCCATCGCTCCCATTCGCAGCCTCTACGTGCGCCCGGGGCAGTCTGCTTATCTGAACCGCTGGTTCTCCACATCCGTGCTGAAGGGCTACCCTGGCGCGCTGCTGAATCCCTACTCCGAGCAGTACACGGCCAGTCTGGAGCAGCGGCTCCCGCGCAGCTGGGTGATGAGCATCGATTACGTGGGAACCCACACGCTGCGCATCATTCGTCCGCTGGACATCGACAGCCCCTCCCCTTTCGTCCGCTCGCTGCCCAACGCCTCATTCCTGGGCAAGAACTGCAACGCCAGCGGTACCAGCCCCGGCACCGGAACGGCCCAGTGCTCCGGAAATGTGATCCTGGACGCTAACTACAATCCCATTCCTGACAGCGGATACCAGCGTACCGCCCAACAAGCCAACTGCTCCCGCCCGTACTGGATCTCCTGGTATGCGCAGCGCAGCCTCGCGTGCGATGCAAGCAGCAAGCAGGGATCCCCACAAAGCGTTGCCACTCCGCCTTACAGCGTCATCCAGACGGACGTGAACGACGGGTATCTGCACTACAACGCGCTCGATCTGAACGTGCGTCATCACTTCACCCGCGGCTTCGCGATGCTCGCGAGCTACACATGGTCCCATACGCTCGACAACGTCGATCCCGACACCACCTCGCAGAACCCCAACGATGCCAACTTCACACAGCACGAAGAGTACGGCCCGGCGATCTACGACCAGCGCCATCGCTTCGTCCTGAGCGGCGAATACATGGCTCCGTTCAAGGTTCAGATCGGCGGTATCGCAACGCTGGCGAGCGGCCTTCCATTCAACATCGTCACAGGTACGGTGAATAGCGGCGATACTGGTGCAAGCGCGGACCGTCCTGTTGTCAAGGCGGCCGTTATCAGTCGAAACGCCGGACGCGGCAAGCCTGTCTATTCGGTCGATCCCAGTATCAGCCGTGCGTTCTCGCTCGCGCATGACTCCTTGCAATTGCAGTTGCGCGCAGAGGCTTTCAACCTGCTCAACCATGCAAATTTCGTCGGCTACAGTGGAACCTTCGGCAATGGCTCCGCTCCTGGAGTCGGATTTGGCGCGCCGACCTACGGCGTCACCAGCCAACTTCCGGCGCGGTTCATGCAGTTCTCCGCGCAAGTAAGTTTCTAGTCAGGAGGAACGCACGGAATGAAAGTCGCACGTCGGGGTTTGAGTCCCATTGGCTTCGCGATTGCTGCAGCCATGTTTCTCGGTATTGCACCTCGCTCAGCGGCGGCCCAGCAGCCTCAGCCTGTCTCGGGGCAGGTTCCCACTGCCCTCCTCGGCGGATTGGAATGGCGGGATGTGGGTCCGATGCGCGGCGGCCGGGCGTACGCCGTCGCCGGTGTTCCAAGCCAGCCCGACACCTTCTATATGGGTTCCGTTGGCGGCGGCGTCTGGAAGACAGAAAACTCCGGCCGCACATGGTTTCCCGTCAGTGATCAGGGCATTCCCATCGGCTCCATCGGAGCGATCGCGGTTGCGCCGTCGGACCCGAACATCGTTTATGTGGGCACGGGCGAGCCCGATATCCGCAGCCAGCATTCCTACGGCATCGGCGTCTTCAAATCCATCGATGCCGGAAAGACTTGGAGCGCCGTCGGCCTGGAGGACAGCAGCCAGATCGGCCGGATCGTCGTCGACCCTCATCATCCGGAGATTGTCTATGTCGCCGCATTAGGCCACATCTATGATTCCAACCCGACCCGCGGCGTCTATCGTTCCACGGATGGCGGGGCGCACTGGAAGAAGGTGCTGTTCGACGCGCGTCGACCGAACGATGTTGGCGCGATCGACCTTGCCATCGATCCCAAGCACCCGCGCACGGTCTACGCATCGCTTTGGAGTACCCGCCGTCCGCCCTGGTCGGTATATGCTCCTGCGAATTTGCCCGGTGGCGGCCTCTATAAATCCACGGACGGCGGAGATACCTGGCAAAAGCTCACCGCGGGTCTTCCCCCGGTTGACTACGTTGGCAAGATCGGCATTGCCGTTGCGCCGAGCAATCCTAAGCGCCTCTGGGCTGTCGTCGATGATTTAGGAACGCCCATTGCAAGGCCGATTCGGTCGAATGGCCAGCCGATACCGGCCGCGGGGCCGCCCCGCGAGACGGGAGGCGGCGTTTACATCTCGGATGACGCCGGCGCGACATGGAAGCTGGTCAACAGCGAACAGCGACTCTGGCAGCGCGGGTGGTATTTCGAAGCCGTAGCGGTCGATCCAACGAATCCCGATCGCGCTTACGTCAGCAACACGGGAACTTTTGAAACGCGCGATGGCGGCAGGACCTTTGTGGCTGTGAAAGGTTCGCCTGGAGGGGACGACGATCATCAGATGTGGATCAACCCGCGCGATGGCAATCGCATGGTGCTCTCGACAGACCAGGGCACGGTTGTCAGCGTCGACGGCGCACAGACATGGAGCACCTGGTACAACCAGCCCACCGCACAGGTTTACCACGTTGCGGCGAGCAGCGATTGGCCTTGGCGGCTGTATGGCGCGCAGCAGGACTCAGGCGCGGTAGGAGTCGCCACATGGTCGCGATTTGGCCTTCTCAACTTCCGCGATTGGGAACCCACTTGCCTCTCGGGCGAAAGCAATACTGTCGTTCCCGATCCCGATCCGAAGCGCGCGACAGTTCTTTACGGCAATGGCCGCGTGTGCGATCAGTCGCTCAACATTGCTTTGCCGTCAGGCGACCTTCCCGCCGCCGATCCGAATGACCCAGACCGCAAGACGTGGACCCTACCTGAGGTTTTTTCTTCTGCCGACCAGGCCCTCTACTACTCCAATCAATTTGTCTTCCGCAGCCGCGATCGTGGAAGGACATGGGAAAAGATCAGCCCTGACCTCACGCGCGTCGATCCGCCCCTGCCCGCAACCCTCGATGCGATCACCGCGAAAGATATCGATGAGCCGATGACGCATCGCTTCGGTGTTGTCTATACCATCAGCCCGTCGCCGCTCGATGCTAAGACAGTATGGGCAGGCACCGACGACGGCCTTGTTCACATCACCACCGACGACGGCGCAAGGTGGAACAACGTCACGCCGCCGGCGCTCACCGCCTGGAGCAAGATTTCCCAGGTCGAAGCCGGGCATTTCGACACGCCAACCGCGTACATCTCCGTGGATCGCCATCGGCTCGCCGACATGCATCCCTATATTTTTCGTACGCACGATGGCGGCAAAAGCTGGACGAAGATCACGAGCGGAATTCCCGACGGCGCTTTCGTCAACTCCATCAAGGAGGACTCGAAGCAGAAGGGCCTTCTTTACGCGGCCACGGAACTCCGCGTGTACATTTCGTTCGATGACGGCGATCATTGGCAGCCGCTGCAACTCAACATGCCTGTGACCTCCGTCCGCGATATCGTCGTTCATGGCGATGATCTCGCCATCGCCACTTTCGGCCGCGGTTTCTGGGTGCTCGACAGGATGAGTTCCTTGCGCCAAATTGCAGCCGCTGGCCGGAAGATCGCCACATCGAGCGCGTATCTCTTTGCGCCGGGCGAATCCTTCGCCGTCCGACAAGGGGGAATGAACGGAACGCCGCTCCCGCACGAAGAGCCGCAGGAACTCAATCCTCCCGGCGGCGTGGTGGCGTACTACTACCTCAGGCAGAACGCCACAACTCCGCTGAAGATCGAACTTGTGGATAGCAAAGGATCGGTGCGCGCCTGCCTCGCCAGCGATATTCCTGTGAAGCCCGTCGATACCGAGGCCATCGATGTGCAGGCGATCTGGGAGCAGCAGCCTCCGCCACCCTCAGACAAAGCCGGCACACATCGTGTTTCGCTCGATGTCCATCCAACGCGTAGCATTGGCGCCGCGGGGCATTCAACGGCGCCGATGGTGGATGCTTGTCATCCTTCCGGTTCAGCCTCGCGCAATCCTGCGTCTCATGCCCAGAGCGATCGGCCGCCGCGCACCGAAGCGGGTCTCCAGCCGGGAGAATATACTGTGCGCCTGACCGTCGATGGCCAGACGCTCACGCAAGCTGTGACAGTTGAGCCCGATCCTCGGGGTATACCCGAGGGCGGAACAAGCACTGCTTTCTCACCCAACGCAAACAGCCAATAGGGTCGACTCGACCTCACGCTTGCGCGAGCGCCCGCAGGACCTGAAAGCGCTTCTCCGCGTCGCGCGGATGCAGTGGCTTCGCGAGCTCCGGGCAGAACGGTGCGACGCTCTGCCGCGCGTGCTCCGTGTAGTAGAGGGTGCCATCCTCATCGATTCGTTCGATGCCCTCCGCTTTTGCCGCAACGCGGTTGAAGCTGACCGCTTCTTCGCGAGTGAGTCCGTCGGGTAGCCTCAACTCCAGTTCACCGCGCCTGAAGCGTACGGGATACCCTCCCGGCAAGCCAAAAACTCCGGGCGCGTGCGTCTCAACGAGTCCATCGCGATCTGTCAACCCGCGAAGAATCGGAATGATTGTTGCGGCGGCGAGATGGTTCATCGCGGCGCCGCCCTGAAGCCCCGTATCGAAGAGGAGTTGCTCCGGACTCAGCTTCCGGCCCTCCAGGTAGACCATTGGCACCGGTGTTTCAGCTGCGGCGAGCTTTCCTGCAAGGCACGGGCCAAGCTGCGCGTGTTGGCCAACCACCTTGAGAGCATCTTCGCCGGCATCCGGAAGATTGCGCCGGTACCACATCGCCATGATCGCGACGTTCCCAATACCGATGGTCGGGGCCAAACCCTCCGCCTCCAGAATCGGGTGCGTTACATCCGGATAGGAGCAGTTGATCACCGGACAATGCATCCCGATTTCGCGCCGCGCCTGCATAAGCGCGCGAACGACCGGCAGCTGGGCTGCCAGCTGCAATGCGAAGCCCCCTTCCACCGCTGCTTTCGCGGCCTTGGTCGGAATGGATTTCAGCGCGAACGGCGAGAGGAGCGCGGCGCATTGGATAATCAGCTCCGGTTCAAAACGAGTGAGGAGCGCCTTCAGCGCGTCGACATCCAACCCGTCGACCTTTGCAGCAGCGATCGGCCGACCGCTGGAAATATGAAACAGCCGGGCCCACTGCTCTGCGGCATCGCTCTTGCCAGCCAGAAGGCACTCCGAGGCAAAGCCTCCTTCCATGACCTTCTGACCAATGCGAACGCCAAGATCACCCATCCCCAGAATGAGAATCCTGATGCATTGTGTTGAGCCAGACATTGGACCTCTCGTATGAGACGGTAGGAAGATCCGCCAAATGCCAACGGGCCGAAATCTTCCCGGCGCCGCTGGCATTCGAGCTGCGAACCTAACGTGCTGCGCGACTTATTCTCCGCCGGATTGTGCCCGCGCCGGAGTTGCAGTGGCCAACGGAATCTGGCCCTTGCCGGCCAGCGTGCGATTGAATGCCGGAACGACAGTTGCCATCAGCTCTTTGTAGGCTGCCTCGCCCTTGTTCATGTCCTGCTCGATCTGCGCCAACAAAGAGACGGAGGTGTCGGTGGGCCCGTAATCACCCGCCCCGGCGACATCACCGGCGCCCTGACCCACTTCTCCATTCAGCCACAGCAGATTGAAGTAGACCTTATAGGCCGAGACATAGTACTTGTCATCGCTCGCTACAAGGTCCTTCGAGACCAGCGTGTATTCCACGTCCTGCATCTTCTGGTCGGTATCTTTCACGGACTTCAGCATCTCGGCATCGTGAGGATCGGCGGCGTACATCTTTTCCAGGCTTTCAAGCTGCTTCCGCATCCACTCGATGCGATTGATCATGTCCGCCACGCGAGTCACATCATCCTCGATGCGCAACTGCAGCTTCAATGTGGCTTCAATACTTTGCTGCGTGCCGGCGCTATGCGGATCGATCAGTACCTCGAGCGGCTGCTGGAAGCTCTGATCACCGACGGTCATCTTCACGGTGTACTTGCCCGGAGCGGCCAGCGGCCCTTGCTGCTCTACTGGCATCCCCCAGTGGGTAATGCCGCGCACGTCTTTGCCCTTGAAGCGCTCCTCTTCCCAGATGTGGGGGTCCTCTGGCGGAACGGTGCGCAGCTGAACCACATGAGGCCCGTCGTAGTGCATGTCCCAGGCAACGCGATTGATTCCGGGATGACCCATGCTGGTCAATTTGCGAACCACCTTCCCATCGGGCCCGAGAATTTCAAAGCGCACTGGTCCCTTTGGCGCTTCTTTCAGCTGGTAGTTCAGGATGGCGCGGTCGTATTTGCCCAGCCGGTATGCGTTGCGCGGGGCAAACAACTCCGCTTCCGGCGCGGCCTTCTCCTTCGCCATTTGCTCAAGCGGAGTGATGTCATCCAGGATGTAGAATCCGCGGCCATAGGTTGAAACCACCAGGTCATGAAAGCGCTTTTGAACCACCGTCCAGGTGACGGGGGCGGGCGGTAACCCGCTGCGCATCTGCGTCCATTTCGCTCCGTCGTCGAGTGAGTAATAGAGCGCATGTCCTGTGCCGGCGAACAGCAAGCCCTGGCAATTCGGGTCCTCGGAAACATTTCTTACATAAGCGAGCGGCCCGGTAGGAAGGTTGCTGGTGATTCTTGTCCATGTCTTGCCGAAGTCGGTGGTCTTGTAAATGTAAGGATCTCGATCGTCGACGAGATGATAGTCCACAGAAACGTAAGCCGTTCCAGCCTGGAAGTGCGAGGGTTCGATGCTGGTCACCGTTCCCCATACCGGCATACCGATGTTCTTGGTCACGTCGGTCCACTTGCCGCCGCCTTCCGTGGTGTACCAAACCTTGCCGTCGTTTGTGCCGGCCCACACCAGCCCCTTCTGAACCGTCGATGGCGCAATCGCGAACACCACTTCGCCATAGAACTGCCCCAGGTTATCGCCGATCAATCCACCCGAAGAGACAATCCGGCTGGGATCCTGGGTTGAGAGATCAGGGCTGGCGACGGTCCAGCTCTGACCGCTGTTCGTCGTCTTGAACACAACCTGGCAGCCGTAGTAGATCGTGTTGTGGTCGAACGGATCGATCGCCAGCGGCGGCGTCCAGTGGCAGCGATACTTGATCTGCGTCGGCGCTGAATCCAGCGTGTGCAGATAGGGGCTCACCGAACGCGCCTGCCGCGTACGAGCGTCCCAGCGCGTCACCTCATCGGCATAGCAGGAAGCCCACACCACATTGGGATCGGTTGGATCCGGCAGGGTGAAGCCGGACTCGCATCCGCCAATGCCATGGTCCCATCCAACTTCAGATCCGCGGCCGCCACCGCCAACGGGAATGCTGGGGCCGCGCATCGTGCTGTTGTCCTGCATGTTGCCGTAGACGTAGTAGGGAATTTGATCGTCCACCGCAACGTGATACATCTGGCCGATGGGCAGAGTTACTCGCTGGAATCCCTTGCCGCCTGTGTTGGTGATGTCCAGGCCGCCGTCGTAGGTGATGGAAAAGCGATTGGAATCGGTGGGATCGAACCAGATGTCATGGTTGTCGCCGCCCCATGGAACCTCTTTGAAAGTTTCGCCTCCATCTTCTGAGAGGTGGAATCCGCTGTTGGACAGCAGAACCCTGTCCTCGTCCGATGGCGACACTGCGATGCGAATGTAATACCCGGCGCGGCCGATCAGTGTGCGGTCCCAGCTGGTGACACGCCAACTCTCGCCAGCGTCATCAGACCGCCAGAATGAGCCCTGCTTGTCTGTTTCGATCAGCGCATACATGCGATTGGAATCCGTCGGAGCAATCGCCACATCGATTTTGCCGACCGGGGGTTTTGGCATGCCGCGACCTTCCACATGCCGCCAATGGGCGCCCCCATCGTGGGTGATGTAAACGCCGCTGCCTTCGCCGCCGCTGAACTCTCCCCACGTGTGCATCTCCACCTGCCACATGCCGGCAATGAGGGTGTTCGAGTCGTGGGCGTCCATGTTGAGGCCCGAGCATCCGGTGTTCTCGTTCACAAAGAGCGACTGCACCCAGGTCTTGCCGCCGTCCGTGGAGTGATAAACGCCCTTCTCCTTGTGCGGGCCTGCGAGGCGACCAAGCGCGCACACATAGATGTTGTCTGAATTCTTAGGATCGATGACAATGCGCCCGATGCGACCCGTATCCTTCAGGCCCATGTTCTTCCATGTTTTGCCGCCATCCGGGGATTGGTACACGCCATCGCCCGTTACATCGATATCGCGAATCGCCCACGCCTCGCCCGTACCGGCCCATACGATGTTGGGAGAGCTGGGAGCTACTGCAAGGGCGCCAATTGCCGCAACATCCTGGTCATCGAAGATGGGACGCCAGTTCGATCCGCCATCGGTCGACTTCCAGATGCCGCCTGAGGACGCTCCGGCATACCATGTGTTTGGATCGCCGGGCACACCGGACACTGCGGCCACGCGATTGCCCGCCGCCGGACCGAGGAAGCGGAAGCTGAAGCCATCTCCGCCGCCTCCGCCACGACGTCTTTGTCCGTTCGCTACCGGAGTTAGTGCAACGAGCGCCAGCACTACGCAAACTGCAGCTGCTTGAAAGGTCCTGCGATTCTTCATCGTGCGCCTCTGACAATCAAAGTCTCAGTCCATGTTGATCCCGAAAGGGAAATTGCAGCTTCCGAAAAGAGCTTTTATCCCGGATTTCGTGGAATCGTACCGCCCTCGGAAAAATACGACATTGTAGGCATAAATGTATACAAGAAAGCGATCCGAAACCACAACACGGCGCTCGCAATTCCATGCGCCCCAACATCAGGGCTTGCGAGAAGCAGCGCATCCCGGCAGTCGCCACGCGCCGATCTTCGTGGAGTAGCTGCTTTCGCCTGCCTTTAAATAGTCACCGACGTACCAGAAGGTGCAGTCATCGGTCGGGTCCATTGCCAGCGTCGTGTAATCCTCCCAGCGGAGCGTGTTGGTCTGTGCAGCCTTGCCATCGGCGAGGATCGACTCGTGCAGAGTCATCGTTCCAGGCTTGTCGTTTGCCATGCGGGCCGCGAGCCTTTGCCCGGGAAAGTCCTGCTTGTCCCCGAAGGAGTAGCCCAC
>DATNAU010000196.1:0-2586 GCA_035572415.1 Acidobacteriaceae bacterium
CGGCTGGCTATCAGCTTCTTTGCGGCTTGGGCTGCTGCAGGCACGTTGCAGCAAGCGCAACGGTGTATTCCGATCGCTGACCAGGTGATCGGATGACGGACTACGCCGCGCCCGCTCAACCTGCCGCACCGGCGCGATCGAAGATTCGAAGCCGGCTCTTTCTCAAGTATACCGGGCTGTTCGTTGCCGTCGTGTGCCTGGCATTGCTGGTCAACGGCGTTTTCGAAATCTGGGGCTCGTATCGCGAAAACAAAGAGTCGCTGATCCGTATCCAGCACGAGCAGGCGGAAGCCGCCGCGGCCAAGATCGGTCAGTTCATCAAGGAAATCGAAAGTCAGGTTGGCTGGACCACGCAATTGCTCTGGTCTGCCGCCACCACTGAACAGCGCCGGTTCGATGCGCTACGTCTGTTGCGCCAGGTTCCGGCCATCACCGAACTTTCGCAGGTCGATGCAAGCGGCAAGGAACAGCTTCGCGTATCGCGCCTGGCGATGGATGTGGTCGGCAGCGGTCTCGACCTGTCCAAGGAGCCGAAGTTCACCGAGGCGGTCAAAAACAAGATCTATTACGGCCCGGTCTATTTCCGCCGCGAGTCCGAACCGTACATGACGCTGTCGCTTGCCGGCACGCGTCGCGACGCCGGTGTCAGCATTGCGGAAGTCAATTTGAAGCTGATCTGGGACGTCGTCTCCAAGATCAAGGTTGGCGAGCGCGGCCAGGCCTACGTGGTGGACGCGCAAGGACGCCTCATCTCGCATCCGGACATCAGCCTCGTTCTGCGCAATACGGACATGACGAAACTTGCGCAGGTCCAGGCCGCGCAGCGAGCGGAAAAAGGCGGTCCGGTGGAAGACATCGAGACCGCAACAGACATCCAGGGACGGAAAGTGCTGACAGCATTCGCGCCTGTCGCTCCGCTGGGCTGGACCGTGTTCGTCGAGCTTCCCGTCGAAGAGGCCTATCAGCCGCTGATCGCATCGATCCAGCGCACGGCGCTGGTTCTGATCGGCGCCCTGTGCCTGGCGGCGCTTGCGGGGATATTCCTCGCGCGCAGGATGGTGGTGCCGATTCAGGCACTGCGAACGGGTGCCGCGCGCATCGGCGGCGGCGATCTTGCGCAACGCATCTCGATCAAATCGGGCGACGAGCTTGAAGCGCTGGCCGACCAGTTCAACGACATGGCCGGACGCTTGCAGGATTCCTATTCCGACCTCGAGAAGAAAGTCGAGGTTCGCACCCACGAACTTAGCGAGGCTCTCGAGCAGCAGACGGCAACCTCCGAGGTGCTGCGAGTCATCTCGAGCTCACACGGCAACCTCGAGCCCGTCTTCAACGCCATGCTGGCCAATGCGACGCGCATTTGCGACGCTGCTTACGGCAATCTTTTCCTGCGTGACGGGTCCAAATTCCGGGCAGTGGCGGTGCACAGCAAGGAAAAGTACGCCGACTTGCGGCAAAATCCCGATATCGATTTGCGAGAACATCCGATAATTCCGCTCGCCCGGCTGGCCAAGACGGGAGAGGTCATCCACTACCCCGATCTGCGGACGGATGAGTCCTATCTCGCGAAAGACCCGCGCATCCTCGAACTCGTCGATGTCGCCGGCGCCCGGACTTTGATGGCGGTCCCCATGCTGAAAGAAGGCGCGATCATCGGCGCCATCAATGTCTATCGCCAGGAGGTGCGCCCGTTCAGCACCAAGCAGATCGAACTGATGCAGAACTTCGCTGCCCAGGCGGTGATCGCCATCGAAAACACCCGCCTGCTCACCGAGCTGCGCGAGACGCTGCAACAGCAGACCGCGACCGCCGACGTGCTCAAGGTGATCAGCCGTTCGACATTCGACCTGCAGACCGTGCTGCAGGCACTGGTCGAAGCCGCCGCCCGGCTCTGCGAGGCGGACCAGGGGACCATCGCCCGTGAGCAGGGCGGGGTATTCAAGCGCGCGGCGAGCTACGGCTTCTCTGAGCAATTCAACGAACTGGTCAGAGACCTGCCGGTGAAGCTGGAACGTGGCACGGCGACCGGACGGGCACTGCTCGAGGGAAAGCTCGTGCACATTCCCGACGTGAAGGCCGACCCTGAATACACCTTTGTCGAAGCGCAGAAATTTGGTGACTTCCGCACGATCCTGAGCGTTCCCATGCTGCGCGAAGGCGCCGCTATCGGCGTTCTGGCGCTAACGCGTCACGAGGTGCGCCCCTTTACCGACAAGCAGATCGAACTGGTGACGACCTTCGCCGACCAAGCGGCGATCGCTATCGAGAACGTCCGCCTGTTCGAAAGCGTGGAAACGCGCACGCGTGAGCTGGGAAAATCGCTGGAGGAATTGCGTACAGCGCAGGATCGCCTGGTCCAGACCGAGAAACTCGCTTCGCTCGGACAATTGACCGCCGGTATCGCGCACGAGATCAAAAACCCGCTCAATTTCGTCAACAATTTCTCGGCCATCTCTGTGGAGCTGATCGACGAGTTACGGGAAGCCCTTGGAGGCGTGCATGTAGACGACAACCTGCGCGGTGAAATCAACGAGATTGCTCAGATGCTACAGGGCAATCTGGACAAGGTGGTGCAGCACGGCAAGC
>DATNAU010000197.1:0-14664 GCA_035572415.1 Acidobacteriaceae bacterium
TTCTATGGAATGTTCAGCCTGGGACACTACTCCGGCCAGGGCGTGGGCGTGGGCACCAACAGCGGCACCAGCACCACGCGCACCGGCTCCTTCGCCTATCAGGCCCAATTCGGCGCGGACTTCCCATTGGGTAGCCCGCAGCTCTCCGCGCGCATGGAATACGGCACCGGCCAGCTCACCAGCATCAACAACACCAACCACACGCTGCAGACCTTCGCGTTTGGCATCGTCCTCCACGTGCGATAGTTAATTTCCTCACTCACCACAAATCCGTGCCCCATTCATCGCGCGTCCTTTGCGCGATGAGTGGGATCGCGCCACTGCCGCACGATCTGCGCGCTCTCAGCTTAATAGCGGTCAGCTTACAGCTCTGGACTCGGTGTTCTTGCGCGAGCACTAACGCCGAAGCGAGATACAATGAAAGTCACATATCCCCCCCGCTCCTTGGTGGGCAGGAAGCGAAGCCAGCCTGCAAAGGCTGGCTTCAGTGTTTTGGCCCTCCTAGGAAGAGAAAAGGGAACGCGCTTGAATCTGAGTGCCTTACACTCACATCTAAAGTGTGTCAGGCGTAAACTGGACGCGAGACAGCCCCAACCAGGGCTTGGGCAACACGCTCGCCGCGTCCAGCATCACGCCTGAATTGAGGAGCTTATGGCATTCAAGTGGGATAAGTTGACCGCCAAATCGCAGGAGGCCATTCAGGCCGCCGCGTCGGCCGCCGCCGAAAACGGCAACCCGGAAGTCGTTCCGATGCACTTGCTCGCCGCGCTTCTGGAGGACAAGGAGGGCGTCGTCCTTCCAGTGCTGGAGGGCGCAGGCGTCGCGGTACAGCAACTGCTGTCGAATGCCAACGCCGCCACCGCCAAGCTCCCCAAGGTCCAGGGCGGCACCCAGCCCGGGATGGCGAGCTCGCTGCAAAAAGTCCTCGACCGCGCCGCCAAGGAGGCCGAAGGCTTCAAGGACGACTACGTCTCCACCGAGCATCTCCTGCTCGCCTTAACCGAGGCGAAAGGAGATCCGGTGCGCGATCTGCTTACCGCGCAGGGTGCGACGCACGATGCCGTCCTCAAGGCGCTCTCCGCCGTGCGCGGGTCGCAGCGCGTGACCGACCAGAACCCGGAGGCGAAGTTCCAGGCGCTCGAAAAATACGGTAAGGACTTCACCGACCTCGCGCGCAAGGGCAAGCTCGATCCCGTGATCGGCCGCGACGAAGAGATTCGCCGCGTGGTGCAGGTGCTCTCGCGCCGGACGAAAAACAATCCCGTCCTCATCGGCGAGCCCGGCGTTGGAAAAACAGCCATCGTTGAAGGCCTCGCCCGCCGCATCGTGCACGGAGATGTGCCTGAAGTCCTGAAGGACAAGCGCCTGGTCGCGCTCGACCTGGCCAGCATGATCGCCGGCGCGAAATACCGCGGCGAGTTTGAGGACCGCCTTAAAGCCCTCCTCAAAGAGATCGAAGACTCGAACGGCGAGATCATCCTCTTCATCGATGAGCTGCACACGCTCGTCGGCGCGGGCGCGGCCGAAGGCGCTATGGACGCGAGCAATATGCTGAAGCCTGCGCTGGCGCGCGGCGGACTGCGGGCCATCGGCGCAACCACGCTGAATGAGTACCGCAAATACATTGAGAAGGACACCGCGCTCGAGCGCCGCTTCCAGATCGTCTTCGTCGGCGAACCCAACGTCGAGGACACCATCGCCATTCTGCGCGGACTGCGCGAGCGTTACGAGGCTCATCATAAAGTTCGTATTAAGGACTCGGCGATCGTTGCGGCGGCCACGCTCTCGCACCGTTACATCTCCGACCGCTTTTTGCCGGACAAAGCCATTGACCTCGTCGACGAAGCCGCCGCTGCGCTGGCGATCCAGATCGGCAGCGTGCCCACCGAGATCGACGACCTCGAACGCCAGGCCACCTCGCTTGAAATTGAGCAGGCGGCGCTGAAGCGCGAGAAGGATGAGGCCTCGCGCGAGCGCCTCGCGGCTGTCCAGAAAGAGCTGGCCGAGGTGCGCGAAAAGGCCGCGAGCTTGCGCGCGCGCTGGCAGCAGGAGCGCGGGGCTATCGGCCGGATTGCAGAACTAAAGACGAAGCTGGAAGCGCTGCGCTTCGAGGCTGAGGAGCAGACGCGCAAGGGTAATCTGCAGCGCGCGGCGGAGCTGCAATATGGCGAGATCCCGAAGATGGAGGCCGAGCTCAAACAGCTCACCGCCATCGCCGATGCCGACGCCAAAGGCGCAAGCAACCGCATGCTCAAGGAAGAGGTCGACGAGGAGGACATCGCCAAGGTCGTCTCGCGCTGGACGGGAATCCCCGTGGCCAAGATGCTCGAAGGCGAGATGCAGAAGCTGGTGCAGATGGAGGACCGGCTGCGGCAGCGTGTCGTCGGGCAGGACCGCGCGCTTAGCGTAGTCGCGAATGCGATCCGCCGTTCGCGCGCCGGCTTGAGCGATCCGAAGCGCCCTATCGGCAGCTTCATCTTCCTGGGACCGACCGGGGTGGGCAAGACCGAAACTGCTCGCGCCCTGGCCGAGTTTCTCTTCGATGATGAATCCGCCATGATCCGCATCGACATGTCCGAGTACATGGAGAAGCACGCCGTCGCGCGTCTCATCGGCGCGCCTCCCGGCTACGTGGGTTACGACGAAGGCGGCCAGCTCACCGAGGCCGTGCGGCGCCGCCCGTACTCCGTTGTGCTCTTCGACGAGATCGAGAAGGCGCACGCCGATGTCTTCAACGTGTTGCTGCAGGTGCTCGACGATGGCCGCCTGACAGACTCGAAAGGCCGCACCGTCGACTTCAAGAACACCGTGCTGATCATGACCTCGAACCTGGGGGCAGGCCAGTTGGCGACGGCCTGGGCGGAGAGCGAGGACGGCTTTGAGGAAGCGAGTGAGCGCGTGATGGGCGTGCTGCGCGAGCACTTCCGCCCGGAGTTCCTCAACCGCATTGACGATGTGGTGGTCTTCCATCCGCTGGATGAGAGACAGCTCGAACACATCATCGACATGCGGCTTGCCGATCTCGAAAAGCTGCTGGCCGATCGCAAGATCACCATTGAGCTGACCGAGGCGGCGAAGAAGGCGGTGTTCAAGACCGGATACGACCGCGCCTACGGAGCGCGTCCGCTCAAGCGCGCCATCCAGCGCATGGTGCAGGACCCGTTGGCGGTTAAGATCCTGGACGGCACGGTGCGACATGGCGATCACGTTGTCGTCGATGCGGACAAGAGCGGCGCGTTGAGCTTCGAGGTCAGCGAGCATGCGCCGGCGGGCGCGAAGTAACGGGCGTTACGACAGGCGCCACCATCCATGGGGGAAGACGCTGTGGATTCCGCCATGCCAGATGGCACGCGCGAGCGCGAAGCCCAAGGCGGCGATCGCGAGACAGGTGAGGCCGCGCACCTGCCTGCGCCGCTGAAGCTCTATCTCGGGATCGCGCGGTGGCTGTGACATGTGCTGTAGCTACTGGATTGGCTGGTTGTAGAAGAAGCCGACGCGCAGTTCAAGGTCGGGGCCATGGAAGGCTTTGGGCAGCGGCGGGAACTGGCCTTCACTGGTGATGGCGTACCAGGCAGCTTTGTCGAGGGCGACGTCGCCCGAGGTGGTCTCGAGCTTCATATCGCCGATCTGGCCGTCGGGCAGGATGGAGAAGCGAATGCCCACGATGCCTCTCTTGAGCAGGGGCGGCTGGACCTCCTCCGGGATGAGGGGGTTCCAGTTGCGCTGTACGTCGTCATGCAGGCGGCGCATGTACGCGGTGAAGTCCACGCCCTGGGTGTCGGAGAGGATCTGTGTTCCGGCCTGGAGCGGGCCGGCGGCGGTGCCTGGAGCAGTAATCCCGCTGCCGCGCGAGGTGAGCGCGCCGCGCATGGCGCGCTGGAGGTCGCTCTGGGCGCTTTCATTGCGCGCGAAGTTTGGGGCTGGCGCAGCGGGCAGCGGAGCCGAGACGCTTGGCGCGGCCCTGGGCGCAGCGGGCAGCGGCATCGGGGGCTGCTGTACGGGAGGAGCGACGTTGTGTGCCTGCTCCTGCGGCTGTGGCGGTTGCGGCTGTGGGGCGGGGGGTTGCGGCGTGGGCGGCGTCTGCATCTGCTTGCGCAGCGCCTCCATGGTCTTGCGGTCGATGCGCGGCGGGACTCGCGGGGCGGGCGGCGCCGTGGGAGTTAGATAGGTAAGCTGCTGCTTATCGTGCTCCTTCATCAGCGAGACCATGTCTTTGTAATAGGGCTGATGGAAAAGAACGTGCGGCCCATAGAAGAGAAACCAGGCCACGGCGAGCCAGATGATGATGGAGATGTAGACAGATTCGCGAAAGCGAGCGCGGGCGCGCTCGTCGTCGATGGAATCGAGCAGGTGGATCAGTTCATGAGTTTCGAGATCGGCGTAGCGGCCGGTGCGGACCGGTGGGGTTGCTGCAGGCCAGTCCTCGGAGACGTTCTCACCGGTCTTGTCCTCGGGATCGGTGCCACGCGGCGGTCTGGTTGGCAGCTGCAGGATAGACATGAAGGCTCAGAAGATAGGACGGATGCCGGTGCGAAATAGTGCGCTGGCACGCTTTCCACGGCGGCTGGAGATATAGACCCCGGAATCGCGCGGGAGCTTCGCCGTCCCTTTATTTTCTCATCTTTGGACAGACGGGGAGATGGAACCGGGGAACGGAGGACAGAGATAGGGGGCTGCACTCAGTCCTCGACGTACACTGATCGAAAGATGGCTGATTTGAATCGCAACCCGGCTGCACAGCTTCCGGACGGCACGCAGGCCGCGGTGCTGACCATCAGCGACCGCTGCTTCGCGGGAGAGCAGGAGGACCGTTCGGGCCCCGCGGTGGCGGAGATGCTGGAGGAGGTGGGCGCGGCCTCGGTTGCAACTGAGACGTTGCCCGATGAGTTGGAGCAGATTGCGGCTGCACTGCGCCGCCACGCGGAAGGCGCGGACCTGATCGTGACCACTGGCGGCACCGGGCTTGCGCCGCGCGATGTGACCCCGGAGGCGACGCGGCTGGTGGCATCGCGAATCGTGGATGGACTTGCCGAAGTGATGCGGGCCGAGGGACTGCGCCATACGCCGCTGGCGGCGCTGAGCCGCGGGATCTGCGGAGTGATCGAACACGGCGATTCAAGCGGTGCGCAAGGCGCGGGCGGCACGCTGGTCATCAATCTGCCCGGCTCGCCTGCCGGCGCGACAACTTCGCTGAATGCGATTCTGCCGCTGCTGCCGCACGCGGTGGATCTGCTGGCGGGCAGGACCGGGCACTGAGATCGGCGGGCCTGCGAATCGCCTATTGACATCTACGGCTCCTGGCGCGCAGAAAGATTGAGCGATTAACCTACCTGCTCGTCTCTCAGATGAAGCGTCGGGCCGGCCGGCTCCAAATCTGCTGAAAAGGAGAAGTAGCCGTGAATCGTTCGCATTGTCGTGTGTTCAGTACGAGAATCCTGTCGGTTGTTCTGCTCAATATCCTCGGCGTGGCACTGCCCACGCTGGCATCCAGCGCGCAGGATGTGACGGGCAGCAGGGCCGTCACGATGACGCGCCAACAGCGTGCGGATGCCATGCAGTCTGCACCGACGCAGGTATTCCACCTGAAGTATGTGGCCAGCCAGGCGGAGATGAACGAACTCGGCGCGATGTTGCGCCAGGACCTGGATCAGGATGTGAAAACTTTTATTATTCCGGCGCAGAACGTGATTGCGATTCGGGGTCTGCCGGACGATATCGCGACGGCCGCGAAGCTGATTGATGCTCTGGATCGTCCACGCGCGTCGTTCCGTCTCACTTACACCGTCAGCGAGTTCGACGGTACCCGGAAGGTGTCGTCGCAGCGCTACGCCATGTCTGTGCAGAACGGCCAGCCGATGACGATAAAGCAGGGCCGTCGCGTGCCCGTGTCGACCGGAAAGTACAACGTGAGTTCCAGCGTGTCGGAGATGCAGATGACGTATCAGGATGTTGGCATGACGTTCGAGAACACGCCCAGCGCAGTGGACGGAGGCGCCAATCTAAGGTTCGATGTGGTGCAGTCCGCAGTTGCAGGTGCTGTTCCTGTGGGCCAGGACCCGGTATTTCAGCAGACGGAGCTGAAGGGGACGACGATGGTCCCGGTCGGCCAGGCGACGGTGCTTGGCTCGCTGGACATTCCCAACTCTACCCGGCGCCTGGAGGTTGAGGCGTTGCTGGAGAAGCTGCCCTGACGCGGAGGCAACGGGCCGCCTAGTAGAATCACGCTTGTTGTGAAACTTCACCCGATCGTGCTGTTGCACAAGGTCAACGGCTTCCTGATGGCCGCGTTGAAGCCGCTGGGCATCTGGGGGCTGGGCGGCCTTGCCTTTATCGACTCAGGCCTGTTTCCGCTGCCGACGACGATGGATGGCGTGGTGATCGGGTATGTTGCGACGGACCACCGC
This sequence comes from Acidobacteriaceae bacterium, assembly GCA_035572415.1. Classification (GTDB taxonomy): domain Bacteria; phylum Acidobacteriota; class Terriglobia; order Terriglobales; family Acidobacteriaceae; genus Edaphobacter. Next base: position 6,405 of record DATNAU010000197.1, read on the forward strand.
AAATTCTTCCTGTACTGCCTGATTGCGGCGGCCGCCTCCGCGGTGGGTAGCCTGATTCCTTACTACGTTGGCCGCGCCGGCGGCGAGATATTTCTGTTGAAGCGCATCAATCGGGAGCGGTACGAGAGGCTTCGCGACCGCTTCGAGAACCAGGAGTTCATGGCCATCATGTTTCCGGCCATGATGCCGCCGCCGATGCCGATCAAGCTGTTTGAATTCGCGGCGGGTGTATTTGAGATGCGGCCGGCATTGTTTGCTACGGCAATCTTTACGGGCAAGTTCATCCAGTTTCTGGTGTGCGCGGTGATCACGATGCGCTATGGCCCGCAGATTGCCGATACCTGGCGGCGCGCCGTGCATGAGCACTTCAACATCGTGATGGCGCTGGTTTCAGCCGTCGGCCTGTTGTTCGTCCTCTATATCCTGCGCAAGGTCTTCGACCGCAAGCGCGGCACACGCCTGCCGACTGAGGACGGCGAGCGTGTTTACGGCGAAGAAGAGTAGGAAAGGGAATCAGGCGATGCGGTTGCCGTGTGAGGCCTGCATCGCCTGCTCGATGCGCGCGGCGAGCACGGGCACGCCGAAGAGGACGCCGACAGTCAGCGCGGTGGATGCGAGGTCATTCCGGTAGAAGGGCAGGCCCATCGCCAGCGCCGTGCCGAGCCCGCTGAGCGTGTGCGGATACATTCCGCCCATCCATACCGCCAAATTGGAGAGCAGGAAGAATGAGGTCGCCGACGCCAGCGTGGCGGCAGCGCAGCGCAGGACGCCGGCCTTTTCCAACAATCCCATTCCTAAAAGGCAGGCAGCGACGTACCAGAGCCAGGTGACCAGGTACTCGCTGGTGTGCCAGGCATAGCCGTAGGCGTACACAGTGAGATAGAAGTCCATGGCAGCCAGGAGCGCCAGTCCGGCGCCTAGCTTCGCCGCGATCTGCCAGCGAGTGCCTTTCATGCGCGACCCGAAGAAAAGCAGGCCGCCGCCGAGAGCGGTGAAGTTCCAGCCATGCGGATGGGAGACAACAGGAACCAGGCGGCTAAGCGCGGCGACGATGAGAACGATGAAGGCAGACATGGAGGAATCCTCGGAGACCAGAGATGAAGGCCGCTGGCGAAAGGGGCGGCGATACGTCTGAACCTTGATTCTGCGGCCTTCGCGGCCCCGGGGTCAACTGGTGAGTCATTGCAGTGGTCGCGGTCACGTCCCTAGAATGCCGGTGTTGATATGGAGGCGTCATGCGCAGAACCGTCGGTTGGATCTGTGGTTGCGCCCTGCTGGCGGCCAGCCTGTCCGGCTCGCTCTACCTGCGGGGTATCCATCGCGCGAAGTTTGCGGAGGAGACAGAACAGCGGGCGCGTGCTGAACATTCTGAGGACGGCAAGGAATTCGCCGACGCGATGCATCGGTTTGAGCTGGAAAGGGGCAGACCTCCGCGGTCCGTAAGCGAGCTGGTCGAGAGCGGTTACCTGAAGGGACGCTGGAGCGATCGCACTTTCTATTGGAACCGGTACTACGACGCCCCGATCCCACGGCAGCCAGGCAGCAAACAAGCGCCACCGGCAAGCTGACCGCTGCGGCTTACCGCTGCGACGCGATTAAGTCCGCCAGCAGCGCGGAGACCGCGCCGGAATCGATGGCCTGGGCGGCGAGCGCGATGGCTGCGCGCAAGGCTTCATCAAGCCTGCCCGGCGCTGACGGCACCGCGCCCGCTGTGACGAGGACGGCGGCGGCGTTGAGGAGGACCACATCGCGGCGCGGACCCTTCTCGCCTGCGAAGATGGCGCGCAGGATAGCTGCATTGGCATGGGCGTCGCTGCCGCTGCGCAGCGAAGACAGTGGCGCCGATTTGAGGCCGACCTCTTCCGGAGTGATTTCGAGGAAGGTGAGGACTCCCTCGCGCACTTCGGCGATCTGGCTGGGGCCGGAGATGGAGAGCTCGTCCATGCCTTTGGATCGCTTGGCATCGATATAGCCGTGAACGACGAACGCGTGGCGCGTCTCGAGCTGCTGCATGGCGTCGGCGACGATGGGCACCAGATGCGCGGAGTAGACACCCATCACCTGCGCGCGGGCACCGGCAGGATTGGTGAGAGGGCCTAGAACATTGAAGACGGTGCGCACGCCGAGCGCTCGGCGTACGGGCATGACGGCCTTCATCGCCGGGTGCATCGCCGGGGCGTGCAGGAAGGCGAAGCGGTGCTCGCGCAGGGCCTGGGCCGCTTGATCGGGCGGTAGCGCAACTGGAACACCGAGCGCTTCGAGGACATCGGCTGAACCACAGGCCGAGGTGACCGCGCGGTTGCCGTGCTTGGCGACCATGGGCCGGATCTGGGTGGCGGATTCGGACGGCGATTCTGCGGCGGCCGCTACGAGTGCGGCGGCAGTGGAGATGTTGAAGGTGCCGCTGGCGTCGCCGCCGGTGCCGCAGGTGTCGATGAGCGCCGCGCGCTCCGCGTCGTCGAGCGGGACGGGAGTGGCCGCGGCGCGCATGGTGTCGACGAAGCCCGCGAGTTCGGCGGCGTGTTCTCCGCGCGCGGTGATGGCGCCGAGCAGCGCCGCCAGCTCCACGTCGGCGAAACGGCCGCCGAGGACCATCTGCATCAGCTCGCGGGCTTCCTCCCGCGTGAGCGTGGCACGGTCTTCGATGGCGCGTTTGAGGTAGGGCTGGGGCATAGGGCAGGGACTAGTTGCTGGGGACTCGGGACTGGGAAACCGCGGCCTTCATTAAGCGTAGCAGCAGGGGACTTGGAGCGAAGCCCGCTAAACTATATCCTTCCCTCGGGTTCCAACACCTGGTCCCCAGTCCCCGGCAACTAGTCCTCCCATGCGCCTGTGGTTTGCACATTCGAGCGAGGTCCCGATTTATCGACAGCTGGTGACGCAGGTGGTGCTGGCGATCCTGTGCGGCGACCTGAAGCCCGGCGACCGCCTGCCCAGCACGCGTGAGCTGGCGCGGCGTTTCGCGCTGCATCCGAATACCGTGAGCGCAGGGTATCGGCAGCTGGAGAAGGAAGGCTGGACGGAGCGGCGGCGCGGCAGCGGCATCACCGTCCGCGCACAACAGCCGCAGACCCCACAGACCCCGGCCCAGCGCATCGATTACCACATCGCGGGCTTCTTCCGCGCGGCGCGTGAGCTTGGCCTTCCGGCAGAGGCGGTGCGGGCGCGTGTGCAGGACTGGCTGGCTGCGCCGCCGCCCGACCACTTTCTGCTGATCGATCCGGACGCAGAGATACGCAAGATTCTGGTGACTGAGCTGCGCGCGCTGACCTCGTGGGCAATTACGGAGTCCGCACCGGCAACCTGCTGCAACCGCGCTACGCTGACGGCGGCGATTGCGCTGTGCAGGCCGAGCCAGCACAAGACCGTGCGCGAGGTGCTCCCGAATGGAATCGAACTGGTGACGCTGCCGATCCGTTCGCCGAATGCGTGGCTGAGCCCCTGGCTGCCCGCGCCCAAGGGGCACCTGCTGGGGGTGGTCTCGCACTGGCCGGAGTTTCTGGACCGCGCGCAGACCATGCTGATTGCGGGCGGGATTTCGACCGACATTCTGATCTTTCGCGACGCGCGCAAGACGCAGTGGCGGCGCGGCCTGGAGCAGGTGACGGCGATCCTGTGCGACAGCTATACGGCCAACATCCCGGCGCTGCCGCAGAAGCCATTCCACATTGTCTTTTCGGTGTTGGCGGATTCGGCGGGCGATGAGCTGCGGCAGTACACGGGTGAGCCGGCGAAGATCAAGAACACGGCGCGGCGGACAAAGTGACCTCCGCGGCTGAAGCCGCACCGATTCTGCTTGCCTTTACCGCGCGCTAAAGCGCGCTGCTACTCCCAGAGGCGCTGGATCGAAGAGTTTTCCGGAGGCTGTGAAGCGGGTGGCCCTAAGCAAAGCGCCCCTCCCTTCCGCTGTGACACTTCAGAAACTGTCCTTACGGGCCGGATTGCGGCCCATGGTGACGCATACGCTTCCTTCCATCGGCAGCTCAGGAGGAAGGCGATGCAGAAGATCAGGCAGATGGTTCCGTGGACGATGGCAGCGGGGCGGGCGCTGATGGGGCCGGTCATTGTTATTGGCGATCGCTGTGGCTGGAGCGGATTGGCGCTGGCGGCGATGGTGGTCTCAGCGCTGGTGTCGGACATCTTCGACGGCATGCTGGCCCGCAGGTGGCGTGTGGATACGGCTGCGGTACGGCTGTTCGACTCTATGTGTGACATGGTGTTCTATCTATGCGTGGGGACTGCGCTGTGGTTCTTTCAGCCGAGGCTGATCTCAGGAAACGTCGGGGTGCTATGCGCGCTGCTCGCGGTGGAAGCGGCCAACTTCGCCGCGAATTTTGCGAAGTACGGCAGGCCGGCGAGCTATCACTCGTATCTGGCGAAGGCGTGGGGGCTGGTGCTGGCATCGGCGATTGCGGCTGCGTTCGCGGCGGCCCATGCGACGGCGCTGATGCGGATCGCGCTCTGGATGGGCATTGCGAGCAACCTGGAGACGATAGCCATGTCGCTGATGCTTCCGGTGTGGCGGCGCGATGTGAAGACGATTGCGGAGGCGTGGAGGATTCGGAAGGAAATTTGTGGCTGCGGGACGCAGAATGCGCTTACGCCTGCCGCACCGCAGGATTGCGGGCGTATCGCGGGCTGGGTCGAACGGGCGATGACATGGGCCGGAAGCGCGATCATCGCCGGGTTGAGCATGATGGCGACGTCGGCGTTCGCTCAAACGACAATTACGTCACCCACGAAGAAGCTCGCACATCCGATCCTGATTGATGGCTATCTGTGCGCGAGGGGAGACGTCCGATTCTGGGAGAACGGCCGCTTGGAAGAGTGCAAGGTCGCGCGGCCGACTGCGTTTGGCGAAGCTACGATCCCCAAGGGTTCGTTCATCATGCTTACCGTGAGCGGCGAGCCGAAGAGCGCCGATCTGAGCCGGGACGCGGTGATACACGGCGTTAAATGTTGGGGTGGTACTGTATTCACCCCGATGACGCATTCGCATCGTTTTACCCAAATGGAAGCCTCGGGGGTTGCAAGCTCAAGGGGAACCAGACGGTACAGGGGATACCGTGTCAGAAAGCTACGCTGTTCGGTGTAGATCCTAGCGTCTCGTTCTATGCGGGCGGAAATTTATCAGGCTGTTCTCTAGACCGGGATTATGTCGTGCGGGGCATGCCCTGCCATGGGCCGTCGAAGTATAACGACGGCCAGAACCTGTTCCTCTATGAAAATGGCAGGGTACAACGCTGCCAGGTGTCGAGAGATTTCGACGGATGGAGGCACGGTGAATGGTATGGGATAGTTCCTGTGAAGGCGCCCTGAATCTTCTCCGCTCCGGGCCGATAATCGCCGCTGTAAAATTGCCGCCCCTTCCGCCCTTGCGCTAGCATCGGGAGTGCGCGCAAAGTGCTGTTTTTCGCGCGCCCGAGACAATCCAAATGAAGATTCACGAGTACCAGGCGAAAGACATCCTGCGGAAGTACGGCGTGCCCGTGCCCGAGGGCGAGATGGCCACCACGATCGAGGAGGCCGATAAGGCCGCCAAGTCGCTCTTCGGCAAGGGCAACAAGGCCGTGGTGGTGAAGGCGCAGATCCACGCGGGCGGCCGCGGCAAGGGCGGCGGCGTGAAGGTCACCAAGAGCATTGAGGACGCCGATGCGGCATCGAAGGCCATCCTCGGCATGCAGCTGGTGACGCACCAGACTGGGCCCGCGGGGCAGAAGGTCCAGCGGCTGCTGATCGAGGCCGGCTCGGCCATTGACCGCGAGCTGTATCTCGGTCTGGTGCTCGACCGCGCGTCGGCGAAGGTCGTCTTTATGGCGTCTCAGGCCGGCGGCATGGAGATCGAGCAGGTGGCGCACGACACGCCGGAGAAGATCTACAAGGAGTACATCGAGCCAGCTACCGGACTGCAACCGTGGCAGGCGCGCCAGCTTGCGTTCAAGCTCGGCCTCGACGCCAAGCAGATCGGCCCGGCGGTTGCGTTCATGATGGGGCTTTACAAGGCGTTCATCGAGAGCGACGCGACGCTGATGGAGATCAACCCCTTCATCACGACCAAGGAGGGCGACCTGCTGGCGCTGGACTGCAAGATCAACTTCGACGACAACGCGATGTTCCGCCATAAAGATCTCAAGGAGCTGCGCGACCTCTCGGAAGAAGACCCGCTGGAGGTGGAGGCGTCGAAGTACGCGCTCAACTACATCAAGCTGGACGGCTCGATTGCATGCATGGTGAACGGCGCGGGCCTGGCCATGGCGACGATGGACATCATCCAGTACGCCGGCGGCAAGGCGGCAAACTTCCTGGACGTGGGCGGCGGCGCCAATCAGGAACAGATCGAGAACGCCTTCGGCATCCTGCTCTCGGACCCGAACGTGAAGGCGATCTTCATCAACATCTTCGGCGGCATCCTGCGCGTGGATGTGCTGGCGACGGCAGTGGTTGCAGCGGCGAAGAAGCTGGATGTGAAGATTCCCATCATCCTGCGCCTCGAAGGCACCAACGTGGAAGAGGGCCGCAAGATTCTGAAGGAGTCCGGCCTGAAGTTTGAAGTCGGCGCAACGATGAAGGAGGCTGCGGATTTAGCGGTAGCCGCAGCAAAGTAGGGAACAGGGATTAGGGAACAGGGAACAGGCAGAGCAGTGGGCGATTCCTATCGTGACCTCATAGTTTGGCAGCGTGCGATCCAGATGTCGGTCGCAATTTATCGATTGACCTCCAGTTTTCCAAGGGAGGAGCTTTACGGACTCACAAGCCAGTTTCGGCGCGCTGGTGTGTCTGTCGCGAGCAATATCGCGGAAGGATATGGCCGCGCGTCTACCGGGGAATACAGGCATTTCCTCGGAATGTCACGCGGATCGAATATGGAAGTGCAGACTCAGTTGGAGATCTCCCGAGAGCTGGGTATTGGAGATTCAGAGATGCTGAAGCGGGCTGAAGGCTTATCAAACGAGGTCGGAAAGATGCTCGTGGCAATTATGGATAAGCTGTCATGAACCCAAGTGTCCTGTTCCCTGTTCCCTGTTCCCTGATCCCTCTGTTCAGGAGAACGAAATGGCAGTCTTAGTTGATAAAAATACCCGCCTCATCGTGCAGGGCATCACCGGCCGCGAAGGCACCTTCCACGCGAAGGGCTGCGCTGAATATGCCAAGCAGTTCGGCAATGACCTTGTGGTCGGCGGCGTAACGCCGGGCAAGGGCGGCACCACGCATGAGGGCTGGCCGGTCTTCAACACCGTTGAAGAGGCGGTGAAAGAGACCGGCGCGAACGCGACGATGATCTTCGTTCCGCCGCCGTTCGCCGCGGACGGAATCCTAGAAGCGGCTGCTGCGGGCGTGCCCCTGATCGTCTGCATCACCGAAGGCATTCCGACGCTCGACATGGTGAAGGCATGGGAGATCGTGAAGCGGTCGAAATCGCGCCTGATCGGGCCGAACTGCCCGGGCGTCATTTCGCCCGGCAAGGCGAAGATCGGCATCATGCCTGGGCGCATTCACAAGGAAGGCAACGTCGGTATCGTGTCGAAGTCCGGCACGCTGACGTATGAGGCGGTGTATCAGCTGACGACGCGCGGCATCGGTCAGTCGACGGCGATCGGCATCGGCGGCGACCCCATCATCGGCACCACGCACATCGACGCGCTGAAGCTGCTGAACGAGGACCCGCAGACCGAGGCGATCATCATGATCGGCGAGATCGGCGGCTCAGCCGAAGAGGCGGCGGCGGAGTACATCAAGGCCAACGTAAAGAAGCCGGTCGTCGGCTTTATCGCCGGGCAGACGGCGCCTCCGGGCCGCCGCATGGGCCACGCCGGCGCGATCATCTCCGGCGGCGAGGGCACGGCTGCGAGCAAGATGGCTGCGATGTCCGCGGCGGGCATTCACGTCGTGAAATCGCCCGCGGAGATGGGCGAGATGATGGCCAGGGTGCTGGGCAAGGCGTAAGACTGAGGTACAAATGCACGAGAGCGTGGCGCGATTGGCGTCACGCTTTTTCTTTGCGCTCACCGCTTCTGTGCCTGATAGAAAAACCCTGCAAAGAGGAAGACCGCAGCCACCATCATGGCGAGTTTGGCGTGGGACGCATCGTGCAGATGGATGCTGACGGCGCTATCGACGACCCATGCCGCGCAACCGACAAACCAGATCCATCGTGTCCATCGCATCGTTGTTGGACGCCTGCACATGGCGATTGGGGCAACGATTATTCAGTCATTGAGATTCAGGCTTGTTGATTCCGACGGATATGTCCGCCTCCCGG
>DATNAU010000198.1:0-66804 GCA_035572415.1 Acidobacteriaceae bacterium
TTCGCTGGCATATTCGATCGGTTCGGCGATCAATACGCAGAACCAGGCCGGGCTCGACGCGAATGGCAATCCGGGCGGGGCGATCTTCAACCTCTCGGCGACGGTGTCCGGCGCAGCCTCCGCAATTTCGCTCTCGACGAATAGTCCCAATGCGATCGCGGCGGCGGCCGCAGGCGAAGGCCCAACCGGAAGCACCAATGCGGGCGCTCTGGGTGCGCTTGCGAATTCCAACCTCGGCAATGGGCAGACCGCCAGCGGCTTCTTCACCTCATTCCTCACGCAGCTGGGCAGCCAGGTGGCGCAGGCACAACAGGAAAACGCCACCCGGCAGGCATCGTTGACACAGCTCACCACGCAGCAGAGCGCACAATCCAGCGTTTCGCTGGACCAGGAAGCGGCGAACCTTAGTCTTTATGAGCGGTCGTACGATGCGGCAGCAAAGGTATTTACGATCGTTGATCAATTGATGGCCGTAGCGCTGAACCTCGGTGAGGAGAGCACCGTCAGCTAGTCGCCAAAGCGAACCGGCGCCCCCAGAAAGGATACCGATATGCGAGTCGATCCACACTACGTCACCAGTCTCGTCGCGTCGCTTTCAAGCTCGACGGCCGCCGAGCAGAAGCTGACGACCGAACTCTCTTCCGGTCTTCGTGTCGCGTCGCTCGCGGACGATCCTGTCGCCGCAGGCGAGGCTTCGATGCTCAATGCCTCCATCGCGCAGGACGACACATTCATCCAAACCGCGGCTACCGCGCAGAGCCTGATGCAGGTCACCGATGCGGCGCTTGGCAGTGTCGTAACGCAGCTCACCTCGGCAATCTCCGCCGCAACCGGCGGCGTCAACGGCACGGAAAGTTCCGCCGACCTGAAATCGCTGGCGCAGTCCATCTCAGGGATTCGCGACCAGGTGCTGTCGCTGGCCAACACCAGTTATCAGGGCACCTACATCTTCGCGGGAAGCCAGGGGGTTACGCAGCCGTTCACGCTGGACAGCAACACTTCACCGGCGATTGTTACTTACCACGGCGATGCGCAGACCGGCTCCGTCACCACCGAAACCGGGCAGCAAATTTCCACTGGGATTGCAGGGTCAGCCATTTTTACGGCTCCTGGCGCAGACGTCATGGTAGCGCTGAACAATCTCATCGCAGACTTCGCCTCTGGCAGTCCGAGTCCCACCTCAACCAGCGACCTTGCTGCATTGCAGAACGCCCTTGGCAATGTCTCCCAGCAGCGCAGCGCACTGGACTCCGCACTCAGCCGCATCAACTCCGCAAGCAGTTACGCGCAGACCGACGCAACCAATCGCAGCGCCACGGCCGTGAGCCTCGTCTCGGCCGATCCGGCGCAGATCGCCACCCAGCTCTCCTCCGCCGAAACGCAGAACCAGGCGCTGATGTCGGTCATCGCCACCGTCGAAAAGCAGTCTCTATTCGATTACACGCAGTAGCGTCCCTCCGGATTCCGGCGGATGCAAGGTTTCGGCGGTGTGTGATATAGGTCAATAAGGACGGTGGCAGCATCACTGGGAGCTGGCGCTCGCGTCATGTCCGCATGCGGGAGACAAGCGCTTCGCTTTGAGCCTGTCCTATCCAGACCTTGTTCAGTCGCAATCCTGCGACGGCCGGCTCAGCGTAAACGCCGCCTGCTTGTCGCTCGACCTTAGCGCTCGCTTCAAACGCATCCGCAATCATGATGGATCAGCAATTGACAAGAAAGTCCGTGCCGCCGAACGGCCTTCCGGCCTTTGACCCGCGAGTGCATCTCGCCGCCATCGTCGATTCGGCTGACGATGCCATCATCAGCAAGAACCTCCATGGAGTTGTCACCAGCTGGAATGAGGGCGCCCGCAAGATATTTGGGTACACCGCGGACGAGATGATCGGGCACTCGATTCTCAAGCTGATTCCCAAAGAACTTCAACACGAAGAAGACGAGATCCTGAACAAGATTCGCGCCGGCGAACGCATCGACCACTACGAGACGACCCGACAGAAAAAGTCAGGTGAGGCGGTTGAGGTCTCCGTCACCATCTCGCCGATCAAGGACTCGTCGGGCGCCGTGATTGGCGCCTCGAAGATCGCGCGCGACATCTCGGACAGGAAGCGCGTCGCAAGCCTTGTGCTGCAGGCGGAGAAGCTTGCCGCCACCGGCCGCATGGCTGCTTCCATCGCCCACGAGATCAACAATCCGCTGGAATCGTTGATGAACATCATCTACCTGGCGCGGATCTACAGCCAGAACGACAGCAAAGTCCACCAGTTGCTGCTCACGGCAGAGGGAGAAGTAGAGCGCGTTGCCCATATCGCTCGTCAGACGCTCGGCTACTACAAGGACACCTCCATTCCGGACGAGCTCCACATTCACGACCTTCTGGAAAATGTTCTGACCGTCTACAACTCCAAGATGCTCGCCGCCGGCATCAGCGTGGATAGCCGGTTCGATGATTCCAGAAAGATCGTCGTCAGCAAAGGAGAGATGCTGCAGGCCTTCTCCAACATAATTGCGAACGCCATTGACGCTATGCCACATGGCGGCCGGCTTGCCGTGTCTGCGGTAGGAGTTTCGCAGCCATCGGGCGATGGAATAGAAATCGTTGTCCAGGATAGTGGCGGCGGCATCGAGCAGGAGAATCTCGCCAAAATCTTCGAGCCATTCTTTACGACGAAGGGAAGCCTTGGCACCGGTATCGGCTTGTGGGTCACGCGCCAGTTGATCGAAAAGCGCGGCGGGACGATCGACATGACCAGCAGTACCGCGCCCAGGATGTCCGGATCGACGTTAACCATTTTCATTCCCTATGCACTTCCTGTTGCTCTTACTGAAATTCCAGAACCGCAGCTTCGTTGAAGGGCCGGGCTACATCCTATGGTTTTGAGTATGCGAGCGGACGCCATCTACGCCACCGAAGAGTTTCCCAAAGGACATGCGCCGTTTCCTGTGAGCTCCGAGGAAGGCGCGGAGCCACGGCGTGAGCGGCGGCGCGTTCTGGTCGTCGATGACCAGAGGCTCATTGCGGACACGCTGGCCGAAATTCTGGCGAATGAGGGATTCGAGGCAGTTGCAGCATATGACGGCTGGGAGGCACTGGAACAGGCTGCCCGCTTCCGGCCTGACTGGTTGCTCTCCGATGTCCTGATGCCACGCATGAACGGGGTGGAGCTGGCCATCGCGGTGCAGAAGAACTACCCTAAAACCGACATTCTGCTCTTCTCAGGTCAGGCAGGAATCTCGGAGATCCTCGAGGACGGCCACAGGCGCGGTTACCGGTTCGAACTCATGGCGAAACCGGTCCATCCACTCAAGCTGGTGGAACGGCTGAAGCGACCCTAGGCAAGAAAAGGCGAGTGGTATCAGCCAGCGCCACGTCTATGCGCGTTGGGGACGGCTATCTAGAGGACTCACAGCTCCAGCCGGGAGTCCTCAATGGCCAAGCGGACGTTGCCATCGGATTTGGTGAGGCGTCGCACGGCCTCCATCTTATCGACGCCGGCTTTCAGCATTACGACGGCGATGGGGATCGATTTGCCGGCGGACTTGATGGTGCGGATGGCGGTGTCGCGGTCGATGTTGCAGACCTTCATCAGCACGCGGATGCCGCGCTCGACGAGCTTGGCATTCTTCATGTGCACGTTCACCATCAGGTTGTCGTACACGTAGCCGAGGCGCGTCATGGCGCCGGTGGTGATCATGTTGAGCACCATCTTCTGCGCTGTCGCGGCCTTCATCCGCGTGGAACCAGAGACGACCTCCGGGCCGACCTCAACGACGATGGTCGTGTCGGCCACGCGGGAGAGTGGCGTGCCTTGGTTCGACGTGATGGCGGCGGTGATGGCGCCGCGGGCGCGCGCGTATTCCACGGCACCAACGACATAGGGCGTGCTGCCGGAGGCAGAGACGCCGATGACGATGTCCTTGCGCGTGGGACGGCGGCGAGCGATGTCGCGCTGGCCGATCTCGGGCGAGTCTTCATTCACGTCGCTGGCGGAGGCGAGAGCCTTTGGGCCGCCGGCCATGATGTACTGCACCTGCGCGGGCAGGGTGGAGTAGCTGGGCGGGCACTCGGAGGCATCAAGCGCAGCAATACGGCCCGAAGAGCCGGCCCCGACGTAAATCAGGCGGCCGCCATCGCGCAGGGCGCGCGCAACGATGTCGATGACCACGGCGATCTCGGGTAGGGCCTTTTTGACCGCGGCGGCGATTTTTGCGTCTTCGTGGTTGATGATGCGCGCGATCTCCAGCGCGGACTTGGTGTCGAGGCCGGCCGAGGCAGTGTTCGCGGTCTCGGTCGTCACATCGAGGTTGACCTCGGACATATGCGAGAGAGGCCTGGACGCGACGGACGGTTCAAGCATGGTAAGAGTAGCCATAAACATTCCTTGCCTGGATCACATTATTTTAGACGCTTGATCGGGTTAGATGCCATCAACTCGGCGTTCGGTCAACCGGCAACGCTGCATCCCCTTTGTCAAAAGACTGTCACGCATCTTTCCAAAGATCAGCGACGTGCGCTTGGCGTGGCAACGGGTACTCGTTGCGAATGACTGCTCAGGTTGGGAGGGTGTATTACCAGCCGATACTGAATGTACCATGCTTGAGATGAAAATCCAAAGGATTCTGCGAGCTACGGGCCTGGCTGCCGCGCTTGGCGTTCTTTCGTGTGCGTTTGTTAATGCTCAACAGGCGTCGGTTAGCGGATCTGCAGCGGCTATCGTCAATGCCACGGACTCCGCGCTTCAATCGCGACTGCGCGAGATCGCCGCCGCTCACCATGGCAAAGTGGCGCTTTACGCGACGCAGCTCAACACGGGGCGCACGGTGGCGTTGGATGCAGACACGGCGGTGCAGACGGCGTCAGTAATCAAGTTGACGATTCTCTTCGAGGCGATGGAGCAGGTGCGTGCCGGTAAGGCGCACTGGGACGACAAGATTGTGCTGCAGCCGGGCGATGCGGTGTCGGGATCGGGTGTGCTGCTGTTCCTCGATGCGCCGCAAACACTCACATTGAAGGATGACCTGACGCTCATGATAGTGATGAGCGACAACGTGGCGACCAATCTCGCGATGGACCAACTGGGCCTGGATGCGATCAACGCACGCATCGCGTGGATGGGGCTGAAGGATACGCACCTGTACAAGAAGATCGGCAAGCCTGCAACGGAGCCGATGCCGGCGGATCAGCCGAAGTTCGGGCTGGGCAAGACGACGCCGCGCGAGATGGCCGAGGTGATGGAGCGGATTGGGTTATGCGAACTGGAGCGGCCGGGGCGGCTAAGTGCCCTTAACCCAACTCCCGTCTCAGGACAGGATGCGGCGATCTGCGGCGTCGCGCTGAAGATGCTGCGCAATCAGTTCTACCGGGACACCATTCCCCGATATCTGGAAAAGCTGGACTCGACCGAGACGGGGTCGGGAACGGCGAGTAAGACGGGAAGCCTGAATGCGGTGCGGAATGACGTAGCGATTGTCGCAGGAAAATCCGGGCCGCTGGTGATTTCCGCGTTTACATACGAAAATCAAGATACGGGCTGGACGGCCGACAACGAGGGCGAACTGACGATCGCAAAGATGGCCAAGGCGATTGTGGACGCATGGTCGCCCGCGGGGATCGACGGCAAGATACTGGTGCCCGGGCTGGGATTGCGGCCGCTGAGTCCTGAAGCGAAGGCGGCTGCGTCTAAATGAGTGTGGAAGGACGGAACGGGATGGACGAAAGGAATCCGGCAGAGCAGGGAAACGACGTTGCTGCATCTGTCGCGAATGAATCCAGCCCGGCTGTTTCTACTGCGCAGCCGGTTGCCCCCCGTTCTCGCCGGTGGCGTTTGGGTCTCGCTGTTGGGGTGCCGGCCTTTTTCCTCGATCTCATAGTCGCGGTACTCGTTTCCACGTTTATTATTCTGTTTCTCTATCAGCCGGTCCGCGTGGAAGGCACGAGCATGCTGCCGCAGTTGGAGGACCAGGATCGCCTGTTCATCGACAAGATCGCGTACAAGGTCGGTGAGATACACGAGGGCGATGTGGTGGTTTTTGAGTATCCGGGCGACCACTCGAAGAGCTACATCAAGCGTGTGATTGGGCTGCCGGGCGATCGGCTGCGCATCGATCATGGTCGCGTATACCTCAACGGCAAGCGGTTGCAGGAGCCATATGTGCCGCTGCGGTTTGAAGACGACCGCTCGGTTTCGGAGATGGTGCTGCCGCCGCATGAGTACTGGATGATGGGCGACCACCGCTCCATTTCATCGGACAGCCGGGACTTCGGGCCCGTGGACCGCTCGCTCATCTACGGCAAAGCCGTGTTTGTCTACTGGCCGATGGAGCAGGTGGGCGTGGTGCGGTAAGGCCAAATCGGACGGCGGATTTCACCCATACGGCACCGCTTAGAAGTGGCGAAGGGCCAACGTCGCGAGACTTCCACTACAGGATAAATAAACCAAACCCGCCCTCTTTCGCCCCGTATCCGCGTTGATCCGTGAAATCCGTGGGTGCTTTTAGTTTTATGCTGCTGAGTTGGCGACGATCTGAGAAAAGGATGCAGGCTCCAGGCTGGCCCCCCCGACGAGGGCACCGTCAATGTCCTCCAGGCAGCAAAGGGCAGAGGTGTTGTCCGGCTTGACGGATCCGCCGTAGAGGATACGTGTGCTCGCCGCGAGCGTGGGCGAGAGCGACTTTGCGATCTGCGCGCGGATGATACGGTGCGCATCGTCGGCGATTTCGGGCGTGGCAGTTTTCCCGGTGCCGATGGCCCAGACAGGTTCGTAGGCGATGACCAGCGGCTGCGCCTCTTCGGCGCTTATGCCGCTGAGCGCGATGGATGTCTGGCGTTCGAGGACTTCAGTCGTCTGGCCGGCCTCGCGCTCGGCGAGGTGCTCGCCAACGCAGACGATGGGTACGAGGCCGTGTCTGAGCGCGCTTTTGAGTTTGAGGTTCACGCTCTCGTCCGTCTCGTTGAAGTATTGGCGGCGCTCGGAGTGGCCGATGAGAACATGCGTCACGCCGAGCGCCTTAAGCTGCGGCGCGGAGGTTTCCCCGGTGTAGGCCCCCTGATCAAGCCAGTGCATGTTCTGTGCGGCAACGCGAACCGAGCTATTGCGGACGGCCTCAAGCACGGTGGGCAGCAGAACAGGCGACGGACACACGACGATCTCGGTCTCTTTGTGCTTGCCGACGAGTGGCACGAAGGCCTTGATGAAGGCGGCCGCCTCCTCAGGCGTCTTGTACATCTTCCAATTGGCGGCGATCAGCATCTTGCGCATAAAAAGTCCTTTGATTTGGTCGCGCAAATACACGCGAGTTCTGGTCTATCTAAAAAAATGTAGGCACCGCACTTGTCGCCACGGGCCGGAGCTTATCTCTCCGTAAGCGCCGCTACACCAGGCAGCAGCTTGCCTTCCAGGAACTCAAGGCTTGCGCCGCCGCCCGTCGAGATATGCGAGATGCGTTCCGCGACGCCGGCAGCCTGCACGGCGGCCACCGAATCTCCGCCGCCAACGACGCTGGTAGCTTCCTCATTGGCCGCGACTAACGTAGCGATGGCGTTGGTGCCTTCAGCGAAGGGCGCAAGTTCGAAGACACCCATCGGGCCGTTCCACAAAATGGTGCGCGCGTCGGCGATCTCCTTCGCGAACAGGTCTACGGTTGCGCCCGCGATGTCCAGCCCCATCCATTCGGCGGGGAACGGGCCATCACCTGCAAAGGTCTGCGTCTTTGCGCCGGCGTCAAACTTGTCGGCGAGCACGTGATCGACAGGCAGGATCAGCTTCACGCCCTTCTTCTTCGCCTTCTCAAGCGCGGCCTTTGCGATGTCGATCTTGTCGGCCTCCACGAGTGACTTGCCGGTGGTCTGCCCCAGCGCGTGCAGAAAGGTATACGCCATTCCGCCGCCGATGAGCAGCGTGTCGGCCTTGTCCAGCAGATTGTCGATGACGTCGATCTTGCCGGAGATTTTGGAGCCGCCGATGATGGCGACGAACGGACGGTCGGGCTCGGTAAGGACTTTGCCCAGGAAGTTGAGTTCCTTCTCCATCAGGAAGCCTGCCGCGGACTGCTTGACGTAGTGCGTTACGCCCTCGGTCGATGCATGGGCGCGGTGTGCACTACCGAAGGCGTCGTTCACGTAGACATCGCAGAGAGAGGCGAGCTGCTTTGCGAAGGCGGGGTCGTTGGCCTCCTCCTCGGGATGAAAGCGCAGGTTTTCCAGCAGCAGTGTCTGGCCGCTTTCCAACTGGTTGGCCATCTCCTGCGCCACTTCGCCGACGCAGTCCGGCGAGAAGGCGACGTTTTCACCTTGATTCAACACATGGTCCAGCAGCGAACGCACGCGCGCGACCAGCGGCTTGAGGCTCATGGATTCCACTGGTTTGCCCTTGGGGCGGCCGAGGTGCGAACAGAGAATGACCTTGGCCTTGTGGCGTAACGCGTACTCGATCGTGGGGAGCGTTTCGCGGATGCGCGTGTCGTCGGTGATGACGCCGTCCTTCAGGGGAACGTTGAAGTCCACGCGGATAAGCACACGTTTGTGCTCGAGATCGAGGTCTCGTATGGATAGCTTGGGCATATGAAACAGAATATGTTGTTTCCGCGGGATTTGGAAACCCTGCGCTATCGCCGGTGCAGGCAATCCGTATCCCGCCAAACACGCAGCATCTATACTTAGATATGGCCCATGCACTCCCCGCCACACTTGGCGCGCTGCGCGCCAGCGAATTCACTCCGGCGCGTGTCGGCCGTTCCGTCAAGGACGAACTGCGCCAGAACCTCATCGCCCGCCTGCGCGCGATGGCCGCAGCGAAGGATGAGGATGCCACGCTGTTCCCGGGCATCGTTGGCTACGAGGACACGGTTGTGCCGCAGCTGGTCAACGCAGTGCTTTCGCGTCACAACTTCATTTTGCTCGGTCTGCGCGGGCAGGCGAAGTCGCGGATCCTGCGCGCACTGACTACGCTGCTCGATCCTGCAGTTCCTGCGGTGGCGGGCTCAGAGGTGCGCGACAATCCTTATGCTCCGATCTCGAAATTCTCACGCGACCTGATCGCGAAGCTCGGCGACGAGACGCCCATCGCGTGGCTGACGCCGAATGATCGCTATGTCGAGAAGCTGGCGACGCCGGATGTGACGGTCGCGGACCTGATCGGCGATGTCGATCCCATCAAGGCCGCGCGGTCCAATCAGGACCTCGGCAGCGAACTTACCATGCACTATGGACTGCTGCCGCGCGCCAACCGCGGCATCTTCGCCATCAACGAACTGCCGGACCTCGCAGGCAAGATACAGGTCGCGCTGTTCAACATCATGCAGGAAGGCGACGTGCAGATTAAGGGCTATCCGGTGCGCCTGCCCCTGGACCTGGCGATTGTGTTTTCCGCGAACCCGGAGGACTATACCGCGCGCGGCAAGATTGTGACGCCTTTAAAGGACCGCATCGGTTCCGAGATTCGTACGCACTATCCGGAGAATATTGAAGAGGGTATCCGCATTACGGCGCAGGAGGCGTGGACGGAGCGGGGAACGAAATCCCCGAAGGCGGCGAAGAGCGGGCTGGAGATTCCGCAGTACGTACGGCAGATTGTGGAGCAGATCGCCTTCACGGCCCGCGAAGAGAAAAAGGTGGACAAGCGCTCCGGTGTTTCCCAACGGCTGCCAATCACAACCATGGAACTTGTCGTCTCCAACGCAGAGCGGCGCGCGCTGCTGCATGGCGAGGAGCTTGCCGTTGCGCGCGTGGGCGACATCTACGCGGCGCTGCCCGGCATCACGGGCAAGATCGAGCTGGAGTACGAGGGGGAAGTGCGCGGCGCGGATACAGTGGTGCGCGACATTATTCGTACCGCGGTGGCGCATGTCTTCGATCTTTATTTCGCGGAGACGAACACGCAGCAGATCGAGCAGTGGTTCAACCTCGGCGGCACGGTGCAGCTGAATGACGCGCAGCCCTCCGCGGCTTCGCTCGCGGAACTGAAGCAGATTCAGGGGCTGTTTGAAAAGCTGGCGCCGCTGAGTATCGATGCGAAGTCCCGGCCGGAGACGGCAGTGAGCGCGGCGGAATTCCTTCTGGAGGGCATGTATGCGCACAAGCGGTTGAGCCGCAGCGAGGAACGCAGCTTTTCCGCTGGAGAGCGGAAGCAGCGCATCGAGGAAGCTGCGCGCTACTCCGAACGCATCCGTGAGCGTGAAGCGGAACGCGAGGACTACACGCGGTCGCGCACACGGCGTGGGTTCAACTGAGCACTCCGCAACGCGTGAACTCAACCGATAGAATTGAAGCATGGGAATCAGCAGACAACAGGCGCTTGAGTGCCTGATGAGCGACGACCTGGTTGGCCTGGGGATGGAGGCCGATGCCGTGCGGCGGCGGTTGCATCCGGAGGGCGTCGCGACGTATGTCGTGGAGAACGAGGCGCAGTACGGACCGGGGTCGGAGAAGATTGGTGAGTGGATTGCAGCGCATCGCGCGGCCCACGGGGAGGGAAAGCAGACTACAGCGCGCATGCTCTTCGGTGCGGGTGAGACGCTGGAGCAGCGAGTGGATTTCCTGGAAGCGGCGCGCTTGTTACAGCAAGAGAGCGGTGGGTTTGCGGCGTTCGTGCCCGTAGCTGCGCGTTTGGCGAATGGGCGGCAGTTGGACTCGATAACTGCAGTGGAGCGGCTGAAGATGCTCGCCCTGTCGCGGATGTTCCTGGACAACATCGAGAACCTTCAGGCCGATGGCGTGGCGGATGGCATCGAGGGGCTCAAAGTATTGCAGACTGCGCTGCGGTTCGGGGCGAACGATCTGGGCGCGGTCAATGCGAACGCAGGTCGGAGCGAAGAGGACCTGCGAAGGATCATCCGCGATGCGGGCCTGCGTCCGGCGGAGCGCGATGCGGCATACCGGGCGATGATGTTGAGCTAAATCTCCCATCGCGTAGAATCGGAAGACGTTGACTGGTCGACCATCTGGAGCTCAATTCCTGCGCAACTTTGCGGAAAATATGCGCTCGGGCCTGCTGAGCGGACTGCCCATGCTGTCCCTCGGGCGGCTGCATGCTCCAATGGCGATGTTTCTGGCCAGAGCCGGGTTCTGGCAGAGCACCTATTCGCGCTATCAACGAGCAAGTGTGTTCCAACACATGTATCGGTGGAACACTTTCGATCTGTGCATGCTGGTGCCCTATTTCGTCGTGATGGTGATCCTGGCGTTTTACGGGATTCATCGTTACCAGTTGGTGTGGCTGTACTACCGGAACAAGAAAAAGGCAGCCCACTGGAATGAACCGGGCGGCCACTTCGCCCAGGAGAAGCTGCCCTTCGTCACGGTGCAGCTGCCCATTTTCAACGAGCAGTTTGTGGTGGACCGGTTGATCGATGCAGTATGCCGGCTGGAGTATCCCCGTGACCGGTTCGAGATCCAGCTGCTGGACGACTCGACCGATGAGACTGTGGATGTGGCGCGCGAGGTCGTCGAACGATACGCGCGCGGATTTGCGGGGCTGGATGGGCAGCCGGTGGTGCATCTGCACCGGACCAACCGGCATGGATACAAAGCCGGCGCGCTCGATGAAGGGCTGCGCACGGCGAAAGGCGAACTGATCGCGATCTTCGATGCGGACTTTGTGCCGCCGCCGGACTGGTTGCAAAAGGTGATCCACCATTTTGCCGAGCCTGGGATCGGCATGGTGCAGACGCGATGGACGCACCTGAACCGCAACTACAACTTCATGACGCAGGTGGAGGCGATCCTTCTCGACGGGCATTTTGTGCTGGAGCACGGCGGGCGTTCTCGCGCGGGTGTCTTCTTCAACTTCAACGGCACGGCGGGGATGTGGCGGCGGACTGCGATCGACGAGGCGGGCGGCTGGCAGCACGACACGCTGACCGAGGACACCGACCTGAGCTATCGCGCGCAACTGAAGGGATGGAAGTTCAAGTACCTGCAGGACGTGGAGTGTCCGGCGGAATTGCCGATCGAGATGACGGCCTTCAAGACGCAGCAGGCTCGCTGGGCGAAGGGCCTGATCCAGACGGCGATCAAGGTCCTGCCGCGCGTGTTGAAGAGCGATGCGCCATGGCACACCAAGCTGGAGGCGTGGTATCACCTGACGGCGAACATCAGCTATCCGCTGATGATCGTGCTGAGCGTCCTGCTGATGCCGGCGATGATCATCCGCAGTTGGCAGGGCTACCTGCAGATGGCGTTGATTGACCTGCCGCTGTTTGTGGCGAGCACGATGTCCGTATCGACGTTTTATCTGGTCAGCCAGAAGGAGCTTTATCCGAAGAGCTGGTACCGGACGTTTCTGTATGTGCCGGTGCTGATGGCGATTGGCGGCGTGGGCCTGACGTTTTCCAACGCGCTGGCCGTGATTGAGGCGCTGATCGGGAAGAAGTCGGCGTTTGCGCGGACTCCGAAGTACCGCGTCAGCAAGAAGGGCGAGAAGGCCCAGGCGAAGAAGTACCGCAAGCGGCTGGGTTTTATGCCGTGGCTGGAGATCGCGGTGGGCGCGTACTTTTTATGGACCATCTGGTATGCGATCTCGACGGAAAACTACTTTACGGTGCCGTTCCTGGTGCTGTTCGTCTTCGGCTACTGGTGTACTGGCTTCCTCAGCCTGCTGCAGGGACGGTTCGAGCGCGGTGCAAAGCAGAGCGCGAGTGAGGCCGCGCACGAGAAGCCGTATCCAGTGGGAATCTGAGCGAGGAAGCGGGCGATGCAAGAGTTCGCTGACCAACATCCCGCCCTGTTCTTCTGTCTGGTGTTCCCCACTATGTGGGTCTTGGTTGGCTTTCTGATCGCTCTCGTCGGCGGCTGGAGCCAATTGGCGGGGAGATACCGGACAGAGCGCGAGTTCCCGCAACACAAACGGTGGCTGCAGAGTGCACAAATGCGGTTCACGATCGGGTACAACAGCGTCCTCACACTGGCGTCGGACTCAGAAGGACTCTGTATGGGTGTAATCACCCCGTTTCGTATGGGGCACCCGCCGCTTTTCATTCCGTGGACGGCGATTCAGGTCGAGGAGCCAAAGCGATACATGTTTTTTATGTCTCGAATGCTGCGGCTCGGTCCGGATGCTATTCCACTGCGTCTCCGGCAAAGAACGGCCCAGTTTCTGCTGGAGCCGCGCGGAGCAGCAAGCGTTCCCGTCGCCGGGACGATCAGCTCCTCATTCAGTTCGTAAAAGCGAACCTCATTTTGCACAGTAATGATGCGGCTGCCGAGCGTTTCTACGCGCAAATCCCGCTTATACTGCGGGTATGAGTACCGCAATGGCAGTGAGTGTGGATGAGTTTCAGGCGCTGGAGCAGAAGGTTCTTCGCGCCGTGGAGATCGTAAAGAAGGAGCGCGAGGCGCGTGCGGCCGCCGAAGCCGAAGCCGCCGGCCTGCGCGAGCAGTTGAAGGCGCAGACAGCTGCAGCCGAAGAGCGGGCGCGGGATTCGCATCGCGAGCGCGAGGCGGCGGAGAGCCAGATTGCCGCCCTGGCGAAAGAGCGCGAGGCGGTAAAGCAGCGTGTGGAGAAGATGCTGGAGCAAATGGACGAGTTGATGTAGCAGGCAATATCCATCCCATGTCTCTGAAGTTGGAGACGTGAGCCACCAGGAGGTCGGCATGGCGCGCAATGCGGCAAGTGAAGAAGCGACGACGCGGCAGAGTGCAACCAACGCGCAGGGGGGGGCGACCGCCGTCAGCGTGGACATCTACGACCAGGTCTATCATCTGCGCGGCACCGACCCGAAGCACATCGAGAAGCTGGCCTCCCTGGTCGACACGAAGATGCGCGCGGTGGCCGCGCACGGCAGCACGGTGGACTCACTGCGCGTCGCGGTACTGGCTTCGTTGAACATTGCCGACGAGCTGCTGGCCTTGCGTGCGCGTTACGACGCGCTGGCCGGCAACGCCGGTACGGCGGAGACTGCGATGCGATCGCGCGCGGGAACATTGTCCGACATGCTCGATGAGGTGCTGGAGCAGTGCGGATAACCGCGAGTCTGATCTGCTCCCATATTTGATCCCAGGCGAGGGCGCCGGTGCCGCACGGTGGCGGAGGAGCATCCTTTCTCGCCAGATTACGTCCGATTGGCCGCCCGAGTGACCGATGCGCGAGAACGAGTGACTTAGGTCGTTACACTTAAGTCGCAGAACCATTGGATTGACGCTGTGTGTCTGCCTAAATAGGCTTAAAGCAAGCATTTCGAACGATTTGCGGCGCATTCTTCGGCCCTTCCGCCGGGTTTGTCCGTCCCGTGCCGAACCAGCACCTGGCAGGCGTTCGAAAAGCAAGTCCTTCCATGAGCCCACGCAACACAGAGACGGATGACAGTACACCCGAGGACGTGGCGGCACTGTACGCGTGGGCGAACCTGACCGGGGCACGATACCGGGATTTTTCTGCAGTCAGGCGTGAGCAGCGTGCAAGATTACGGCTTCGCGCGGCGAAGCATTCCCTCGAACAGGAACTCGAAGCCCACGCGAAGGCGAACGCGGAAGGCGCGAAGGTTGCCGGAGAGCGCGTCGCGGAGGCGCGGCGGTCAGAGGCAGCGGCATTGGCGGCGCTGCGTGCCATCGAAGAGGAGCGGGAGATCGCTGAGGCGCAGGAGTCCGCACGACGAAAGCAGTTGGCGTTTGAAGAAGCGGAGCAGCGCAGGCGCGAGCGCACCGGGCCCCAGCCGGGGATGCTAGAAGGCGATCCCGGACTTGCGAAGCTGTCTGCCCCGAGAGCTTCGATCGCGGCTGAGTTTACTCAGCCGGAAGCGTTGGCGGCCGAAGCAGCGGGCGTCGCGCCCAAAGCCCCTGAGCTATCACCCGTCACGGCGATTCGTCCGGCATGGCTCGAGGCTGCGGCAGATTTGCCTCTACCGGAAGAGCCGCAGATCGTGGTGCCGCCCATTAGGGCAACGATGCACAGGCCCCGGACAGGCTCAGTGGCCGCAACCTTGCTCGACTCGCGCGCAGAGGTGGCGTCGCGATGGCCCGTATTGCAGGCCCTAATTGGAGCCGCGGCGGAAAGCTCCGCGGCGAAGGTGCGGATGAGCTGGCCGCGAGGCCCGGTGGTAGCGATCGTCTCGCCGGCCGGGGGTACCGGGAAAACGAGCCTGGCAGCATCTCTGACGCGTACGCTGGCAATTCAGGGCGAGCGCGTGCTGCTGGTGGAAGCGGCGGCGGATGGATTGCTGCCGCTCTATTTTGGGATCGATCGGCTTGCACCGGGAAGCATGCGGACGGTGGCTCGGCGAGAGCGAGACGTGGGAGAGATATCCCTCCTTGCTCTTGATATCGCCGGCGCCCGAGTCGAGAACAGAGCACAGGAGCACGTGATTGAGACGCTGCTTGCGCGAGCGCAGGGTTCTGACCGGGTGATTCTCGATCTGCCGCTCGACGCGGCATGGATCGTGGAGCGGCTTGCAATACTCCGTCCCATGGTGCTGGCGGCGATGGCGCCGGACATGAACTCCGTCGCCGGCATGCGCGCGATGGAACAGATGTTGGCGGCGATCGCAGATCGCGAAGGCAGGCCGTTGCTGCCGTTCTATGTGCTGAACCGTTTGGATGTCGCGCTCCCGCTCCATCTGGATATCCGCGAAGTGCTGCGCCGCGAACTGGGCGAACGTCTGGTCTCCATCGGCGTGCGGCGGTCAGCGGCGGTGAGTGAGGCCATGGCCCAGGGAATGACGGCCCCGGATTATGCCCCAGATGCACCGATCTCGACCGACTATGCGGATCTGGCGGCATGGCTGCGCAGCGTATCGGCGGCCTCGGCGGAGAGAATTGCAGAGGCAGCTCGAGGCGGGCGCAGAGGTGAAGGTTGACGCGCTCCCCTGTTTGGCGCGAGTTTGAATCCGGACGGAACGCGCCGGTGCGGGCGCTGCGCTGCGCAGTCGTCGCTGGCGGCGGAGCGTTTCTGTGCGTCGCGGTGTTTCTGCCAATGGCATGGCCGTCGCAAGCTGCGCTCGGGGTGGCCGTGCTGCTGGTCGCGCTGTGGGCACATCGCAGCTCAGGATCGCGACTGGCAACGCTGGCAGTCATGCTGCTTTCCGTATTCTCAACGGCGCGATATGCCGTGTGGCGCATGTTTTCTGTCACCGCGTTCTTTCGCGATCCGGGAACGCACGCTGCGCCGGTGGATGTCTTCTGCACGCTGGCGCTGCTCGGGGCGGAGTTCTACGCATTCGTGGTGCTGCTGCTGGGATACATGCAGACGGCGTGGCCGCTGGAGCGCCCGCCCGCTCCGCTGCCTGACGATCCCGACGAATGGCCTGCGGTGGATGTGCTGATCCCCACGCTGGATGAGCCCCTTGAACTGGTCCGATACACGGCGCTGGCTGCCCTCGGGATGGACTGGCCGGTTGAGAAGCTGAAGGTATTGCTGCTGGATGATGGGAATCGCGAGGAATTTCGCGCATTCGCTGAGTCCGCAGGCATCGGCTATCTGTCGCGTGAGGACCATCAGGGCGCCAAAGCTGGCAATATCAATCATGCGCTCCGGGAAACAAGCGCGCCGTTGGTTACGGTGTTCGACTGCGACCATGCGCCGACGCGCAGCTTCCTGCAGATGGCAGTCGGATGGTTCCTCCGCGATCCAAAGCTGGCGCTCGTGCAGACGCCGCACCGGTTTTACTCAGAGAGCCCGTTTGAACGGAACCTGGGCGGTCTTCGCGCCGTGCCTGGCGAGGAACAGCTATTTCACGGCGCGATTCAGGACGGCAACGATCTCTGGAACGCGGCGAGCTTCTCTGGCTCGTGCGCCGTGCTGCGGCGCAGCGCGCTCGATGAAGTGGGCGGCCTGGCGACGGAGACCGTTACCGAAGATGTGCACACGTCGTTGCGGCTGCAGAAGCGGGGCTGGAATACGGCCTACATCAACATTCCGCAGGCGGCGGGCCTGGCGACGGAACGGCTGAGCGATCATGTACGGCAGCGTGCGCGCTGGGCGCGCGGGATGATGCAGGCGTTGCGGCTGGAGAATCCGTTGGTAGGCGGCGCTCTGCGGTGGCAGCAACGCCTCTGCTACCTGAATGAGGCTGCCTACTTCCTCAGCGCTTTGCCGCGACTGATCTTTCTGATGGCTCCCGCGGTGTATCTGATCTTTGGCAGGACGGCGCTGCCTGGGTTGTGGGCCGCGATCGTCGCCTATGTGACGCCGCATCTGCTGCTGGCGAGCCTGACGCATACGCGTGTCTATGGACGGCAGCGCCACACCTTCTGGAACGAAATTTACGAGACCGTGATGGCGCCTTACATCCTGCTGCCCACGTTGATTGCATTAATCAATCCGCGGAAGGCCCAGTTTCGTGTGACGGCGAAAGGCGGCGTGCTGGAACGCGAGTTTTACGACTGGCGGACCGCGTGGCCGTATCTCGCCCTTCTCGCCTGGAATTGTGCGGCACTGGTCTGCGCTGTTGTGCGGCTGGCTCCGGCGCGGCTCGCCGCAGTTGTGGGATTCAAATGGATCGGCGCCATTGCAGCGTTGATGCCCTCGGTGCAGGCGGGGGGCAGTGTGGGCGCGGTGTGGATCAATGTGGCGTGGGCGTTGTTCAACCTGACGGTGCTTGGTGTGGCCGCGGGCGCGGCGCGGGAAAGCGCCCAGCGAAGGCGCAGTGTCCGCGTAGCGGTGGCCGTTCCCGCCGATGTGGTTCTCGCCGGGGGAGCCATGATGCAGGGAGTTACCTGCGACATTTCCTCCGGAGGCCTGCGTGCCCGCGTTGCAGAGGCGCAGGCCAGGGAAGGCGATGCGATCGAAGTGATCCTGCCGCTGCTGGATGGAGCCGTGACGCTGCCGGCCACGGTGGTTTCTTATGAAGGCGGAGAACTGCGCGCGCGCTTCCGGACGCTGGGCTTGAAAGAGGCGGATGCGCTGACGACCCTGCTCTACTCCCGGGCGGACGCGTGGCTTGGATGGGGTGAAGCGGAGGAGGCGGATTCGCCGCTGCGGGGAATCGGGCGCTTGCTGCGGCTTGCCACCGGCGCAGTCCTGCATATGGTTGGCCGCGGACGCCGGAAAGAACCGGCGGCTTTGCTGACCAACATCGCACCGCTGCTGGCTGTGCTGCTGCTGGTTGGTTCGGGCGGGAATGCGCGCGCAGCGCAGGCTGGGATGAATGCCGGTGTAGCACCCACTCCGCCCAGACAGACAGGTGCCGCAGCCAAGGCTCCGCACCCCAAGGTCGCGCCCGCGGTGAACGACCTCGCCTTGTTGCCGCGGCCCTTCTTCGATTCGAGCGCAAGGGAACACCAGCCCGTCCAGTTTTTCTTTTTGTCCGCGCCATCGAGAAAGGCGATCCAGGCTGCGGCCATCGTCGCGTCCTGGTTGGGGGTGGAGAGTGGCGAAAGCGGCCTTCGGTTCGTTGTTTCGATCGGCACGATTCCGGCCGGCCATGGGATAGTTTTTGTGGAGGACGCGGCCGGAATTCCGCCTGCGATGCAGGCGGCCCGAATCTCCGGGCCGATGGTTGCGCTGCGGGCCAATCCGAGCGACTCCGCATCGAGCACGCTGTTGATTGCGGGTAACGATGCCGACCAACTGCTGGCGGCGGCGAGCGCACTCGCGCTTGGCGCAGGAACGTGGCAGGGCTCGCAGCAATGGATCACCGGCTTCGCGCGTCCTGCGCCGCGCACGCCGGATGACGCTCCGCGGTGGCTGGGCACGGACCGTATGGCCACGTTTGCGCAGGCTCGGATCGAAAAC
Organism: Acidobacteriaceae bacterium; assembly: GCA_035572415.1. Classification (GTDB taxonomy): domain Bacteria; phylum Acidobacteriota; class Terriglobia; order Terriglobales; family Acidobacteriaceae; genus Edaphobacter. The sequence continues at coordinate 18,660 of DATNAU010000198.1, forward strand.
CCCGGCGGCGAGCTGCAGGGAGATGGCTCGCAGCCGCTGACAGCAACACTGCGGCTGCCGCCGGACCTCGACTATCGAGAGCGAGATGACGCCGGCGATAGAAACCTCGCGCTGCATCTTGACTATCGTTACAACGCAGTGCCGCTGGGCGAGGGAAGCACGCTGCAGGTGTACGTGAACGGCGCCTATGTGAGTTCGACCCCGATGCCCCACACGGACCGCGCGTCTGAAGTGTTGGAGACTGTGGTGCCTGTGCCCGTTGTCGCTCTGCGTCCCGGTGAAAACGAGTTCACGTTCCGATTTGCGTTCCGCACCGCACAGAACGCGCCGATCAACAATAACAAGCCGGGCAGCAGCAACCTGATCGGCGCGGTCTTGAGGGATTCATATCTGGACATCAGCGGCATCCCGCACTGGACCCAGTTGCCGGAACTGAGTCTCTTTGCACGCGCGGGATATCCATTCACGCGCCGCGCGGACCTGGCCGACACCGCAGTGGTGCTGCCGGAGGCGCCGAGCATGCATGAGTTGGAGGCATTTCTCGGGCTGATGGCGGGCTTCGGTGCGCAGACCGGCCTCCCTGCGGTGAACGTGACCGTGACGGATGCGTCGGCGGTTGATGCCGGAGCGGGAAAGGACTTGCTGATCCTTGGCACGCCGGAGGACCAGCCCGCAATCGCAAAACTTGGTTCGGCGCTGCCGGTGGGCATCGGCGTGAACGGTCTGCACGTACGAGACGCAGAAGGACTCTTCGGCGGTTTTGGGCGGGGATTCTTGCAGCGTTTGCAGCGATGGCGCGGCGGCAGGTCCGACGCACAGCGCTTTGGCGAAATCGAGACTGCGGGCGAGCTACCGGATGCGACGGTGGAGGAAGTGGACTGGCCGCGCAGGTCGGGCCGGACCGCAGTAGTGATTGCGATGCGCGACGATGCGGCCGCCGCCGCATTTTGGGATGCGTTCAAGAGCAGAGCGGAGTCGCAGATGGCGCAGTCCGTCAGCGTGCTGCGCAGCGGACGGTTCTCGTCCTACCGCCTGGGCGGCGACGAATACTGGACCGGCGCGATCTCGCCGTGGAGGCATGCGGAGTTTCTGCTGGAAGATTCGCCGTGGTTTGTGGCAATCGTTGTGGCGATTGTCTGTTTGCTGTTGGCGGTGCTGTTACAGGCGCGATTGCGCAGGCGCGCGCGCGAGCGATTGCAGGTTGCAGGGTGAGTCGAATTGTCCGTTGCATTGGAAGCTGGGGCCCACGAGAGCCATTCTGGGAATAAAAGACAAGATTTCCTCAGCTCATTTGATTGCAGTACGTTCCCAGGCATTGGAACCAGCGCAGAAGGCTGTAGTCTGGCGGGAGAACCCCGGCATGGCTACGCCTTGATGCCGGGAGGCGTACGTGCGAATGGGCGAGCTTACGGGAATCCCGAGGTGGAGAGCGGCTGCGGCTGCGGTCGCGGTAATTGCCTGCGGAGGCGTCCTGCTCGCACAGACCGGACGACCTTCCGCGCCGCCGGCTCGTGCTCGTGCGGCGGCCAATAGCGCGCAGGCTTCCCAGGAGGCCGCCGCATATCAGAAACTGAATTCCGGTCAGGTGGACGACGCCGCGACGGCCTTTCAGGCCATCCTGAGCGCGCAGCCGAATGATGCAGGAGCACTGGCTGGCATGGGCCAAGTGCGCATGCTGCAAGGCAATTATCTCGGCGCCGTCAGTTTCCTGGAGCGGGCTAAGCAGGCCAGCCCGAATGACGAAACCATCTCTTCGGCGCTGGATTCGGCGCGCTTCTCCTTCCTCATGGGCGAAGGCCGCGATGCGCAACAGGCCAAGGACTCCGAAGATGCTGAGAAGCGATATCGCGAGGCGCTGGAACTGCGTCCAGACGCGCGCCAGGCGGTGGATGCGCTGGTGAATGTGCTGGTACTTGAGAACAAGCTGAACGACGCGCAGGACGCACTCTCGGCCGCGGTGGCGCGTGAGGCCTCGGCTACGGGACAGCCGCCGGCGGACCTGGAGATGCAGCTGGCGCAGCTGGATATTGCGAATAGCCAGCCGCAGCTCGCATATCCGATTTTTCTCCAGGTGTTGCAGGACAATCCGCAGCGGGTGGATGCGTGGTCCGGGCTGATCTCGTCGCTGCACCTGATGGGGCACGATGCGGATGCGCTCGCGCAGGAAAAGGTGATTCCGATAGCAGCGCGCGCGCAACTGGAGGCAACGCCGGGGTTCCAGCAAACCTTGACTGCAATGGCGATGCCGCCGGCTGCCGGTGCCGCACAGGCCACTGCCGGCCAGCCATCGTACGCGCCCTTTGTGCCGAGCGATGTGCCCCCTGCACCGCAGGTCGCTCAGCCTGCACCTGGGACGACACCAGCCGTTGCCAGCGTGCCTGCCGCCGGCAGCGTACCGCGCAATTTGCCTGCGCCCGCTGAGCCTGTAAATGCGACCTCTGCTCGACGGGCGGCGACGCCGGTGGTGAAACCTGCTGTAACCCCGGTTCCTCAGACCGCACAGACGGCCCACGTTCACGCTGATGCGCCGCAGACGACTCCGCCTGCGCGGCGCGCGAGCAGCGGAAGCGGCGCGCCTCTGGTCACACAGCCCGCTGCTCGGCCCTCCGGCCGCGTCGAGGACGTTCCGGACACAGGCGACCAGCAGTATCCGCAGCCGAAGACGCGTCCACGGGTTCCGGCGAACAGCGGGTCGGAACAATAGAAACTGTCGCGTTCCGTTTTTAGAGACCAAAGGTTTCTGCCAGCCAGTCGCGGATTGCCGCCTGCATCTCATCCAGCTTTGCGCCGGGTGAGTCCGGGGTCCCCTGGAAGAAGTGGTCTGCGCCCGCGATCAGCACACTGCGCTTCGGCTCGGCGGCGTATTGCCAGGCCGCCATCAGTGAATCAACTGGCGAGAACTCATCGCGATTGCCGGAGACGAACAGCTTGGGGCGCGTGCAGCGCGAGAGGAACTCGAAGCTGTAATCGCGGCCAACGGCCCGCACCGGCAGACCGAGCCCGATCAGGCCTGCGACGCGCGCATCCCCACAGCACGCATCCATGCCGACGACGGACCCGAAAGAGAATCCCGCAAACAGAATGGGTCGCGCGAAGCGTGCCGTGAGCCAGTCGAGGGCGGCGCGGACGTCGTCCTTCTCGCCGCGGCCATGGTCGTGCTCGCCTTCGCTCAGGCCGACGCCGCGAAAGTTGAAGCGCAGCACTGGAACGCCGGCAGCATTCAGCGCCTTCATGGCGTGGTAGACGACCTTGTTGTGCATCGTGCCGCCGCCGGCGGGGTGGGGATGACAGACGAGCGCGGCGAACGGAGCATCGTCACGCCCGGTGTTGAGAAGGGCTTCCAGCCTGCCCGCGGGGCCACGCAGGTCGTCGACGGTGGTAACGCGCGAAGGCGCGGAGAGCTTTGGGATTTCGGAAGGCGAGGTCATGCTGATTCGAGTTTAGTGCGCCGGGTTATCCTGTAGCTTCATGGCCATCGATCCTATCGACCTGACGCGGAAGCTCGTCAACATCGAGTCCATCAGCTACAACGAGGGCGCGGTGGGCGCTTTCCTCGCGGATTTGCTGTCTTCCGAGCGCTGGGCGGTCGAGCAGATGCCGGTCAAGCAGACCGGCGAGCAGCCGATCCCGAGTACAGGGACCGCGCCGCGCTTCAACGTCTACGCGGCCATGCCCGGTGAGACGCCGGATGTGGTGCTTTCCACGCACATGGACACAGTGCCTCCGTTTTTCCCGTGTACGGAAGACGATGAGTTTCTCTATGGTCGCGGCGCATGCGATGCCAAGGGAATTATCGCCGCGCAGGTGGCCGCGGCGGAGCGGCTGCGCGGTGCGGGCGTGAAGGTTGGCATGCTGTTCGTGGTCGGTGAAGAGCGCGACTCCGCCGGCGCGAAGGTTGCGAATGAGAATCCGCGCGGATCGCGGTTCCTCATCAACGGCGAGCCGACCGACAATCGCCTAGCCATCGCCACCAAAGGCGCGCTGCGCGTCGAACTGCGCGCGAAGGGGAAGATGGCGCACTCGGCGTATCCGGAGCTGGGCGAGTCGGCTATTGCGAAGCTGGTAGAGGCGCTGCACGATGTGCTCGCGATGCCGCTGCCCGTCGAGCCGGAGATTGGGCATGCGACGCTGAATATCGGGCTGATCTCCGGCGGCTACGCGCCCAATGTGATCTCGGACAAGGCGGAGGCGCACCTGCTGATCCGCACTGTTGGGCCGTCGGAAGATTTGAAGCCGGAGATTGAGCGCGTGGTGGCGGGGCGAGCCGATGTGACGTTTTCGCTCGATCTTGCGTGCGTGCGCATGCGCCGCGTGGGATCGCTGCCCACCATGGTGGCGAAGTTCGCGACGGACATCCCGTCGCTGACCAACTGGGGCGAGCCGTTCCTGCTGGGGCCGGGATCGATCCACGTCGCGCACACGCCACACGAGCACATCCGCAAGCAGGAACTGCTGGACTGCGTGGATCTCTACGTCGAGCTGGCGACCAGCCTTGTGCGCTGATTTGTCATTCTGAGCCGTAGGCGAAGAATCCCCGCATTTTATTCAGCCAGAGATAACGGTAAACGGCAGTCCTTTATTCTCTTCCGCCAGCACCACATTGTTGTCCGGGTTCTTCGGGTCATAGCGGACGGTGATCTTCGGGCTGCCGGTGGCGGCTTTCTCCGCTTCGCGGCGGCCCATGGGCACGCTGCGCACATAGCCGCCGTAGTATTCGCCGTTGAGGGTGAAGTGAAATGCGGCTTCGATCACGTCGGTCTGCGAGAATGATTCCGACGCTTCGCCGGCGGGAACGATCTTCCAGTGGTTGATCTCGCCTTCAGTCTGCGGCCAGCTCTGAGCCGCGGCGACACGCTTCAGCCGCGCGCGTTCGCGTGCAGCGCGGCGAATCGAGTCGAGAAAGAAGATGCCGGGCATCGTGGAAGTTGGATGCGCGAATGACTTCCGAGTCTACTTCACTGCCACCGGCTGCAGCCATGCGCCATCGCCTGCCGCGTCCCAGACGGCGAAGCGCACCCACTTCTTGCCTGTGGCGTCGAAGGGAACGCGGAAGCTCTTCGTGCCGAACGGCAGAGTGTCGGTCAGCGGAATGATCTTGCGGTCGACGGTCGTGCCGTCACTCCAGACCAGTTCCGCGAAGTCGAGCGGGAAGGTGTACTCGATGTTGGCGGTGTAGACGCTCTTCGCACCCGAGCCTTCGACTCCCCAGCCGTGAAACAGTATTTCTCCTGTAGTCCCGAAGTAGTTGCCGTTGTGCAGGCCTTCCACAACCGGCGCCCAGCTTTCATTCCACAGCGGCACCTTGTCCATCTTGACGTAGTTGATGGCGAGGAAAGGGTAGGTGTCGTCGTCAGGGCGCTTCATGTAGGTGTCGCCTTCGGCCAGCATGAATTTCGGCTTGGGCGCCCAGTTGCTCATCTCGTCGTTCAGGCCAAAGCAGCGGACCTCGCATAGCCGCTTCTGGCTCTGATCAACCGGTAGTGACTCCCATGAGGCGCCGATGAAGCGGTCGGAGAGAAAGAAGTCTTTGTCCTTGTACATGTCGGGAAAGAGCGCGGAGCTCTTGGTGCGCGGATGCGCGGTCCACATGATGGACTGCGTCTCATTGACGAACTTCAGCATGTCTTCAGCGGAGCCGATGTTGTACACCGTGCCATACTTCGGGTCTTCGGTTTTGTACGGCGTGCCGGCTGCGAGCTGGCGCGGATGCGTGAAGTAGATAGGCTTCGGCGTCATCAGATACCAGTGGCCGTCGAAGAAGGAGTTGACCTCTTCCTCCGGCATGACGAGGAAGTTTTTGTCGGAGAGCTTGCGCGCGCCCTCGAAGTACGCCTGCTGCTCGGGCAGCCGCTTCGGGCCGGGATCGCCCGGGTCGGAGTCGTCGTGGAAGTCGCCGAGGTAGACGACGTTGATGCCGAGGCCTTTGAAGACCGGCACCCAACTGGGTTGGAAGTCGGCGGTGCCGCGGTCACGCACCATCTCGTTGAGTTCCAGGTGGAAGTGGCCGGTGACAGTCTTGAATCCCGGGACAGGCTTGTAGGTGTCGCCGTGCGTGTAAGCGAGGATCGCCTGCTGGGTCGCATGGCTCGGCTCCGCCGAGAGGTAATAGTAGACGGGCATGTGCTGCTCAGTGCCGGGAGGCGCGTTATACAGCGCGTAGTTCAGCACCTGATGGCGCGAGGTCTCCTCGCGACGGTTCCAGACTGCGTCACTGACGCCCCACGGCTTGTAGCCTTCGCCGCGCTCCGGCTGCATGACACCGATGGAGAAGTTCGCGTTCGAGTCTTTACGGTAGTAGACGTAGCCGAGGTTGACCTCGTTCTCGCGCGCGAAGAAGAACTTGTGCGGCGGCGGCAGAACGCCGAGCGATCCGGCGCCGGTGTCCAGAATCTCCAGGCGGTTGCGCGCGGCGACGTTCACCGGCTGCTGGTTCACATCGCCGCCGAACTGCTGCTCCTGCCAGACCTGCGCTGTATCCTCCCAGACCAGCTTGCTGGTATCGGTGATCGGGAAGTCCTTCAGCCCGGCCTTATAGATGTAGGCGACATCTTTTGCATCGGTGGAGGCGATGGCTTCCTGCCGGAGCAGGTTCGAGCCTTTGTAGACGGTGAACTCAAGGCTCCCGTTGAACAGACCAAGCGCGAGACCGTCGAAGCTGACCGATTCGCGATCACCGTCGGTTTTCACGGCACAGGCGGACGATTTGTAACTCACCGTCGCGCGATGGATCTCGTCCTCGGTGCGGCCCGGCCCGACGAGATGGCTGGAATCGTAACCCGGCACGGCGAGCGGCGCGTCCCAGAAGACGTTCCACTTGTAGCGTTCTTCGTTTTCGGGCGTGTCCTGGTGCAGGCGCACGAGGATGTCCTTCTCGGTCTTCGACATCCTGCGGCGGCCCGTCGTGACCTGGAACTCCGGCTCCAGGTTCTTGCCGAGGGGCACCCAGGCGCCGGCGCCTTTGCGCGCGGCAAGTTCCGTCACCACGGGCTGGCCATCGCGCAGGGCGAACGAAGCCCGCAGCTCTTGGCCGCGCTCGCCGGCCCATGTGAAGGCAACTCCGCCGGGGAGTGCCTCCGCCTTGAGGCCATCCATGGACTTGTACCCGCTCATATCGCACTTTGCACCCTGGGCCCGGGCTGCGCCTGTCGCGCACAGGCCGATTGCCAATCCGAAACATACCGCCGTCATCTTCTTCATCGCAGAGACTTCTCCCTGAAAAGTGGCCTAACCACTTTATCGCAAGGCCGGTCCCTCAGTTCGTTGTAGGCTCCCCGGACATCCCGTCCCCCATCGGTAACCAGGGCTTGCGCAACTTTCGTGGAAGCGCAGCGACCCACCCATTGAATGAGAATGGAGGTCGAAGGGCATCGCGGGCGGACAGCCATATCTCGCGACCGATCGCTTCTACATGACCATATACGTGTGCTCCCAGCTCGCTGCATCGCTGTCTGCCGGTATCTCTTGCGCGCCCTCTATCCCGCGCTTTGTCGCTGACCTGTGGGTGAATGAATCCGGCCAGGACATGATTGAGTACGCGCTCGTCGCGGCCACCATCGGCCTCGGCACTGTCGCTGGAGTCCATGGCCTGGCGTCCTCTGTCGCCAATTACCTCAGCATCGTCGACGGAAAATTCGACAGCTCGCTGCCCCACCACTAAGCCCCAGGGTTGGCGCGTCCGCTCGGCATTCGTCTAACCTTGCACTGATGCCTCGCACCGCCCCATACCTCCTGCCTGCCGCCCTGTTCGTGTTGATACCGATCTGTGCGCGATCTCTGCCGGCGCAGGACTTCTCCCATGACTCTGCCCAGCCCGCGGCGCAGGCCCCGCTCATCCAGCAGGCGAATGATGCCCTTGCCAACGGCGACTATACCGGCGCTCTCAAACTCCTCAGTGCTGTTAACGGACAGCTTCCCAACAACCCCCAGGTCCTCTATGACATTGGTCTCGCGCTCGATGCGCTGAGCGATGCCGCGTCCTCGGCGGCTTCGTCGCCCTCCGCGGCAAATGGAGCGGCAACCGCCGCTTCATCCGATCCGGCTGCATCCTCCTCTTCCTCCAATGGCGCACCACCGCCTACGACCGCCGAGGCTGCTTACCGCGCAGCCATCGCAGCCGACGCAAACTTCGCGCCGCCGCATGTCGCTCTTGGGCTGCTGCTTGCGCGCAACGGCCACTCAGCAGACGCCCGCGCCGAGTTCGACGCTGCCCTCGCGCTGACAAACATCGCCGCTCCGCTGAAGGCCCGCGCCCTTCGCGCCCGGGCCCGGCTGGAACTCTCCGGCGATCTCGCCCATTCCCTCCCGCCCGATCCCACCGCGGCTTCCGCCGACCTGCTCGCCGCCCTGAAACTCGTTCCGGAGCAGCCGGAAGACATTCTTCTTTCTGCGCAGATCGCCGAAGCCACACCTGATCTTCCTGCCGCGGAGCGCGCCTACCGCCGTTACCTCGCACTCCCCGGCAACGCCGCTGAACCAGCGGCGACAGCCGCACTTGCCCACCTCCTCCTCATCCAGCGCCACCCTGCGGACGCGGAGGCCCTGCTGGATCCCGCGCACGCCGCCCACCCTGACAACCCTGCTTTTACTGCCCAGCTCGCCCAGGCGTGGATCGATTCCGGCGACCCGTCGAAGATTGCTCGCGCCGTCCCGCTGGTCGAATCCCTGCATACCGCCAATCCCTCCAACGCCGCCGTGACGCGACTGCTGGCCCGGGTTTACGTGGCCACCGGCCAGCAAGAAAAGGCTGACCCGCTCTACGCCGGACTGATTGCTCGCGATCCCAAACCCTCCGACCCCACCCTGGCCACCGACTATGCTGACCTCCTGATCCGCCAGCACCGGCCCGCCGAGGCGGAAAAGCTACTGAAGCAGGCGCTTGCGAACCCACACTCCTACGCCACGCCGGCCGACGAAGCTGATGCGGCGCTGCATCTGGCTTTTGCCGCGCAGGATATCGATGATCCCAAAACAACGTTGCAAGCCCTCGCATTAAGTGCTACATTGCAGCCACCTTCGCCGCCTGCGCTTTTCCTTGAGGCAACGGCGAATGACGCACTGCATCAAAGCAGCCAAGCTGTCGAGAATTACAAAAAATTTCTCGCAGCCTCTGCCGGAAAATATCCCGACCAGGAGTCTCAGGCGCGCCAACGGCTCGCCGCTTTACAACACGCGAAGTAGCAGGTTGGCTGCAACACCTGGCCATGACCTCGATCCACTGAGTTCAGCCCAGCGTTCCGCCGCCGTACGAAGCATATAGATCACCACCTTGAGGTGACTTATGAAAGCCAGTCTTCGTTCCGTTTGCCACACCTCGTCACGGCCCGCACCGCGCCTCCCGGTATCCCTGCTCGCCGCTTCGCTCGCACTGCTCACCACGACCGCGCTTTCGCCTTCCGCCCGCGCTGCAGCTATCGACGATTCCATTCCCACGGCTGATGTCATCACTCAGTTGGAACAGCGCGCCAGCCAGGCCAGCCCGCGCGAACAGGCGTGGCTCTACACCGAACTGGTCCATTCAATGACGGAGAAGGCCGGCAAGGAACTCTCCGAGGGCGACGACAACGCTGCCCAGGCCACGCTCAAGCAGATCAATCACTACGCACACCTTATTCAAACCTCGCTGGCGCGCAACACCAAGGGCCTCAAGAACGCCGAGATGCTGATGCAGCACACCACATTCCGGCTGGCGCAGTATATGCATCTCGCCTCAGGTGACGAGCGCACCCAGGTGCAGGCCACGCTCAAGCAACTCGATCAGGTGAACGATCAGTTGCTCAGCCAGGTTTTCCAGCACTAGCAGACCTCATCGACGGCCATCCTCTCCCGCGAAAATGGATTGCGGTCGCGTCTTCAAACGTCGTCTCTTGAATCCGGAAGAGCGTAATATTTTCTCCATGAAATTGGCCTGCATCCGATTTTCTGCTCCGGCCCTCCTCACACTGGCGCTCGCCGCTGCGGTGCCTCTTCGCGCGCATCCCGTCGAAGGCCAGATCCAGGCCTCGGCCCTCTCCGATGCCGAAATCGAGCAGGTGCGCGATGCGCGCTACGTCCCCGCCAACTGCGTGCTGCTCTTCGCCAAATTCCTCGATGACCGCGCGCAAAAGATCCATGACCTCTACGCCAGGCCGCGCCAGCCCGGCCGCGAAACCGACACCCGCGAGCTGATGGAGCAATTCACCTCCATCATTGACGAGCTTTCCGACAATCTCGACGACTACGGCCCGCGCCACGCCGACCTGCGCAAGGCGTTGCCGAAGATTCTGGCCTCCGCCGACCGCTGGTCGACGGAATTGAAGGCGCCCCCCGAGGATGAGACCTACTCCGTCGCGCGCAAGCTCGCGCTTGAATCCATTCGCGACCTGCGTGAATCCACCACGGAACTAGCCTCTGAACAGGACGCATGGTTCAAGGCGCACCCGCCCAACAAACAATCCGACGAAAAGAACGGACCCATCGACATTCCGCGTTAATTAGAAGAACAGGGGCGCCAGCCTGCGCTGACGCCCGCGGCCCCTTTTTACGCCTTCGTTGCCACAGGAAGGACCTTTCTTCCTCCAGCCAGAAGCAGACCGGCCATTCCCGTTCCCAGCAATAGCAGCGATCCAGGTTCCGGCGTTGGTGACGCGCTCACCGCGGCACTCGTCCCGGTGAACGGCTCGCCGAAGGTGTTGAGCACCGTGCCGTTCTTCGAGTCGCCGACACCGTACGTCAGTCCAAAGCCCGGCACCACACCGTTGCTCCACAGATCGACGGTGTACCCGCCCTGCACATCGAACAACACTCCGTAGATATCCAGCAGGCCGCCTCCAAACGGATAAGGCCCGTTCGGATCGCCGGGAGCAGGTGGAGGGCAGACCGCCGGCGAGTTTCCGGCGGGGTAGAACAGGTTGTCCCAGGAGAATCCGAAGCCGCTTGCGGGTGACCCGGGCGGAACAAAGGTACCTTCCGAGTTGATGCCGGAGGGCAGTGAAGTCGTTTGAAGTCCGGTGATGGCGCCGGAGATATTTTTGACGGAGTCGGAGAATGTGCCGCTGATTCCAACGACCTGCTGTGCGCCGGGCACCCCCGGGACCGGAGTGTTTGAGGTAGTGAGCACACCGGAGCCGCTCATACCGCCGCCGCTGAAGGTAAACGAATAGTTGTCCGCCTTCGCCGATTTGGCGCAAACCGCGAAAGCTCCCAGAACGAGAATGGCAAGAAAATTGGAACAGGATTTTGAGTTGAATCGATACTTCGCAACGGAAACAGAATCTTTTGAAGTCAACTTCATGATTGCCCCTGAAGAAAGGAATGCGTGCCTGCGTGAGCAGGAACAAAAAGTTAACATCCTGTCGCTTAGATCGTCTACAAGCCGCGAAGAATCATGGTGATGGAGTGAAACGGCATACGATGGAGTAAAAAATTCCGGTTCACGGCGAGCGGCAAAGCCGTCTTCGAATGCGTGCGACACCGAGCTGCTATGCTGTGCGAGATGAATCTCTCCTCGCTCATCATCCGCTCCTCGTCGATCCACGCTGCCGGTTGCTACACCACCCAGCCCATTCGCAAGGGTGCGCGTGTCTGCGAGTACGACGGCAAGCGTCTGCCGAAGGCGCTGGCTGACAAGCGCTACGCCGACCGGCCCGTCACCTATCTCTTCACCTGCGGGCCGAACCTGGTGATCGATGGCTTTGGGACAGCGATGTTCCTGAACCACAGCTGCGATCCCAACTGTGAAACCGTTCAACACGAGGACACAGGCCGCATCTTCATCATGGCGATTCGCAACATCGCCGCCGGGGAAGAGCTGACCTACGAGTACAACCTGCATGATTCCGAAGAGGAGGGCGCGGACTGCTATTGCGGCGCCGCCGCCTGCCGCGGCACCATGTTCAGCCCGGAAGAGGTCAGGCGCCGCGAGCGCAGGGCAAAGAGAAAGGCTGCGCAGACAAAGTCCACGCAGCCCGGGTTCTCAGCAGCCAGCTAGTTGCTCAGCACATCCTCGTTCACGTTGACCAGCAGCGCTTTGGCCGGTGAGGGCAGTTTGCCCAGCTGCAAGTTGTGATCGATGTCGGAGTTGCCCTGCATCACAACGTTGGCGATGCGCGCCGTCGCTCCGTTCTCCATCTGCAGATAGAGCGGCACGGGCATTAGAAAGTCCTTCGACACACCGCTCTGCGCCAGCTTCAGGTGTGCGGTCGTTGTGCCGTCGGCGCCCACGGTGAATTGCGACGTGATGACGTAATGCGGCAGTTCGGTGCCATATACCCATTCGTCAAAGAACCAGTCCAGCTTGCCATTACCACGCAGGTCCATCCATTTGGGCAGGTTCTTCTCCATCGAACGCTTCCAGTCCTCCGTGCTGGCAGCCTTGCCGGAGTAGTCCTTCACGAACTGCTGCATCGCCTGCTTGAACAGCTCCTCCTTGGCCTGCGGCGTCCAGTAAGCCATCTCCAGCATGTGCAGTACGTACGCGCCTTTGTTGTAGATCAGCGTGTTGTAGATGTCCTCACCGGCCTTGGAATTGCTCACGCGGTAGCCCATGGTCAGCGGCCCCGCATCGATCGGCCGCACGCCCTGCGCGTTCTTCTCGACAAGCTGTTTTGACAATTCCTTCCAGAAGGCGTGGTACGAGCTCATGTTGGGACTCGTGTTCATCAGGAAGATGCTGGCGGAGAAATGCGCGAAGCCTTCGCTCATCCACTGGTCGCGATAGCTGTTGAAGCCGACAAGCTGGCCCCACCACTGGTGCGCGACCTCGTGCGGCGTTACCACCTTCCAGTAGGTGTTCGCAGGATCAAGACCCAGCGAGTGCTGCACAGTGGCGTCCCAGAAGCCGCAGATCGGCAGGTAGACCAGCATGGGCCAGCTCTGGCCATAGTTGCACGCCGTCTGCTCGGTCAGCGCGACATGGTCGTAAGGCAGCTTGCCGAAATAATTCGAGTAAATCTGGATGGCAGCGCTGCCCTGCGAGACCTCATTCTTCAGCGCGCCCACGGACGAGAGGCCGCCCAGCGAGTCCGACATCTGCAGCAGCGGAGAATACTCGTCCGGCAGCCCGGTGTCCGCATAGGCCGCCACGCCAAAACCCTGCGGCGTCTTGGCCGACTCAGTTTTGAAGCCGCCGATATTGAAGCCCGCCACTGCGATCGGCGAATCCGTGTCCCAGACGGCTTTCGCCATGCCGCCTTCCTGCGTCAGGCTTACCTGCTTGCCAGTCGCCACGATGGTCAGCTGCTTCGGGATGTGAAAGGTCAGATGGAAGTTCGCGAAATTGCCGAAGCGCGTCGCGCCTGACGGATACCATGTCTCGCGCGCAGCCTCCTGCAGGTAAAAGGTATCGTTGCCCTCTGCCCGCAGTGCGTCCTTGCCTTCATAGACGGTATGCACGCGCACGGTGTCGCCGGCTTTGGCGGCCGTGGGGAGGATGATCGCGAAATCCGGATCGAGGTCCTTGTTCTCCTGGACGAAATCCAGCGGCGCGCCGCTCTCCGTAAATACTCCGCTCACTCGCAGAGTGGGATAGAGATCCAGGCGCACCACGCGCACGCCGTCATGCAGCACCTTGAAAGTGGTGTCTGCCTTGACGCGCAGCATGCCGTTGCGCTCGATGGTCGTGTCCAGCTGCTGGTCTGTTACCTGAATGCGGTCACCGCGCAAGCCTTTGTCCGCATCATCCATCTGGTACGCAACCCATGGCTGGAGCTGAAGATCGCCCCAGGTGGAAAGCTCCACCTCATCCGGTGACGCATGGAACGTGCCCTCCGGGTCGACAATGAAAAACACATTCTGCGCGGTCAGCAGGTTGCCCATGCGGAACGTGGCCAGGAAGAACTGGTCCTGCTTCGCGGGGCCGTCCACATCCGCCAGCAGGCGAAGGTCGAGGTTCTCATGCAGGCTTCTGCGGAATTCTTTCTCCAGGTCGTCCGCGGCGCTCGTCACGTGACCCGTAGGCGCAGACGGCGTACTTTGCGAATCTCGTCCGCCGTGCCGTCGGTAAAGCGCAATACCAGAGTGGTGAAGTCCTGCGACATCTGCGGCGATTTGGTCAGCAGCGCCAGCGATTTCTGCTCGCTGTGCTGCTCCGGCGCCAGCTTGAATTCGCCTTTGCCCTCAAACACAGCGCCGGTCACCCGGCCTTCCACCGGTGAGTAGAGGTAGAAGTTGCCTTCATCGAAATGGATCACCGCGCCTTCTCGCTTCAGCGAGAAATCCTTGACCGTAAAGCTTTCGCCGCCCGGCCGGTCCGCGCGCAGCTCAGTGTAGATCTTGTCGGAGTTTGCCGGACGTGCTGGACCATTCGGCTCAATCGGGCGGGCAGCGTTCTGCGCAAAGGCGCCTGCCGCCCAGAGAAGGGCGGGGAAGAGAAATGCTCTGGAGTCCATGCCGCCCAAGGTACAGCCGAAGGTCTGTTCACGCAATCAAAATCCGCACGCCGATTCTGCATCGTTCGGGCAGTTGCGCTTCGCACCGCAGCAGTCACCCGGCGCCGTTCCTCATCGCTCCGCGGGCGGTACAATCAAATTCGTCTGAACCGATCCTTCCCGCATGCCCTACCAGGTTTTAGCCCGCAAATATCGTCCCCAGCGTTTTGCCGATGTCGTCGGCCAGGACCACGTCACGGTCACGCTCATGAACGCGCTGGCGCAGAACCGCATCGCCCACGGCTACATTTTTTCCGGTCACCGCGGTATCGGGAAGACGACCATCGCCCGCATCCTCGCGATGGCACTGAACTGCCGCAATGCCATCGGATCGAAGGAACGTCCCACGCCGGAGCCCTGCGAGGTCTGCGAGAGCTGTACGGAGATCCGCGCAGGCAACGCCGTCGATGTGATCGAGATAGATGCTGCCACCAACCGCGGCATCGACGAGATTCGCGAACTGCGCGACGCCGCCCGCTACCGCCCCGCGCGCGACCGCTACAAGATCTACATCCTGGACGAGGCGCACCAGATTACGGACGCGGCCTTCAATGCGCTGCTGAAGACGCTGGAGGAGCCGCCCGAGCACATCGTCTTCATGATGGCCACCACGCAGCCGGAGGACATCCCGCAGACCGTGCGCTCGCGCTGCCAGCACTTCAGCTTCCATGCCGTGAAGCTGGTGGACATCCTCGCGCAGTTGCGGGCGATCGCAGATGCCGAAGGTGTGCTGGCCGACGATGCCGCGCTTTCGCTGCTCGCCGAAGCCGGTGACGGCTCCATGCGCGACGCCCTATCCATAATGGACCAGGCGATCGCCAGCGCGCCGGTGGACGATGGGAAAGCGCGCCTGGAGGCCGGGCAGATTCGCGACCTGATGGGCACTGTGCCGAATGCGGTCTTCGAGCGCATCTTCGAAGCCGTGGACGGCAACCGCTCCGCCGAAGTGATGACCGTCGCGAACCAGTTGCTCGACGCCGGCAACTCGCCCGCGCAGCTTGCCCGTCAGGGTGTGCGTTATCTGCGCAACGTGCTCGTCGCAAAGATCGCCGGAGTCACTCCGGAGAGTGCGGGCGAGGGGCAGGGCAGCGAGCTGCTGCAGGTCTCGCCCGACGAGCAGAAGCGTGCCGCGCGAACCGCCGCCCTCTTCAGCGAAGAGGAGCTGACACGATTTGTGCAGGTGATGCTGCGGACCTTCGACGAGCTTGGCTACCGGCAGGAGCAGCGCTTTCACTTTGAGCTGGGGCTCCTGAAGCTGGTCCATTTGCGGCGGCTGCTGCCGATCGAAGAAGCGCTCAGCGGGATCAATCCAGCCGCGCCATCCGGTGGATCGGGGCGCACACCTGCAGGTGGGATTGCGCCGCGTACAAGTGCTTCCTCCACGCAGGCACGTTCGTCGCAATCCGCGGCTCCGGCGCAAATGCAAGCCGCCCGTCCCACCTTTTCCCCGTTTGAGCAGGACTCCAGCAGAAAGGACTACACGCGGCGCGGTCCGGAAGCGGCCACTCCCATTCATGTCTCCGCGGTGCCGGCGCACCCCATCACCGAAGTTCGCGGCTCGAATGTTGTCTCCATGACTCCGGCGATACGCGCGGTTTCCGACACCGCTCCAGTTGCCGCGCCTGTTGCCGTAAAGCTCGAGGAGACCGCGCCGCTGGCCCAGGCCGCTGCGCCGCCGGAGAAAATTCCCCCGGTGCACTCCATCGCCGCGCCTTCAGCGGAAGACACACAGCGCGCTGTCACCGACGCGCTCGCCGCAGCCAAGCACGGCTCTGCCGCCGATGCCATGGCAGATGCCATGTGGACGATCGCGGACGGCGCAGCGACGATCCAGACCGAGCTCTCAAAGACTATGCTGCCCATGGTGATGAACGCCGAGGCAGAGAAGATCGTGCGCAACACACTGCGCGCCGCCGGCATCCACAAACTGACGCTGTTGGCGGGGACAAATAGTGCGGCCACTACTACTCCCGCTGCAAAGAAGCCCAAGCCCGCACGCTCCGGCTCCGCCCATGCCAGGGCGCTCGATCATCCCATGGTGCAGGCCGCCCAGAAGCTGTTCGACGCGGAGATTCAGACGGTGATCGACCTTCGCGAGAGTGACTGACCATCTTCGCCCTGTCATTCTGAGCCGTAGGCGAAGAATCCCCGCATTTGTACTCCGTACGATGGAACAAAGGGACCACCCATGAACCTCTCCGATCTCGGCAAGATGAAAGAAATGATGACCCAGGCGCGCGAGATGCAGGCGCAGATGGAGGAAAAGCTCGCGGCCACCATTGTTGAGGCCGAAACGGGCGGCGGTATGGTGAAGGTGCGCATGAACGGAAAGAAGGAAGTGCTGCGTATCACCATCGAGCCGACAGCCCTCGGCGCCTCGACCGGCGACATCGAGTTGCTCGAGGACCTGATCGCCGCCGCGGTAAACGAAGCAGGTCGCCGCGCGGACGAGGCGATGAAGTCATCGGTCAGCGGAATGCTGGGCGGCATGAACCTGCCAAACATTCCGGGGCTGGAGTAGGCGCGCGATGGCACGATTTGCCGAGCCGATGTCCCGCTTGATCGACGAGCTGCGCAAGCTGCCCGGCGTCGGCACAAAATCCGCGCAGCGCCTCGCCTTCCACGTCCTCCGCTCCTCGGATGCCGATGCCCGCGCCCTCGCCGCCGCGATCCTCGAACTTCGCGCGCAGCTGCGTCTTTGCTCCGTTTGCAACAACGTCACCGACGTCGATCCCTGCGTCTACTGCGCCAGCGCCGTGCGCGACCAGCATATTGTCTGTGTGGTGGAGGAGCCGACCAACATCGCGACCATCGAAAAAACACGCAGCTACAACGGCGTCTACCACGTGCTGCACGGCACGTTGTCGCCCATCGGCGGCGTCGGTCCGGAACAGCTTCGCATCGCGAACCTGCTCACGCGGATCACGCCCGCGACTCCGAATGGTCACCCCGTCGAAGCGATCCGCGAGATCATCCTTGCCACGTCGCCGACAACCGAAGGCGAGGCCACCGCCGCATACATCGCTGACGAGGTGCGCCGCATCGCACCCGATATGCGTGTCACCCGAATTGCCACGGGCGTGCCCGCCGGTTCTGACATCGAGTACGCTGACGAAGTCACCATGTCCCGCGCGCTCGAAGGCCGCCGCGAATTTTAGTCTTTTCCAGGGCGGGATTTTCTTTGCGCCCTGTTCATCCAATGCTGCGATTATGTCTGTTGAACCCGCCGATCATTGCATGACCAGCACCATTCTCTCCCGCCGCGCCTTCCTCCGTCAGACGGTCGCCTTCAGCGCGATGGCCGCGACTTCCGGCATTGCACGTGCATCTGCGCCCGATATCGACCCGAAGGCCGCGCACATCCTGATCATTGGCGACTGGGGCTACACCAAACCCGAAGGCCAGCGTCAGGTCGCCGAAGGCATGGCGGCGTATACCAGGCAGAATTCCCTCAAACCGGAAGCGCTCTTCATGCTCGGCGATTCCTGGTACGGCGCGCTCGAAGGCGGCGTAGATTCGCCGCGGTGGCAGACGCAGTTTGAGCAGATGTATCCGGCGCCTCTTTTTCCAGGCCCGGCCTACTCCATCATGGGCAACCATGATTATCAGCGCATTCCCATCGGCGTGAACAAGGTCCAGGCCGAGCTGGACTACGCGAAACGCGGCAAGTCACGCTGGACCCAGCCGGGCCTTTGGTACACCTTCGACTTCAAGCCGGCTGGCGCAAACAACCCGCTGCTGCACGTCATCGCGCTCGACTCCAACGCACCGAGTCCCGCACATCTGCTCGATCCAGTCACCTTTACGCTTACCGCGGAACAGTACAACGAGCAGCTGAAATGGATGGACAGCGAACTCGCCAAACCTGCAAAGGCGCCCTTCCGGATCGTCATGGGCCACCACCCCATCTTCTCCAATGGCCGCCACGGCGATACAGCGGTGCTGGTGCGCGACTGGGAACCGCGCCTGCGCGCCCACGGCGTCCACGCCTATCTCGCCGGCCACGACCACGACCTCCAGCATCTCGAATTCGCCGGGCATCCCACATCATTCGTCTGCTCGGGCGCGGGCGGCGCGGACCTCTACGAGATCAAAATTCCCGAAAGCCAGCGCGGCCCCTTCGCCGATCGCGTCTACGGCTTCACGCACCTCGAGGCCACGCCAAAGAAGCTCACCTTCCGCCACATCGACGCGCAGGGTAACGTGCTGCACGCCTTCTCCAAGGCGAAGGACGGCGCGGTCACGCTACCCTAGCCCACTATCACCCGCAAATCTCCGCCCGTCATGTCCTTCGGCTGCCCCAAATTCAGCAGCCCAAGAATCGTCGGCGAGATGTCGCGCAAACTCCCGCCGTTCCGCAGGCTTACCGTCCCATTCGGCGCATCCGTAACCAGGATGAACGGCACCGGATTGGTCGTGTGCGCGGTGTGCGGGCCGCCGGTGGCGGGATCGATCATCAGCTCGGCGTTGCCGTGGTCGGCCGTCACCAGCAGCGCGCCGCCTTTCTGCTTTACCTCGCGATAGATGCGGCCCAGCTCGCGGTCCACGGTTTCCACCGCCTTCACCGTCGGCTCCAGCCTGCCCGAGTGGCCCACCATATCCGCATTCGCAAAATTCACGATGACGATGTCGAAGGCCGTGTCGTTGATCGCCTTCACCACCGCATCCGCAATGCCAGCGGCCGACATCTCCGGCGCCAGGTCATACGTCTTCACCTTCTGCGAGGGAACCAGCGCGCGGTCCTCGCCGGCAAACGGCTTCTCAATGCCGCCGTTGAAGAAGTACGTCACGTGCGCGTACTTCTCCGTCTCCGCTACGCGCAGGTTGCGCAGGTTGGCCTGCGCCATCAGGTGCGCCAGCAGGTTGTCCATCGACTCCGGCGGAATCACGATCGGCAGCGCGAAATTCTTGTCGTACTGCGTCATGCAGACGTAGTGGATGTTCTTCGGCGCCTGCGCGCGCGGAATCTCCGCATCCAGCTCCGCCGCCTTCGGCAGATCGAGGCCGCCGTTCGCGGTAAGGCCACCCTTGTTGTTCACCACGTTGCGGGCCAGCACGCGCGTGATCTGTCTCGCCCGGTCCGCTCGGTAGTTGAAGTTGATGACCACATCGTTATCGCGGATCGGGCCGACGGCATTGCCTGCTGCATCCACCATCGTGAACGGGGGAATAAACTCATCTGTCGTCCCGGAGTTGTAAAGCTCCTTCATCCGGGCCAGCGCGTCCGTGTACGTTCCGCCTTCAGGACGCCCCGTCACCATCGCATCGAACGCCTGGCGCTCCTTCTCCCAGCGCAGGTCGCGGTCCATCGCGTAGTAGCGCCCGCTGACGCTTGCGAGTTTGCCCACCCCGCTCGCGCGGAACTGCTGCTGCAGCGCTTCCAGATAGCCCAGACCGCTGGTGGGCATGGTGTCGCGCCCATCCATGAAGGCGTGCACGAAGACGCGCGAGAGCTTCTCTTGCGCGGCCAGCTTCAGCAGCGCATACAGATGCCGCTGGTGCGAGTGCACGCCGCCATCGGAAACCAGGCCGATGATGTGAAGTGCGGAGTTCTTCTCCTGCGCTTTGCTTACCGCGCCCAGCAGCGTTTCATCCTGGAAGAAGCTGCCGTCTTCAATCGCCACGTCGATACGCGTCACGTCCATGCGCACGATGCGGCCGGCGCCGAGGTTCAGGTGGCCTACCTCGCTGTTGCCCATCTGCCCGTCGGGCAGGCCCACGAAGTGATCGCTCGCGCGCAATAGTGTGTTTGGAAAATCGCGCAGCAGGCCGTCATAGACGGGCTTGCGGGCGAGTGCAATGGCATTGCCGTGCGTCTCCGGCCGGTATCCCCAGCCATCCAGAATGGTAAGAACAATGGGTCGTGGCATTTGGACTTAAGGATACCAACCAATCGCGAGAATGGCTGCGCAGTCCGGGAACGTGAGAGCATGGCTGGCAATGGGAGTGATATCGAGAGCTATCGATGGATCGCCGGTCTGGGCACGCGTGACCCTTGCGATCGCCGTTATCTCGTTAGCTATTTACGGCATTCACTACTATGGTTTTTGGTCGTTCCTCATGCATGCGATCTTTAGCCCGGATTGATGACCCCAAAAAAAATCCGTGTCCTTCATCCGTGCTGATCCGTGGTTAAGGTTTTGCCTTATGCCTGCACCGTCTCAGCAGCCTGGATCTCCTCGAACGTCAGGTTCTCCGCCGTACTGCCCGTCCTTTGCTTCCATGCGAGGAACAGCCGCCCGTAGCTCTCCGTAATGCAGGCTCCAGGGTCAATGCCCAGCCGCTCCAGCGTTGCGTCGATCCACGCAGGCGGCCCTTCCAGTTCCGCGAAGTCGCCGATCGGTGTTTCGTCCACCACCAGGTGACTGCGCAGGCGCGGGGCCGGCAGGCCTGCGTCTTTTTCAAACAGTGGTCCGTCAATGGTCGATGTCACCTGCGACCACTCTGTGCGGAATTTTTCGTAGCGGAACACCGGTGTGTAGCCGAGCTGCTCAAAGATCGCGCCCATCGCCGGGCCGTCATCCACCACGGTTTCCGTCTCGATGCGCACCTTGTAGCGCGATTCAGGCGCGACGACCTCGCCTGCATCCAGTGACGCCGTGACGGGCCGTTTGTGCGTCACGGTCCAGAGTCCGCCGTAGTTGCGTATCCGCAGTATCTGGCGGGGCCCGCGAAGACTGCGCTGCGGCGTGTCGTACAAGGTATTCTGCTCAAACGTGCGCGGCGTATCGAGCTTGAAGCCGGCGGCGGGCAGCAGTTGTTGAAGGCGATGGAGATCGACGATCGGAATTTTCAGCTCGATCTCGGCACTTTGCATGCAGAAAGTATACGACCGCAGGCGATCGCGAAACGCAGACCGCGGAACGGCAACCTGGCGCCGGGCGGCGCATCTGAGTCTCAAAGATCACCGGGCCCTGAACGGAAAGGTTTGACAGGAGGGCCATGATGAGCGGCAAGACCGAGCGGCTGGAGACGGGAGGAGTTACCGGCGCGGCAGGAACACGCAGGGCTGCGGAGTTGCTTCGCTCCGGCGCCACAGTCGCGTTTCCCACCGAAACCGTCTACGGTCTGGGCGCCAACGCGCTGGACGCCGAAGCCGTCGCAAAGATCTTCGCCGCGAAGGAACGGCCCGCGTGGGACCCACTGATTGTGCATGTCGCCGACAGGGCCATGCTGGAGCAGGTGGTCGACTCCAGCATGGTCGACACGGTAGCCGATGAACTGATGCTCGCCTTCTGGCCCGGCGCGCTGACTCTTCTACTGCCTCGTGCACCGGAGCTGCCTAAGGCTGTCACGGCGGGGCGCGCTCTGGTCGGGGTGCGCATCCCGCAGCACCCCATTGCGCGCGAGCTGATCCGCCTCGCCGGAGTGCCGGTCGCCGCGCCCAGCGCCAACCGCTTCGGACGCACAAGCCCCACCACTGCAGCGCACGTCCTCCAGGACCTTGACGGCCGTATCGACGCGCTGCTCGATGGCGGCGCGGCCACAGTAGGTGTCGAGTCAACGGTCTTCGATGTCGCCTCGCGCACCATTTATCGCCCGGGAGCGGTCACGGCCGCAAATCTCATCGAGATCATCGGCGAGCCCGTCCATCTTGCCCGGTCGTCCCCGGCGCAAGAGCAAGAGCCGCCGGAATCTTCACCTTCGCCCGGCATGGGGCAGCGCCACTACGCTCCGGCTGCGCGGCTGGTCCTCGTCGATAATCGCAAGGCTTTTGAGGAGGAGGTCGCGAAGCACCCTGCTGCTGAGGTCGGCGTCATGCTTCCGGATGATTGGGACCCTGGTCATGCCGCCGAAGCCTTCCGCTGGGGTCCATGGGACCGGCCTGACACGCTCGCCCGCCTGCTCTATCTTGGGCTGCGGTTCCTCGACCAGCGCGCGGTGAAGGTGATCGTCTGCCCTGTTCCACCGCCAGCCGGCATAGGCCAGGCGCTGCGCGACCGGCTGACGAGGGCTGCGAGGTAGATCGGGAGCAGCGACTTATGCCTCCCCAATCTTTCGCACGTCGGCATAGATCGGTAACACTGTTGGGATCGCCAGCAGGAGTGCCAGCGGGAACAGAATCCAGAATCCATAGTGCGGGTACGCCGCAGCAGCGAGGATGCCGCCGATGAAGAATCCGACGACCAGAAGCACCAGCATTCCAAGGCGCTCCCTGTCCACACGCACTGGCGGCTGCGTTGCATTTCTATTCCAATAGATCGCCCGCCCAAGTTCTATTCCGATATCTGTAATCGTTCCGGTAACGTGTGTCGTGCGGATTTCCGCGTCGGAGATTTTCGTAATGATTGCGTTCTGCAGCCCCATGGCAAAGGCGAGTACTCCAAGAAGCCATATCGGCGCTGGGTTGTGACGAATGCTCAGCGCCACTGCGCCCAGCAGTACGGATTCCAGAAGCAGCGGCAGGGCAAACTGGCTCTCGCCATTCCTGCGTCGCGAGAAGTTGACCAGCAGCGCGCATACGGCGGCCCCGCAAAGGAAGCTCGACAGGATCAAACCGGCGTCCGTAAAGATCGCACGGCCATGCCCTGCAAGGGAGAACGCCAGTGTCGCCGTTATGCCGGACATGTGCGAAGTGAACTGCCGAAGCCCGAGATAACCGGAGACATCGACCAGTCCGGCGGCGAAGGCAAGCAGTCCTGCCAAACGAACATTCGCCCAGCGGGATCGTACTCGCCCTGTAAGTCTCCGTAGCGGCATGAGTCATTGTCCCATTGGAACGACGGCCGGCCAATCCTCCTTATCCCAGGTGACATCGGGGCCACGGCCGATCGGGGTTGCGGCATCTAGGTGTCTATGGCAATTCCCGCGACCACGCCAAGGGATATGGCCCCCCAGCCGGGAGAACCGGGAAATCGCCAGCCCGTTCTACAGCAACAGCAATCAGGACGCTGGGAACGCGAGGCCGAAGAGCTTCACAAATCCGGCCCGGAAGACTCCGTTACGACGTCCAGCCGTATTTATTTCTTCGTAATTGTGGGAATTGTTGCGGCCACCTTCGTCGTATTCCTGTTGTTGCGTCCACAGTGAAGCAGTCCGCTTTGTCAACCGGCGGTGCGATAAGCTGCTTACAGGCGGACCGGCCTTGAGACGCTTTTTCACCTTCGCGCTGGGTGCGCTGGCCATGGCGGCCGTCGCGCTGATCTCGATGTTCATCACCATGCGCGTCGCGATCCATGGCCGCGAGGCGGTCGTGCCGCCGCTCACCGGCCTCTTCGTCACGGACGCAGCCGCCGCCGCGGACCGTGTGGGTCTCCGTCTGACCATCGAGAACCGTTTCTACTCCGGTGAAGTGGCCGCCGGTCGCATCCTTGCGCAGGATCCTGCTCCTGGTTCCCGCGTGCGCCGTGAATGGGCCGTCCGCGTTACCGAATCGCTTGGCCCGCAGCGCGTGAGCGTGCCGGACCTGACCGGCGAGTCGGAACGCGCCGCGATGGTCTCTGCCCGGCGTCTCGGTCTCGAGCCCGGCGCGGTCGCGCATCTGGCAGTTCCCGGCGACGCCGATGTCGTAATTGCGCAGACGCCCGCCCCCAACTCCGGCGGTGCGGACAGCCCCCGCGTCAGCCTGCTCGTGAGCGACCCAGCCAGTGTGCAGCAGCAGGCCTACGTAATGCCGCAACTGGTCGGACTCACCTACGCCGTGGCCAGCGACCGCGCCGCCGCTGCCGGTCTCCATCTCGCAATCGCGCAACCTGCTCCGCAGCCCGCTCCCGCACCAACAGCCGCTCCACCCGGGTCCGGTGGACCTGCGGGTTCGGCCGCGGCGACCGCAACGCCACAAGCGCCTCCGGCAGCGCAGCCGCCTGCTCCCGCGCCGCCTCCTATCGTGGTTCATCCCGGCAGCATCATTACCGCGCAGACTCCGCCGGCTGGCCGGCGCGTGCAGCAAGGCGACGCCGTCCACATCACGGTGGAGGATCCTTCCATGCAGCCGCTGGCCGCGACCGTTACGCGGGCGAATTGACACTACAGGTGTTTTCGGGGCCAAGCCGCCTTGCCGTGCCCGCCCACCACGGTCTAGACTTCCTGCCATGCGCCGTCAACCGAAACTCATCGCTGCCTTAGCCGCCTCTGTTTTCGCTGCCACCGCAACCGCTTCGCTGCCCGCGCAGGACTGGGCCAAGGCGATGCTCGAAAAGTCTCCCCGCCATCGCGAATACGTGCCGATCAAGCATGGCGACCGCACCGTCACTGCCTTCGTCGTCTATCCGGAGGTCAGCAGCAAGGCTCCCGTGATCGTCATGATCCACGAGATATTCGGCCTCAGCGACTGGGCCAAGGAGATGGCCGATGAGCTCGCCGCTAAAGGCTACATCGTCGTCGCGCCCGACCTGCTGAGCGGCGCGGGTCCCAATGGCGGCGGCACGGACGCCTTCTCCGGCACGGACCAGGTCACGCGCGCCGTCTCCGGCCTCAACGCCGACCAGGTCACCGCCGATCTCGACGCCGCAGCCGACTACGGCAAGAAGCTCCCCGCGGCCAACGGCAAGGTTTACGTCGCAGGCTTCTGCTGGGGCGGCGGCAAGTCGTTCGCCTTCGCCACGCATCGGCACGACCTCAGCGCGGCCTTCGTCTTCTACGGCCCTCCTCCGCCGGATGATGCACTGAACGCCATTACCGCGCCGGTGTATGGCTTCTACGCGGGCAATGACGCGCGCATCAGCGCCACGGTCCCTGCAACCACGGAAAAGATGAAAGCCGACGGCAAGAAGTACGATCCCGTGATCTACGAGGGCGCCGGCCACGGCTTTATGCGCGCAGGCCAGCAGCCCGACGCCACCGACGCCAACAAGAGGGCATGGGAAGAAGGCTTCAAGAAGATGACCGGCATCATCAACGCCGGCGGCTCCGCATCGCTCGCGCGTCCCGCGCATGGAACCGCGGTCGCAGCGAAGGCTGCGCGCAGCGCGAAGCCGCACGCTGCTCTGGTGAAGACTGTCTCCGCGAAGTCGAACTCCGAGGCGATGGACTGCCACGACATGGGGACGGATACAAAGACCGCCACCAGCTCAAAGGAATCCAGCGGGAAGAGCAGCGCGAGTGGGGGTATGGACATGGCCGCAATGCAAATGTGAACGTTGTCGGCGGACTGCGCGAGCCACCAAAGGTGTGCAGGCGATGCGGTTCGGATATGTTTTGCTTAAGGGCACGGCTTCAGCCGTGCCGTAAATCGTTGCCTTATGTGAAGGGGCTTTAGCCCCTGAGGTCGGTTTTGCTTCAAACTGACCCACGCCATTGCCGAACGGGTCTCGATTCTGAGACGTGGGAGTGCTCTAATGTCCATGTGACCTCTGCGCGCACAACGTCTCTGCCTTCACTTCAAGAAGAGTTGGACCGCATCACCCAGCAGACCCGCGCCCTCGTTCAGCCCGAGCGGCTCGCCATCTCCGAGCGTGCCAGTGCGGAACTGCTCGCCAGCGGAATCGAATCGTGCGTGCTCCCCGTCGGAGCGCATGCGCCGGAGTTCGCGCTGCCGGATGCGCTGACCGGAAAGACCGTCCGCTCCGCCGATCTGCTTGCGCTCGGCCCGCTGGTAATCAAGTTCTTCCGCGGCCGCTGGTGTCCCTACTGCGTAACCGAGCTTGAGGCCTGGCGCGACCTGCACGCCGAAGTCCGCGGAATGGGCGCGCTGCTCGTCGCCATCTCGCCCCAGAACCACCGCCATAACGACTTCACCATCCAGCAGCATGCGCTTCCATTCCCAGTGCTCTCGGATGCGGGAGCCGAGATCGCCGCGCAATACGGCATCGCCTACACTGTCACCGAAGCACAGCGCGGCTACTACGAGAGCATCCTGGTCAATATTCCCTTCGTGAACTCCGGCGCAACGTACAGGAACGCAAGCGAAGCAAGCTGGCGCCTGCCGCTCCCCGCGACCTTCGTCGTCGCACAGGACGGCTCCATCGCGTTCGCCGAGGCCCACGCCGACTTCCGCGTCCGCCCCGAACCAGCCGACGTTCTCGCCGCACTCTCGCGCATCACAAAGCGCTGAAGATGATGTATGGACCGCGTCATTCTGGAGCGAACAGAACCTCCCCATTTTCTTTTACGAAAGCAGCATGGGTGCCCCATCCGTACGCGCTTTTCGCGGACGGGTGGGGTGTAGGTTCACTTGCTCGTCCTATACCGCCGGATCAAATTCGTCGTTGACGAATCGTGCTTCATCCCCGGTTCGCCCGGCGCTTCCAGCTCGCCAAGAATCTTCGTCGCCAGCACCTTGCCCAGCTCCACGCCCCACTGGTCGAACGAGTCGATATTCCAGATCACGCCCTGTGTGAAGACCGCGTGCTCATACAGCGCGACCAGTTGGCCAAGCACGAACGGCGTCAGCACCTCCGCCAGGATCACGTTCGACGGGCGGTTGCCCTCGAACACACGATGCGGCACCAGCCAGTCCGGCGTGCCCTCGGCCTTCACCTGCTCGGCGGTCTTGCCGAAGGCCAGCGCCTCCGCCTGTGCGAAGACATTCGCCATCAGCATGTCATGGTGCCGCCCCAGCGGGTTCAGCGTCTTGGCAAAGCCGATAAAGTCGCACGGAATCAGCCGCGTCCCCTGATGGATCAGCTGGTAAAACGAGTGCTGGCCATTCGTTCCCGGCTCGCCCCAGAAGATCGCGCCTGTGTTCGTCTCAACGTGCGTTCCCGCCAGCGTCACATGCTTGCCGTTTGACTCCATCGTCAGTTGCTGCAGGTAAGCAGGGAAGCGCTTCAGGTACTGCTCATACGGCAGCACCGCGACCGTCTGCGCGTCGAAGAAGTCCGTGTACCAGAGACCCAGCAGAGCGATGAGCACGGGCAGGTTCGTCTCCGGCGGCGTAGTCCGGAAGTGAACATCCATCGCATGAAACCCCGCAAGCATCGCGCGGAAGTTCTCCGGTCCAATCGCGATCATCGTCGAAAGTCCGATCGCCGAATCCATCGAATAGCGCCCGCCGACCCAGTCCCAGAACCCGAACATGTTCTCCGTGTCGATGCCGAACTTCGCGACCTCTTTCGCATTGGTCGAGATCGCGACAAAATGTTTGGCAATCGCCGACTCGGCCGCCCCGGACTTAAGGAACCAATCGCGTGCGGTGTGCGCGTTCGTCATGGTCTCGAGCGTGGTGAACGTCTTCGATGCGATCAGGAACATCGTCTCGTCCGGCGCAAGATCGCGCACGGCTTCAGCGAAATCTGTCCCGTCCACATTCGAGACGAAGCGGAAATTCATATCCCGCTCGGAGTAATGCTTCAGCGCCTCGTACGCCATCACCGGCCCCAGGTCCGACCCGCCGATGCCGATGTTGATCACGTTGCGGATGCGCTTGCCGGTGTATCCCTTCCATGCCCCGGATCGGACGCGCTCACTGAAGGCAGCCATCTTGTCCAGCACGGCGTGCACCTCGGGCACAACGTCCACGCCATCGACGAAGATCTGCTCGTCCTTGGGCGCACGCAGCGCCACATGCAGCACGGCGCGGTTCTCTGTGATGTTGATCTTCTCGCCCGTGAACATGGCCTCTGTCCGCTCGCGAAGTCCTGATTCCTTCGCCAGCTGCACCAGCAGTTGCAGCGTCTCGTCCGTAACGCGGTTCTTCGAGTAGTCCAGGAAGATACCGTCTGCCTCGGCCGTCATCCGCGTGCCGCGCGCAGCGTCCTTCGCAAACAACTCGCGCAGATGGCGCTGCTGGATCTTCTGCGCATGCGCTCCAAGCGCCTTCCATGCTGGGCGTTGATCGAGGGGAGCGATAGCAGGAATCACAGCGGGCGTCGTCATAGGGGTCAATTTTCTCACGCTGCGATTCGCATCATCGTCATCGAACTTTCATGCAGACGAGTGTGCGGTAATCGTTCTTATTGGTCTAAAAATGTTGCGTCCGTTTTTGTGTGCGGTTATCGTAATAAATGGACCGACTATCGACCAGTGCGCCCCCGGTCCACAGGAGTGACTCATGGTGACCGCCCCCCCACTGCCTCGGTTGCGCCGTCCGGTTGCAACTGCCCTTCCAGCCGGTTTGAACTCAGATGCCCCGCGCACTTCCGCCGCGCCTCCAGCCCCGCAGGCGCCAGCCGCTCCCGATACGAGTCTTCTACCCAATGGAGCCATTGCTTCGTCCGATCTTGACGCCTTTGCCGGCGACCCCAACTTCATGACGTCGCTCGCCCGCGGCCTTCTCGTCATCCAGGCCTTCACCCCGCAGACGCCGCACATGACGATCTCGCAGCTCGCCGCGAAGACCGGGCTCTCTCGCGCCGCCGTCCGCCGTTGCCTCTACACGCTCTCCAAACTCGGCTTTGCCGGCGTGGAAGATGGTTCCCGCTATGCGCTGCGTCCGCGCATGCTGCAGCTCTCAAACACCTACGCCGCCTCGAACCCGCTCTCCAAGGCCGCACAGCCGATTCTTGAGCGCATGACCACCGCGCTGCATGAGAGCTTTTCCGTCGCCACTCTGGACGGCGAGGACATCGTTTACATCGCGCGCTCCTCGTCCTCGCGTGTCATGTCCGACGATCTTCACATCGGCAGCCGCCTGCCTGCCTACTGCACCAGCATGGGCCGCGTGCTGCTCTCATTCCTGCCCCCGGAGCAGTTGGAACAATATCTCGCGCGCGTTAAGCTCGTCTCCTACACGGCGCGCACCGTCTCCAGCACAGACAAACTGCGCGTCGTGCTGCGCAACGTCCGTCGCCAGGGCTATGCGCTCGTGGATCAGGAGTATGAGATCGGCCTGCGCTCGCTCGCCGTGCCCATCTACTCGTCCACCGGCCGAGTCACCGCCACGCTGAACCTCAGCGGCAGCTCGCCACGCATGCCCGTCTACGAGATGCAGAGCCGCTTTCTGCCTCACCTGCGCACCGCCGCGGCGGAGCTCGGCGCATTCCTGCGCTAAGGCCTCAGCGAGACACAATATGGGCAGCTCCTGCGAGCATCACCTTTGTTTACGAAGGCGATCCTGCAGAAGCTGCCACCTTGTCCCGGTTCGTTATTTCACTGCGAGAACATTCACTCCAGCAGTATCGGTCGTGCTTCTCACGTAGCCGATCGCTCCCCGCGTCTTCGCCACATAGGCCACTACCTCGGCATCCGATCCGAAATCTTTGGGGATCGCGCCTTTGCCTGTGAAGATCAGGCTGCGATAGTACGCCCGCAGTCCAGCGTCGCTCTTGCCCACATACTCGCTGAGAAACGCCTCGTGCGCCGCTCCATTCTTCAGAAGAACAGGCTCCACATGGGCGCCTCCGAGCAGGTCCTTGTTCTCGAGAAAAATGTCTTTCAGATCGTCAGCAGAGACTGCTTTCATCGCAACGCTCGGATTTGCGATCACTTTCACATCGGCGCCGTGGGCGCCTCGCGATGCCAGCACCAGAACCGCAGCGGTCGCCACAAATTGCACTGTAAGCTTCATTCTCTCTCCCTCAGGCCATCTGCCTTTGCGCTAGAAGGTCACGCTGGTTCTCAGCACCAGCATATTGGTCTTCGGCTTGAATCCATCGGGGTTGGACCGCTGGTAAAATCCTTGGGTCGAGAAGATGTCTCCATACCCATCCATCAAGTGCCCTTCGGCCTTTGCCGTCCAGAAGCGATTGATGTCGTACCGGAACGCGCCCACTTCGTCATAAATGTGATTGGAGGCGGTATCGGCGGGGTTCCACGGAGCGTCCACATGCAGATTCGAGTGGTAGATGCCCACCGAAATCCGCTTGCTCGCCTGATAGGTCGACGCCAGGAACCAGCATTCGTTGCTGCCATTCCATGGGAACGGCGGCACGCCCGGCAGATCGACTAGGATGTTGAGCCAGTAGTCCGACGCGCGGTATTCGCCGCTGAAGTCCCACCTGCCGCGCTGGAAGTCGCCATATCCAACCGCTGTGCGCTGCGGAGAACTGAGACCGGTGTATGGTGCGCCTGGAACGAACCCCGCCGCCGTGAAGACCCCTTTGCGGTCCTGCGTCAAATCCGTCCACGAAGAACCAAGGGTCAGGCCCTTCAGCGGCGTCGACCAGCGCAAGTCCCAGCCCACCGCGCGTCCCGACTCGGCAGTAATCGGCATCCCCAGATCGCTCGCGAAGGTGTAATACCCGCCACGATCATCGAACGTGCGCTTCCCGGCGTACGCGGTGTAATTCAGTTTGCCGATCTGCCTCAGCGAAATCCGCCCGTATACATCGACTCCATCGTGCGCGATCATCGCGTTGCGCAGATCCAGTGGGTAGACCCCCTGCGGCAACAATGCCCAGGTGTAGAGGAACTCCGCGTCCTGCGTGTCGTTGTACAGCCCAATCGCCGTCTTCACTCTGCCCGCGCGGACCCCAAGCCAGGTCGTAAACCGGTAGTCGCCAAAGGCAAAATCCAGTTCAGGACGGAAATCGTCAAGTTGTCCAACTTTGCGCGTGTACCCCTGCGCGCTCAGGCGAAACTTGTCTGTGATCGAAGTCGACACATTCAGCACGCCATCGGTGAACGCTGGGCTGCCGTTGGTCGTGTTCATGGTCAGGAAATTGTTGTGGTTCGTATACGCGAATCCCTGCGACGCGAATCCGTGCACCTGCACCGGCCGGTTGAATACCGTGAAATCCTGGGCACTACTGGCACTCGCAAATGCCAAAGTGGCGAGTACCGCAATAGACATGCATCGATGAAAGCGCTTCATGTGGTCTCTTTCGTCAAAGTTTGAAGCTTCTTCAGGCGCGCGCCGGTGATTTGGGCACTTCCGCGCAGCAACGGCCAGATTGGGCACGTCATCGCCCCCGCTATACGGCGTCGCCACGCTCCCCTCGGACTTATCGGAAGATTTTGGAAAGAGTTTAGAAGCCGTCAGCGGATTTTTTCTCCGCCCTGCCTAATCCGCCACCATCGATTCGCCAGGCACGATCGGCCGTGTGCGCGGCAGCTTGCCATTCCGGGCGGCGAGCCCCACGGCAGCCAGCGTTCCCGCAAAGATCGCCAGCTTTGCCGCGCTGGCCTCGCGCGTATTCGGCAGCAGCTTCCAAACCAGCAGGAGCGCGGTCTGCCCGATCGTCGCCGCCCACACCGATCCGTAGAAATACCGCCGTTCCGTGCCTTCGCCCTTCGTCGACCGTCCCACACGCGGCAGCTCACCGGCCGCACCCAGCAGCAGAATCACCGCGCATAGCGGCGCGTACCCATACCAGTAAATCTGTTGCAGATACCACACGCCGGTCGCCGTCGCGATCACGAGCCCCGCCAGATTCAGCAGCGCAAAACTCAGCACCGCGTTCCACGCGAAGGTGTAACAGACGCGCCGGTACAGTGGGTTCGGCTTGTCCTCATCGAAGCGCAGAATATAGGGCGCAGGCTCCGCGCCCGGCAGGCTCCCGCGCAGCGCAGCGATCCCTGTCCCGATCAGCACGGCGCCCATCCATATCGAGTTCCACCGTCCGAAGCCGTGCGCGAACAGCGAGAACGTCAGCGGCCCTGGCGTGAGAAAGAAGACCCAGATCCACAGCGGCCAGTGCGCCAGCCGATAGTTCCAGGTGTTGCGCGCGCGGATGTGGCGCTCATGCGCGTACTCCAGCCTGCCCCGGTACGCCATCGCCGTTAGCGGCTCGCGGCCGCCTGGATGTCTTTCATATAGGCGTCCAGATTCTTCGTCGGCCCCATCACATGCGCCATCATGAAGCGGTACAGCGGCGGGTTGATGTATCCATCCTCGGTGATCTTCAGCGTCGTGGAATCCGCCGTCGGTCCCGGCGATAGCTGATAGGTCCATGTTCCGCCGTACTTCGCGTAAGGATCGTCCAGCTTTACCTGCCGCAGCGTCGGCGGCTGGGTCTGCACCGCCAGAAAGGTCATGAACTGGTGATAAGCGTAGTGCTCCACCCAGTGATCGCGGCCATGGTCGGGCTCCAGCATATTGACGTATTTCACCTCGGGCCGCCAGTTGCTCCCGTTCTTCACATCGCCGATCAGCGCAAACACCTTCTCCGGCGGCGCCGCCACCACGCCCGTCACAGAGACCGAGTGCGTGGAAGGCAAGCGCGTGCCGTCGGCGTAGATCAGTCCGCCGGCGATAAGCACAAGAAGCACAAGGAAGCCGAAGATCTTCATGCAAGCTCCAGGAGAGAAACTTCTTAATCGAATTACGGCAGGTTAGGGAGAGACATCAGGGTAACTCACGCGACTGGCTTAGGGAAGCGTGTCTCGCCATGAACTGGCGAGACATTCTCAATCAACCCTTCCAGCGATTGACCGGCTTCTTCCCCCCCCCCATATCTGAGATGAGGATCTGAAATGCGACCATCCGTTATGCCACGGCCATGCCGTAATCGCCGCCAAGCTCGATTTCTTCCTCAGCCTTCTTCGTTACAATTCTCCTGCATTCCCTGAGCCCCAAAAATCTGACCGGAGATTACCACCACATGCCCGACTCCTCGTCCGCCGTCTTCGCCGAACGCTTTTTTCAGGATTTAGACGCCCGCATCGCTCGCTATGACCTCCTGCAGCATCCCTTCTACACCGCGTGGTCGCGCGGCGAGCTCACCCGCGACGATCTCCGCGAGTACGCCGGCGAATACTGGCACCAGGTCTCGGCCTTCCCCACGTATCTCAGCGCGCTGCATTCCCAGCTTCCCGATGGCGAGCTCCGCCGCACCGTGCTCGCGAACCTCGCCGACGAAGAGGGCATGCGCGACGGTACGCCGCACAGCGATATGTGGATGGACTTCGCACGCGGCATGGGTGCAAAGGAGGCAGGCGTTCGTTCGCGCGATCTCAACGCTGAAACCCGCGCCATGATCTCCCACTTCCGCGAGACCATGTACGGCTCGCCCGCCGAGGCGCTCGCCGCGCTCTATGCCTATGAGTCGCGCGTGCCCGCCATCGCCGCGACCAAGTCCGAGGGTCTCCAGAACCATTACGCAGCCGACGAGACCACCCGCCGCTACTTCACCGTGCATACCGTCGCCGATGTCTTCCACTCGCAGGTATGGCGCGATCTGCTCGCCGCGGAGATCGCCGCCGATCCCGAGCAGGCTGAGATCGCTCTCGAGTCCGCGGAAAACACCGCCCGCGCTCTCTGGACCACACTCGACGGCATCGAAGCCGGACGCCAGTCGCGTCTCGCCGCCGCCGCATGATCACAGCACGTAAATCCATCTTGGGGTGCCCCATTCATGCGCGGTCGCTAGAGCGCGCATGGGTGGGGTGCCTTGTTTAGCGGCGAGAGGATTGGTTTAAGTCATGACCTCACGAACCTGTCATTCTGAGCCATCGGCGAAGAATCGCTGCATTTGTATTGGCTCGTCATTCTGGAGCGCTATATTTGCGCTCCAGAATCTCCGTATTGCATTTGCCTCTAAGATAGGCCGGGACTTTAGTCCCGGCATCGCGAGCACAAATGCAAGGGGGCTTTAGCCGCCGGGACAAGCTCTCAGCTTTCTGCAACAATCGGTTTTGCTTAAGGGCACGGCTTTAGCCGTGTCGTAAATCGCCGGATGGAAGAGGGGGCTTTAGCCCCTGAGGTCGTCAATCCATGTTCCGCAAATCTCTCGGACTCTTCGCCGCCTGCGCTCTGGGCGCGACTTCCTTCGTCAACGCACAACCGTCCGCGCAGCCCGCACAAACGCCCGCCCCCACCCAGCAGACCTGGCGCTTCGACAACCTCGCCTCACTCGGCGGACACCCCACCAAAGTCCTCGGCACGCCGCAGCTCATCGACACGCCCGCCGGCAAGGCCGTCGCCTTCAACGGCACGGACTCCGCGCTCTTCGTCAACGTGCATCCGCTCGCCGGCGCCGCCACCTGGACATGGGAGATGGTCTTCCGGCCCGACCCGGACGGCAAGCCCGAGCAGCGCATCTTCCATCTGCAGTCCGTCGACGCCGCCACCGGCCAGGACTATCCCAACGAGCGCATGCTCTTCGAGATCCGCATCCGCCCCGCCGCCGACGGCAAGGGCAACGCATGGTGCCTCGACAGCTTCGCCACCGCCGCCGGCCAGTCGCGCACCCTGCTCAACTGCGACAAGTTGCATCCCTTCGGCCCCTGGTATCGCGTCACCGCCGTCTACGACGGCCACACTTTATCCAACTATGTAGGCGACGAGCTTCAGGGCTCGGGCCCGCTCTCCATCCCGCCCGAGCGCCCCGGCCGCTCCTCCGCCGGTACCCGCATCGATCTGCGCGACTACTACAAAGGTGCCATCTACGAGGCCCGCTTCACCCCCCGCGCCCTCACCCCCGCCGAATTCCTCAGAAACCCGCTCGCAGGGAAATAAGCCAGCGACGACTCCTCCGCTCGTCATTCTGGATGCATCGCATTCAGAATCTCCGTATTTGCCTCTGAGATAGGCCCGGGCTTCAGTCTCGGGTAGTGGGTCAGTTTGAATTCTGCTTTGAAAGGGCGTGGCTTCAGCCACGCCATCAGCGGGCCAATCTGAAGTTGGGCTTTAGCCCCTGAGGTCATCTTTTTTCAAACTGACTCACTACCCAGTCCCGGACTACGAGCACCCAAACACATGGGGCATTAGCCCTGGGAATCAAAATTGACGCTGAACGATCCCTCAAAAGGCCGCCATCCTGAGCGAGGGACCCTGAGCGGAGCCGAAGGGAACCGAGTCGAAGGACCCCCGCATTTGTCTTTCAACGTATCGCCACAAATCCGTGCCCCATTCATCGCGCGCATTTGCGCGATGAGTGGGATCGTGCCACAGAGATGAGCGCCATCGGCGCGACGATATATTAGCCTAGGCCGAAGGCCTAGGTACGCACCCCCCATAACCATCAGAGGGCTGTAGGCCCGACCTATCGTTGTGCGTCTGGCACCTTTTTCATCAGATCAGGCCCGGTGCAGCTTGCATCGGCCTTCTCACTGATGGAGAGCATCGTGAATGAATCCGAATTCTGTCGCACCTGCGCGTAAATCGCGGGCAGCTTGGACTCTTGCGGCTTACCGCTGACAGGACGGATGTCCGTGAGGTCGATCTCTGTTTGGAAATGGCTTGTGCCAGATGTGCATCTACGTATCGCACCATAGTGAATCGTTGGAACGTCCTTGTTTGCGTCGTCGTAGGAAAATCTCTCATGAGCACTTTTCAGATTCTGGCCCGGATCAGCTGACCAACTGGCGGCGATAGCCCATGACTCCGCTAGCCAGCTATCAACGAAGTCTCTGACATTTCCCGCTACCGGTAGCCGTACCAATCCGCCGGTAGTCGTGCGATATCGGAAAACTCCGACGTACGTAAAGACGCCCTCCAGATCAGCTGAGCTGTCATCGAGCCGCAGCGTAACGCCTTCAGGGTACGGCTTGAGAGTTGGCGTTGTGTCTCCCCTGCTATACCCGCTGTGAGTCGATGCAAGCAGCTT
Source organism: Acidobacteriaceae bacterium (assembly GCA_035572415.1). GTDB lineage: Bacteria > Acidobacteriota > Terriglobia > Terriglobales > Acidobacteriaceae > Edaphobacter. Next base: position 54,367 of record DATNAU010000198.1, read on the forward strand.
CTGAGGCGAGTCGGAATCTGAGGGTTTGATGAGATCTACTTTGAACCCGCTCATCCGCGAAGTACACCATGGCGTGCCATGTGCCACGGCGACGGCGGGCTTGCCTTCAGGTCCCGGCACTCCCGCATACGGGAAAAAATCGCCAAACGCATCAGACGGCGCCGTGTACTTATCCGCATACCAATGCAACCGCTCCTTCCAATGATCGCCGTCTTTCGTGAACAGCAGGAGCAGATTGTCGTCGCCGCATTCGATGCCAAAGGTCAGCACAACAAATACCGAATCCAGAAAGCCCTTCGCATCCTCTACATGAACTGTCAGATTCGAACCATAAACCTCCGCACTGTCGTCAGCGCGCTTGGATCGATCAGTATGCAGAAACTCGGCGAGTGCCGATTGCAGAGCTGTCGGGGCGGCATCGATTTTGGCTTCACATCGAAAGAACGCCTGCGTCGCCACATCCAGCGTCTTGCGGAGCACCACTACATCGCCCCCCACGTCAGCCGGAGCCTCGAGTTCAAGGTCGTCTGCCTTGACCCTATGGGCTAAGAGCTTGTTCTGGATGCCCAGCGGCAGTATCGCCTCAGTCCTCACGTCGATCGGGGAACAACCGGACTGCGCATAGGAGGTGCCAGTTACGAGCACCAGAACCATCCCCACAACAAACCAAATCTTCTTCTGCATCCATGAACCTCGGGGCTAGCAGTTGCTCAAGATAACTGAAGCAAATCCCTTGTCAAGCCCCCAAATTACTCTAACCTGTTCCTCATCAGCAACATATAAGTGGCATATTAGTTATGCTCCGCTTGGTATAATGGAGGAAGTTAGAAAGCACAAACAGCAAGCCCGGGCGCGCGCCGGGCTTTTCCTTTGCTTTCCACAATTTAGGATGATAACTCTCTTATTTGCAGTGAGATAAACTCCTCGCCCAATGTTTTCAAGATCATAGCCCTTTAACCCTTTGTTTTCTGGATTATGCAATTTGGGATAGGGAGGGGGGTACGGTCACGAGATCGCCGCGTTCACCACCGCCTGCGCCTCCTCCTGAATGCGCTTCAGGTGGTCCGGTCCGCGGAAGCTCTCCGCGTAGATCTTGTACACGTCCTCGGTGCCCGAAGGCCGCGCCGCGAACCAGCCGTTCTCCGTCGTCACCTTCACTCCGCCAATCGGAGCGTGGTTCCCCGGAGCCTCCGTCAGCACCGCGGTGATCGCCTCGCCGGCCAGCATCTTCGCCGTCACCTGCGCGGGCGACAGTTTGCCCAGCTTCGCCTTCTGGGCTTTCGTTGCTGAAGCATCGATGCGCTGGTACACCGGCGCGCCGTACTTCGCCGTCAGCTCCGCGTAGAGTTGGCCGGGATCTTTGCCCGTCACCGCCGTCATCTCCGCCGCCAGCAGGCCCAGGATCAGCCCGTCTTTGTCCGTCGTCCACACCGTGCCGTCGCGCCGCAGGAAGCTCGCACCCGCTGACTCCTCACCCACAAACCCGAGCGAGCCCTCGATCAGCCCGTCGACGAACCACTTGAAGCCCACCGGCACCTCCAGCATCGGGCGGCCCAGCCCCTTGGCCACGCGATTGATGATCGACGACGACACCAGCGTCTTCCCGATCCCCACCTTCGCCGACCACTCCGGGCGATGCGTGAACAGATACTGGATCGCGACGGCCAGGTAGTGGTTCGGGTTCAGCAGCCCCGTCGATCGCGTCACGATGCCGTGCCGGTCGTGGTCCGTATCGCACGCCCACGCCACGTCGAAGCGGTCCTTGTTCGCGATCATGCTCGCCATCGCGTTCGGGCTGGAGCAGTCCATCCGGATACGCCCGTCCCAGTCCAGCGTCATGAAGCGGAACGTCGGATCGACATACGGATTCAGCACCTGCAACTGCGGCAGATACTTCTCCGCGATGCGCGGCCAGTAGTGCACGCCCGCGCCGCCCAGCGGATCGACAGCAAGTTTCAGCGTCGTTCCCTTCAGCGGCGCGAAGTCGATCACCTTGCCAAGGTCGCCCACATACGCTGAGATGTAATCATGCCGATGCGTCGTCGCCGCCGCCAGCGCGCGCGCATAATGCATGCGTTGAACACCCGCAAGCTTTGCCGCAATCAGTTCATTGGCGCGGTTCTCGATCCACTTGGTCGCGGTCGTGTCCGCCGGGCCGCCGCTCGGCGGGTTGTATTTGAAGCCGCCATCCTCCGGCGGATTATGCGACGGCGTGATGACGATCCCATCGGCCAGCCCGCTCTTCCGGCCCTTGTTGTAGGTCAGGATCGCGTGGCTCAGCGCCGGCGTCGGCGTGTAACCCAGCTCCGCATCGATCATCACCTCGACGCTATTCGCCGCGAGCACCTCGAGCGCCGTGGTGAACGCCGGCTCAGACAGCGCGTGCGTGTCCTGCGCCAGAAACAGCGGCCCGTCCGTGCCCTGGCCCTTGCGGTACTCGACGATGGCCTGCGTGATGGCGGCAATATGGTCATCGTTGAAGCTCGCGGCAAACGCATTCCCGCGATGCCCGGACGTCCCGAACGCCACGCGCTGCGCCGCATCGCCCGGCTCCGGATGGAGCGCATAGTACGCAGCAATCAGCCGCGGAATATTCACCAGCGTGTCAGGGGAGGGAAGCGTGCCGGGCCTGTTCGTCGTTTCAGCGGGCATGAGTATGTTGTCCTCTTTGCTTGCGATTCAGCAGTGTAGCCGATGCAGATGATTTCTGTTCGCATCGTCGATGAACCGTGCCCCATTCATCGCGCGGCTTCATGCGCGATGAGTGGGATCGATGCGACGAATCGCAGCCACCGCAGCTTACAGCGTAAGATTTTCCCTTAGATGCTTTCGCCCCTCATCACCAGTCGCGCCAACCCGCGGGTCAAGCAGCTGCGCGCCGCCTTCGCCGGCAACGCCCGCCTTGCGGACGGCCTGGTCGCCATCGAAGGCGAGAACCTCATCTGCGAGGCGATCCGTAGCAACATCGCACTGCGCACCATCTTTGTCAGCGACCATGCTTCACTGCCTGATGAAGTCTCGGGCAACGTGGAGGTGATCCGCCTCGCCGACGACATCTTCGCCTCCGCCGCCGACACGCAATCACCACAGGGAATCGCTGCGCTGATCGAGCCGCCGCAGTGGCAGCTCGATGCTGCCCTCACTGAATACTCAAAGCCGCACGCGCACACAGCGCCCTTGCTGCTCATCGCCGCCGGTCTCCAGGACCCCGGCAATCTGGGCACGCTCATCCGCTCAGCGGAAGCCTTCGCCGCCGCTGCGGTCCTCACCACTGCGGGCACGGTCAGCCCGTGGAACCAGAAGGCGCTGCGCGCTTCCGCAGGCTCCGTCTTCCGCGTGCCGGTGCTGCAGACGAGCGTTGCAGAATTGAACGGGTTGAAAGCGCAGGGCATCCATCTATTGGCCGCAGTTTCGCCAGACGCTGCGGGCAAACATGCGACCATGCCAGACCTCACCAAGCCCACCGCGCTCATGATCGGCAACGAAGGCGCTGGCCTCTCGCCCGATCTCCTCGCGCTCGCCGATGCGCGCATCTCAATCCCCACGCCCGGCCCGGTCGAGAGCCTCAACGCCGCCATCGCCGGTTCGCTTCTGCTCTACGAAGCCTCGCGCCAGCGTCAAATTCAAAGCGGCAAAGACGCTGTACCTCGAACCTCGAACCCCGAACCAAGAACCTAGCTCTTGTCTCTCTTCGACACATCACCGCTCTCCGCACCCGCCGCCACGAAGACAGGCGCGCCGCTCGCCGAGCGCATGAGGCCACGCACGCTGGATGAATACGTGGGCCAGGAGCACCTGCTCGCCCCCGGCAAGCCGATGCGCATCGCCATTGAGCACGACGATCCCACGTCGATGATCTTCTGGGGACCGCCCGGCACCGGCAAGACCACGCTGGCCAAGATCATCGCCGCGCTGACGAATGCCAGCTTCATTGAGTTCTCCGCCGTCCTCTCCGGCATCAAGGAGATCAAGCAGGTGATGGCGGACGCGGAGAAGGCTGCGCGCTTCGGCTCGCGCACCATCCTCTTCGTCGATGAGATCCATCGCTTCAACAAGGCGCAGCAGGATGCCTTCCTGCCCTATGTCGAACGCGGCTCCATCAGGCTGATCGGCGCGACCACCGAAAACCCCTCATTTGAGCTGAACGCCGCGCTGCTCTCCCGCTGCCGCGTCTATACATTGCAGCCGCTTACGGAAGAGGAGGTCGTCTCGCTCCTCCATCGCGCGCTCACGGATAAAATCCGCGGGCTCGGAGCGTCCCACGTTACCGCAGACGGCGACGCGCTCGCCACCATCGCTGCCTATGCGTCCGGCGATGCTCGCAATGCGCTCAATGCGCTGGAAGTCGCGGCGAACCTCGCGCTCGCACAATCCAAATCCGAACCGCACATCACTAAAGACCTCGCCGCCGAAGCGCTCCAGCGCCGCGTGCTCCTCTATGACAAGCAGGGCGAGCAGCACTATGACATCATCTCCGCGCTGCACAAATCCGTGCGGAACTCCGATGCTGACGCTTCGCTCTATTGGCTCGGCCGCATGTTGCAGGCCGGCGAAGATCCGATGTACGTCGCCCGCCGCGTGGTGCGAATGGCTGTCGAGGACATTGGCCTCGCCGCGCCGGAAGCCCTCAATCTTTGTCTCTCTGCGCGCGACGCCATGCACTTTCTCGGCTCACCCGAAGGCGAACTTGCCCTGGCGCAAGCAGTCGTCTACCTCGCGCTGGCGCCGAAATCGAACGCTGTCTACACCGCCTACGGCGATGTTCTCGGCGATATTGAGCGCACTGCCGCCGAACCAGTTCCGCCGCATCTGCGCAACGCGCCGACGAAGCTGATGAAGTCGCTCGACTACGGCAAGGATTACCAGTACGCGCACGATGTGGAAGGCAGGGTCGCCGACATGGAATGCCTGCCTCCATCGCTCGCCGGCCGCCGCTACTATCAGCCCACGCAGGAAGGCCGCGAGAAGCTGCTCGCCCAGCGCATGGATGAGATTGCGCGGATTCGAGCGAGCAAGCGCAAGCCAGAATAGTCTGCCGCGACCCACCGTCGCTTGCTCATCTACCGCGCGAGCATCACTTGTGCACGGGATGCGACACGGGAGGGCGCGCAGGCGGGTGATGGTGGGGCGGCGGCGCATGCAGGATGATGTGGGTCCGCTCGGTCGTCATCCGCACGCGGCAGCCCAGCGGATTCAGAACGCCGGCGCACGTCCGGTCGCGCACCGAAATCCATGCGACCTGCGTAGGGTCCTCGATCATTCGTGCCGTTGCATTGGTCACGTGGTGGGTCTGCTCCAGGTAGGAGGCCGCCTCCATATCCTTGTCCGCCGCTGCTGCGAACGCCTCGTCGCAGTGCCTCAACTGGATGCCTCCCGCCGGTGCGCAGAAATCCTCATCATGCTCCAGCAAAATCTTGTTATTCGATCCGGTGATGAAGTAGCGCGCGGTCAGAACTGGTACTTTCTCGGCTCTCTCCCAAACACCAAGGTCCTCTACAAAGGCTGCTGGAAGCTGGCTGTACTCTAGCAGCGCCTCCTTCTTCACCTGGCGCGAGAACACATTCAACACCGGTGTGGGTTCGCCATTGCTGGGACGGAAGGAGAAGGCTCCGATTCCGATACCCTCCTGAGTATCAATCCACAGAAAGGCCTGGCCGTAGAGATGCTGGTCCATGTGCCCGGAAAGCATCACATATCGCCCCTCACGCACTTGCACGGGCTCGGTCGAACCTTTGATCACCTCGTCCAGCGCATTGCCTAGGAACATATCCGAGCCGTAGTGATAGAGGCAGTCGGGGACAAATTCCTTCATCAGCTTGCGAAACTGCTTGTCGCGGTACAACTCGTTCGAGGTCTTGCCCGCGAATTGCGTCAGGAACGCAAGCTCGGCGGTGGGCATTGGCTTTTGGAAGAGCGCGGGATCGTAGTTGGCGCCGGGCATCTCACCGGCGATCTGGGGCTCCGCCGGGGCCCGGTCGGGCGCCTCGCGCACCACTGGCGCGGGCCCCTGCTCCTGCTTCACAGTGGGCCCACCCGCTTGGCTGCCCGCGTCCTGTGCGGCGCTGCGCAGGGCGCACACTATCGCCAAGAGGCAGATCGAAGGAAGAACAAGGAAGGACGGGGTAGCGAAGGTGCGAGGCAAGGCACGCATCAGTGGCGATCTCCTCTCCAGCCGTGGGACCCGATGGCGAAGATTCTACCGCGCGTCGACGTTACCTGAAAGCTTATTCAGCGGTCACTGCGAGCGTCTCGGAGAGCCGCAGCAGCAGGTCCGCAGGATGCAGCGGCTTGCTTAGCAACGTGAAGTCGTGGCCCGCGGCCCGCGATTTCTCCAGCAGGTCGCGGGTCGCCGAGTGTCCGCTGAACAGCAGCACCTTGCAATGCGGGCAGCGCTCCACCAGAGCCATCGCCAGCTCGGTGCCGTCCATGCCTGGATCCATCATCACGTCCGACAGCAGCAGGTCCGGCGTTGCGGCAGATGCCAACTCCAGCGCCTGGGCAGCGTTGTATGCCGTCATGGTGGCGAACCCATTTTTTGAAAGAATAATCGACAGCGTATCTGCGATCACGCGCTCGTCGTCTACGACCAGCGCCAGCGGCTTCTGCCTGTCCATCTCCGGAATGTAACGGCCGGATGGAACCTCGTCCAGCGGAATAACCTGGAATCGCGGCGAAGCAGATGCAGTTTCGAACCGGGAGAAGTTGGACATCGTATCACCTCACTTGTCCCCACCCTAGTCCCATTTGTGCGATACGGGTTAACTCGTTCTCAGTCGGCAAAAATCTTTACGTTCGCCGCGAGCGGCCCGTCGATACTGGCCATCCTCACTCGCAGTTGAGCCGCCCCTTAGCTGTGCACGAGCCGCAGAATAAAAAGCATTCAGGGTAAAACATTGTTTGACGATACAACACTTCCTGATATTGTTACGTCAATATCAGGATAACGTCACGGTAGCACCACATTAAACGGAAGGTCAAGCACGGAGATAGACTGTTATGGACGGACTCGGAGACGACCCAATCGCCGGAAAGTTCAAATCTATCCTGCAAGCAGATGTGCCCAAAGGCCGCGACGGGAAACACCGGATCATCATCGATCAATTGCTTGAGAGCATTGCCTCACTCAAGGAAGGCTCGGCGCTGAAGGTTCCCCTGGCGGACCTTCCCGATACCAAGGAAAACATCCGCTCGGCCCTGAGCCGCGCGACAAGACAGCGTGGTATCGAAATCGCGACCTCCAGCGATCACGATCATCTCTACATCTGGAAGCCGCAGGTGGAGTAGATCAGGCCAGCGAGCGGTTCCGTCATCTCATCGCGATCGGGTGGACGGCGTTTGCCGGCGCATTCCGAACAGTAACAGTCCGCCGATACCCGACGCCACCATCAGGAGGCTCATCGGCTCGGGCGTCGGTCCTGGGATCCCTGTTTGGACTTCGGGAACCGGCATGGCCGGCGGCGGCAAAAACGATCCCAGGGGCGGCAGCGGCACCACCTCGGCTACCTCGGTCGGCAGCGTGGGAAAGCTGGTCTCGGTCTCCATCGTCGGCGGCAGCAGCGCCGGCGGAGGATCGATGCGCGCAGTGTCGAAGAATATCTTTTGCGCGACAGGAAGCGTCGGAACCTCGCAGGCAAACTCCACCTTCTTTACCTGCTCCTCGCGCGTCATCACGTACTTCGGCCGGTGCAGTGCCGGGTTTGGCTTCCAGTGGGGATGCTCGATGCGCCACGCTGCCCATGCATCGGCGGTCGCCTGGCTTACCCGGTTGCGGACCGGCTTCGTCACATAGGTGCGGACAAACTTTTCGCAGGTCGCCGAGGCATGCACTGCCACTACCCCAGCCGTTGCCGGCAGGAGGATGAAGAGGAAAGCGGCGAGTTGGAGGCGAATCCTGGTGATGCGCATTTCGAAATCTCCCTCGATCTACGCGGCCCGCGCGTCGATGGGAACGCCCACCGCCTGTTTGGACGGATGGGGGATGATCCATGCGCCAGGTCCGGGCGCAAAGTCGGCTTGCAGACGAAAGGGAAGGGTTAGGGTGACGTAGGTAACTTACGCGCACCCAGCGACCGGAGCTCAATCACTCCTATCGGCGGGGTTCAAAGCGCATGACTCGGTGAACCCCATTCTTCCAGCGACCTCGCGTTACGTCAATTGGAAAACACAACAGCACAGGGCTTTCCTTGACGGAGCGCGTGACCCTATCGCCTACCGGACGTCCATTATGGCCGCCTGTCCAGCTAGGTTATCGGGCGCGCTGCCCCGCAGAAATACCACCTTCGGTCCAAAATTGTCGAACGAAAGTAATCGCCCCAGCGGCAAATGCTCCCGAATCCCAGCGGGACGCCTACCTCGTATCCCGTTCGATCGCGTTCAGCACGATGCTTTTGCTCAACGCTTCCGGCAGCACGTCCGGCGCGCTGCCCTGGGCCGCCGGATAGATGACATACGTCGGCACACTATCCCGCCCCAGCGATTCGAGCTTCTGCTCGATCACTGGCCCATAATCGGTCCAGTCGGCCTTCATCGTCACGAAGTTGCCCTTGCGCAGAGCAGCTTCCACCTCGGCCGTCTTCAGGGCGATACGTTCATTCACCTCGCAACTCAGGCACCATGCCGCCGTGAAATCGATGAACACGGGCCGCCCAGCCGCGTGCGCCGCCTGCAGCGCCGGCTCCGAGTACGGCTGCCACTGGACATCGAGATTCCCGGCGTAGTTCGCCGAACCAGTCGCGGAACTCCCAGTTGCCACGCTCGCTGCGCTGCTTGCCGCCTGCGCTGCGATCTTTTTCTGCTGCGACAACGGAATCGCCAGCCCCGCCGCGATCAGCACTACTGCCGCAATCGTGCTGCCCCATTTCGCCGGCCAGCGGCCCAGCGCCCAACCCGCAATCGCCGCCACCAGGAAGCACCCCAGCAACAGCGCAATCTGCGTCACGCCGCCTTCGCCGCCCGCGCGTGCCGTCTCGATTTGCCCATAGACCCACGCCAGCAGGAGCGCCGTCACGAAGAAGATGACCGCCGCGGTCTGCTTCAGGACCTCCATCCACGCGCCGGGTTTTGGCAGCAGCTTCGCCCAGCCCGGCTGCCAGCTCAGCAGCAGATACGGCGCGGCCAGTCCCAACGCCAGGGCCGTAAACACCGCAAAGGAAATCAGCGCCGACTGCGCCAGCGCGAAGCCGATCGCCGCACCCATAAATGGCGCCGCGCATGGCGTCGCCACTACCACCGCCAGCACTCCAGTAAAGAAGCTGCCGGAATAACCCTGCTTCTCCGCCAGTTCGCCGCCGGCTGAGGTCAGCGACAACCCAATGTCGAACTGCCCCGCCAGGGAGAGTGCGAGAAAGAAAATCGCCGTTGAGAGAATCGCGAGAAACACCGGCGACTGCAACTGGAATCCCCATCCCGCACGGATGCCTGTCGCACGCACTGCGAGCAGAGCCGCCACAATCGCCCAGAAGGACACCAGAATCCCCAGCGCATAGACCAGCCCGTGCCGCAGCGCGTGGTTTCTGCGCTCGCCCCCCGCATTCGCGGTCTGCACCAGCGAGAGCGCCTTCAGGAACAGCACGGGAAACACGCATGGCATCAGGTTCAGGATCATGCCACCCACAAATGCCAGCCCAATCGCGCCCCACGCCGTCATTGTCGTTCCTTTCACGCCAGCCGCCGGAGCGGGCCGGCCTCCATGCGTCGCCGCCCACACATCGTTCACCTGCACCACCGGCGCGCTCACCTCATACGCCAGCGAGTCTGACAGCCGCACAATCCCGCTCAGCCTGGCCGGCAGCGTCGTGGAATCGGGCGAGCGCTTCACAAAAACCCGCAATCCATCTTTCAGCGGCTCGACACCCTGCACTGCAGCGTTCGCGATGACGGCCCCGGGCAGCGCATCGCTCGCTGGATCAGCCGCCGCTGAGGTATCGACGTATGGGAAAAAGCCCGCATCCATCGCGCGCTTGATCCCGCTCAACGTAAGTGCAAACCGCTTAGCGTCGCCGGTGATGGACACCTTCGCGCCGGAAGGCAGTACCCTCGGCAACAGTGTCATCGCTTCGCCCAACGCGCCGAGTCTGGGCTCCTGCGCAGGCGACGGTGCTCCCTGCTGCACATTCAGGTCAAGACCCAGATGCGCCTTGCCCGGTACGCATACCTCGGAGCACACCAACCAGCTTACCTGCGCGTCCAGATGCGCCGGTCCGGGTTTGGCATTCGCCGGGGCGGAGATCGGAACCGGGAACGCGACCTCATATTCATACCCGAAATCCATCAGCGGACCCAGCGGCAGCCTGTCAGGGATGGGGAATTGCATCGCCCCAGCCGTGAAACCTGCCGGCAGTGTCCAGTCAATCTTCGGCGGCTCGCCGGAATCGCCAGGGTTCACCCAGTAGACGTGCCAGTGCTCCTCCATCGACAGCACCAGGCCCACCATCTGCTCCCCGCCGGGCGCAATCGCCGGCCCCAGCGAAACCAGTTCCGCCGTCAAATGCTGCGCCTTTACCGGCCCAGGACCGCCATCGCCGACCGTTGCGATCTGCGTGCGTCCGATGCAGCACAGGGTCGTCACGAGCGCCAGTGCCGCGATCTTTCCGCTCTTTCTCACACTCTCGATTGTAGTTCGTTGTGTGGTGTCAGTTTGTCAGCATACTGTAGCAACGGGAGCTGATGGATGCACCAACCTTGAACCGCGCACCTTGACCCTCGACCCTCGTTTACGCTCCTTCTCTCCGCCGGTGCTCAATCATGATGCATCGGTCCATCACCACGCGGATGCCCCCGGCCTCCGCGCGATCTGCCGCCTCCCGGTTGATGATCCCCGCCTGCACCCAAAGGTCCTTCAATCCCAGCATCAGCATCTCGTCCACAATCGCCGGAATCATCGCCGGTACGCGGAATACATTCACCACGTCCGGCTTCACTGGCAGCTCCGTCAGCGATGGATAGCACTTCTCACCGAGCACGCTTTCCAACGAGGGGTTCACCGGAAGGATTCTGTAACCCTGTCGCTGCATGTAGGCCGACACGTAGTGGCTCGGCTTGCCAGGATTGTCGGACAGCCCCACGACTGCAATCGCGCGCGGTTCGCCCTTCAGCGCCCCTTCACCCAGCATCTCGTCGATCACTTCCGGCTCATTCATTGAACCTTCCCATTCTTCCGGCACAACCTCAGGTGTTTGTACCTGTCATTCTGAGCCCACCGGGGTCCCCGGCCAGCTTGCTGGCTGGGGTTGTTTGGCGAAGAATCCCGCATCGTTCTGCTGCGGATCACTTCCACGCTCCTAGCAGTCTTCGCAGCATCACCAACTCGCCCACGTGATACGCGTTGTGGTCCGCGATCAGCAGTGCCTCGCGCAGCAGGTTCTGCCCCGTGCCCCAGCGGAACGGCTTTGCCAGGTCCGCGCCTTCCTTCGTGATCAGCGCGCGAAATTTTGCGCGGTCCGCTTCAATCGCGGCGACGGACTGGTCCCACGCGTCGGGCGTAGGCGGCTCCGGAGTCTTCGGCCAATATGCATCCGGCCATGGTTTTTCTTGGTACCCGCCGCTAGGCGGGGCAGAGAACTCGACTATGTCCGCCTGCGCGATCCGCATGTGTTCCAGCAGTTGCCACGCCGAGTAGGGCAATCGCTCCGGCACAACGCCGCGCAGCTCTATCGGAAAATCCTTCACCGCATCTTCGAACTTCGCATGCGCCTGCCCGCCATCCAGCAGCGCCTCGAGTTGCACACGCAGCTCGAGACTCTCGCTCGCTGCCTTCTCTTCCTCACTTACCTTTGTCATCTCGCGGACATCCCTCATTCGCGTCGTTACGCGCTCATCCTTGGATGCGCACAATGCAAAGAGCGAACCGCGGATTTTCACGGATAAGACACGGATCAAAACCGATATGTATTTAATCCGTGCTTTATCCGCGCAAATCCATGGTTGCTTTTAGTCTTCGTCTGGATCGGCCGCCGGCGCCGGCACGCCGCCCTCGCGCCGCATCTTCAAGTACCCGCGGATAAACGGCTCCAGAGCGCCATCCAGCACCTTATCCACGTCGCCCACCTCAACGCGCGTCCGCAGGTCCTTCGCCATGCGATACGGCTGCAGCACATAGCTTCTGATCTGCGAGCCCCACCCGATGTCCAGCTTTGCATCCTCGATCTTTTTGGTCGCCGCGCGCTTTTTTTCGAGTTCATACTCGTACAGCTTCGACCGCATCATCTTCATCGCGCGGTCCTTGTTCTTGTGCTGCGAGCGCTCATTCTGGCAGCCGGTCACCAGGCCTGTCGGAATATGCGTGATGCGCACGGCCGAGTCGGTCGTGTTCACATGCTGGCCGCCCTTGCCGCCGCTGCGGTAGGTATCGATGCGCAGGTCTTCCGTCTTGATCTCGATGTTGATCGTGTCGTCGATCTCCGGGCTTACAAACACGCTGGCAAAGCTGGTATGCCGTCG